>LSNO01000116.1 GCA_002082305.1 SAR324 cluster bacterium SAR324-CTD7B
ACAATCACAGTTAAGAACACTTTAGGAAATAGTGCCACATTGATTATTAGTACGTTTGTTGTAGATAGTCCAACAACAAGGACATATTATGATCTGAATGGAATTACATTTGGTGATAATACTTTTGTTGCAGTTGGAAAAACAGGGGCTATCCGTACCTCCTCCGATAATGGATCGTCGTGGGATAATGGAACGTCCGGAACAACATATTATTTTAACGAAGTTGCGTATGGAGACTCAACATTTATCGCCGTAGGTCAAAGTGGGAAAATCATTACCTCCTCCGATAATGGATCGTCGTGGGATAATTCAACACAAGCTATAACTACTGCTCAATTAACCGGAGTGGCATATGGGGATGATGTAGGTATTGCTGTTGCCTCCACAAATATCATAAAATCAACAGACAATGGATCAAATTGGGTTCAAAGTAACTCAATGGACGATGTGTATGATGTGGTATTTGGTAATCGTACTGCAAGTGGTGAAGTAGCAACTTGTGGTACTATTACGCATGGTGGAGATCATGATAATGGTACTTATACTTCAGTAGCTTTAAGTGGTGGTTCTGGATCAGGTGCTCAAGCTACTGTGATTGTTTCTGGGGATAATGTAACTTCTGTCTCCATTACTGATGGTGGTACTGGTTTGTATCAAATAGGAGATGTATTAACAATAGATAATGCAACTATTGGAGGAGATGATAATGCTACTTGTAGAGTTGCAACTGTTACAGTTACTTCAAAAGTATTTGTAGGCGTTGGAAGCGATGGAAAGGTATGTTATTCTACGAATTACAAAGATAATACTGAAACATGGTCGTGTCCTCAAGAAATCGTAGATGATAAACAACTGTATGGTATAACATATGGCAACAATAAGTTCATTGCTGTTGGGGAAAGTGGAACAGTAATAAGATCAGATAACGGAACTAATTGGACAGAAGACTTAAGCGGAAATTCGAATACGTCAGCTAATTTATATTCGATAGCTTTTGGTAATGATAGATTCGTAGCAGTTGGACACTATGCCGTTATTGTTTCTACCGACAATGGTACTAGTTTTACACGGACGGCCAGTTACGATTTTAATGACATTAGTTTCGGTAATGGGATTTTTGTTGCTGTCGGTGATGATGAAAACATCCACACTTCTACCGATGGAGATGATTGGATAAAAGTTTATGGTAAATGAAGACAATCATAGGATATTGCGTATTTAAATAGATATTGAGAAAAAATAACAGATTGGACCGATTTTCATATAAACTCCACTAACTCAATCAAGCAGGTGGATGTGCCTCATCTGTAACGTTACTAACAGTCCAGTCCTATCTGAAATGGCAGTGAGGTTGTTTTATGTCAGGAGGAATGGTGAATCCCAAAATCCATCATGTAAGGTCAAGTGGATTTCTGGAACAAGAGCAGCTTCAAAAAGGGTTTGGCAGCAAATAATTAGCAGAAGCAATGTGTTTAATAGTTAAAATTGAAAGAGAATGGAAAAGAAAAGATCTAAAAAATATGAGTTAAGATTTGAAGTGGCGAGTGAGAGGAATAAGATTCCCGGTTACACTTTAATCCCCAAGCATGACCGTTCTGCGGAAGCACAACATATGACAGAACATGAAGCACTGCAGGTAATTCAGCGTTATGCACTGAGAGGTGATATAGAAGCAGTCAAAAGACAGTTATTAGAATTTCCAGAATATAAAAGAGGGGACCTTAAGAAAATGTTAAAAGCAAGTGTTGCTGCACATGGAAGAGTTCTGGAACTGTAAAAACCCTTCTCATCCATAAACCGATCTCATAGATTCCTGCTTCTGAGGGAATGGCTGCGTTTTGTGTAAGTTGGACTAAATTGTTACCAACAATTTATTCTGTATGTATGATCAATAATCATTCATTTAGATATTCATCGTAAGCCAATTTTCTGGATATTGAGCGGAAATTTTCTGCAGCAAGTTTTTTCCAAAGCTGGCCTTCACCATCTTTGTGATCCACCAGTTCTTTGAATATTTTTAATGCCTGCTCATTGTTTTCCTGACGAGCATAAATACTTCCGATTTGATAACGGGCCCAAAACACACGCTCGTTTATTTCCTTGTTTTCGCTATCAGCATAGAGCGAAATTGCCTGTTGATAGCTCAGAAGCGCAATTGTATCGTTTTGAGCTTTGTTGTACATATCTGCCGCCAGAAAATGGCTGTTGATAATATATTCTGGTGTATCCGGATGATCAAGCGGATGATTGTAACTTGAAACCGCTTCTTGAAAAGCCTCACCAGCATCTACAAAATTTCCTGTTTCTTCGTGGAGTTCTCCCAAATCATAGTAGAGTTCCGGAACAATTTCTGCTGAAAGCGGATCCTTGTTTTGATCATATTTCTGCAGAGTTTGATTGTAAACAAGCAGAGCATTTGGATATGATTTTTTCCTGCGGTAAATTTTTGCCAGCAATTGCCGTGCTTCTGCATCATAAGGACTTGCAGGGTATTTTTGTAGAAATCCTGCTGTGATATTACGGGCTTCAGTCAGATCTTCTTTTTCCAGCAGTGTCAGGGCTTTTTCCAACTGTACCAGTTCGCCAATTGTTCCTCCCGAGCGTGTTTCAAGAAAACGCAAAATATCCAGTGTCTCCTCGTAAAAGCCCAGTTTACGGTGAGCTACCGCAGTTTGAAAAAGGGTTGTGTCAAAGCGGAAATTGAATAAATATTTAGCTTTATAATCACTATAAGCGCTTACGAGAGCAAGTGTGTCATCCTGGCGAAAATACTGGTCAATCAATCCTTTTAGATTCTCGTCAATGTTTTCCTGTATTACATTTCTGCGCACATAAACGTTTTGAGGATATTTCTCCATGAAACTTTCCAAAGTTTTAATTGCACGTGCGTAATATCCGTAAAGAGTAAGTGTCAACCCCTTCCGGAGCAGTGCTTCTTTCGCCTGTGGTGTCTCCGGATAGAGTCTGTGTATTTCATCATAAACCGTGATTGCCTCAAGATGTTCATCAGAATAAGGGCGTTTTGCCTGAATGTTGGCAATTCGCAATTTGCCCAGTAGCGCAATCTCTCTGGTGTAACTGCTGATTGCGTTTTTGTAGGCTAGAATGGCATCATTTTCTTTGCCTTCATCCCGCAGAAAATCGCCTAATCGGAGTGCAACCAACTTGGAAAAATCTGCTTTGGGATATTTTTCCAGGAGTAATCTGAAAATTTCACGTGCAGTAACGTAATCGGCATTTTCATAATATGTCTCACCCATATGAAATAAAAGCGTTGGATCGTCTTTGGCATAGTCCTCTTCTGCATTCCGTGCTATATCAAAAAACTCCTTTGCAGTTATGTAACGCTTAAGCTGGTAATAGGCCTGGGCCATTTTATAATGGGTGACAGCAAAAAATTTCGGTTCAGGTGAAGTACGCAGATACTCTTTAAATTCGTTGATGGCCATTTCCCATTGCCGTTGCTCAATACGGCTCATTCCCTTCCAAAAACTGGCTTCCATTGCCTCAATTGAATTTTGAAAACGCTCCTGCAGAATTTTGTAATAAACTGCTGCCTCATGCTGAAATTTCATTTTTTGATAGGAGCGTCCTATACGGAAATTGGCATGTGGTAAAAGATAAGCTGTTTCAAATTCTTCTCCATTTTCTTTGGCAATTTTTTCCGCATCCTGAGTAATACGGATTGCTGTTTTGTAAGCCTCAATTGCCTGGTGATAATTATCACCAATCCTGCGCTCCAGCATGGTGTAGATTGTGTCTCCAATCCGGAAGAGAGCACGTGCAGACAAAGGGTGAAGCGGATCTTCAAATTCATCTCCTGTGTGTTCCTTCCCGAGCGCATAGGCTTCTTTGTAATGGGACACAGCTTCATCGTACAAATTTTTTCTGAAAGCATTTTCACCGCGCTGAAAAATAGGATTGATTTTAGAAGCCCTGATTCTGCGCTCTTTTTCCTCTTTTTCAAATGCAGCAGCATCTTCCGGACTCAACTTTTTCCCTTCCGTAAGATCTGCTGCAATTTTGCCCTTTAACGGAGTACCGTGAATGTCAAGTATCCACTGGACGGGCCTGGAAACAAAATGCCGTTCCACACTCACGTCTGTTGCATTGAGTTTCAATTCAATAAAGGTTTGGTTTACTTCTGAAGTGAGTGCATGAAGCTCCAAACGGGCATCCTTGTAATCAAGGTTTAACAGCTGTTTTTCCGGTAAAGTGTTAGGCAGGCGAATAGTAAGTTGAGTTTGAAGGCTGTTTTCAAGTAAAAAAATCCGGGGCGGCTGCCTGTCTTCCGGAACAGAACCAGTTGCAGAAAATTTTGCAGGTTTTGTAAAACCGAAAGTCAAACGTGTAAAATCAGTATTGCCGGCATCAAATTTTATAGAAACCAGTTGATACGCAGCATCTTCCGGCGGATCAGGCAGGGGTTCAATTTGGAGTGCGGGACGGAAATCAATTTGGATTCCATTTTGTTCCGTGAGGGAACTGACAGAATAACTTAAATCTTTTTTCAGTAATTTGAACTGTGCCCAGCTGTCTCCATCAATTGCTGAAAAACGTATTCCTGCCAGCTGCGGATCATTGAAAAGACGCTCATTCCGGCCGTCTGAAAAACCGATACGGGCATTGTTGAACTTAATCACCAGTGTCCGGGAAGCAAGGTTTTCTGTGATTACGTAAACTGGTGGATTGTCTGTCAGCAGACGCACGCTGATTTGCCTGCCGTGACGCAGTAGCTCTACATTTTGAATTATGACTGGATCGGAAGTCTTGGAAGTTTGCGCCGGAATGCCTGCAGCAGTCGAACAGCTGATGATCAGCAGAATTAGAAAATTCCGGAACAACCTCATACAGGAAAGATCAGTATCAAGTGGTATGGTTCAAGGTTCAAGCAACAAGGATTAGTATTTTCTACACAGTTTTGAAGCTTAAACCTGATTATGATGTAATCTTGAAAAGTCTAAATACTCCTGGAACTCATTCCTGAAAAGAATATCATGGACCTGATTGAGAGCATGAAACAGTCATTTCAGTTGATGAAAATTTCCGCTTTCCAGCATTTTAGAAATGATACCTGAATTCCAAGGGCCCCGTTTATTCATTATTCGTAAAATGATTTGAGTAATTTTGAACGGGTTGGATGACGCAATTTTCGCAGTGCTTTTGCTTCAATCTGACGAATACGTTCCCTGGTTACATCAAAATCCTGACCAACTTCTTCCAGGGTGTGATCTTTGATTGAATCAATGCCAAAACGTAGACGTAACACATTCTCTTCACGCTTAGTGAGAGTTTTTAATGCTTCACGTGTTCTTTCACCCATGTTTGAAGAAACAGTAGCTTCACCTGGATCCCTTATGTGTTCATCTGCAATAAAATCTTTGAGTTGCGAATCCTCATCATCACCAATTGGTGTATCAAGTGAGATTGGTTCCTTGGCAATTTTTAGTACTTTACGAACTTTGTACAAAGGCATTCCAAGATCTTCAGATAACTCATCTGCAGTAGGTTCACGTCCAAGTTCCTGTACCTTGGCTCGTGATATCCTCGAAAGTTTATTGATTGTTTCAATCATGTGAACAGGAATCCGGATTGTCCGTGCCTGATCTGCAATGGCACGTGTGATTGATTGACGAATCCACCAGGTTGCATAAGTTGAAAACTTGTATCCTCGACGATACTCAAACTTGTCTACAGCTTTCATTAAACCAATATTGCCCTCCTGAATAAGATCCAAAAATTGCAGTCCGCGGTTTGTGTATTTTTTTGCAATGCTGATCACCAACCGTAAATTTGCCTCCACTAGCTGGCTTTTTGCAGACTTAACCTTTCTCTCTACTTGTTTAAGACTTTTTACTTCAAGGTTAAAATCATCCAAGGAGAGGGTTGTCAGTTCGATCATTGTGCTGATACGCTTCCGGTTCAGTTCTATTTTTTCAAAGTAACGGTTTGCTATACTGAACCGATGTCCTGTTTTAGCAGAAATGTCTTTTGCGGTTTTCTCTTTAGCTTTTTTACTGGTTGCAGAACTCAATTGTTCAAACAATTGATCCATTTTTTCAACGGGCAAGTCTAAACTTTTTATATTGGAGTTCATCTTGCGGAAAGTCAGGTTGATCTTTTCCTTGTGATTTAATATCTCATCGCACATTAATTCAATTTGGCGTGAGTTAAAACTAATGTTACGAATTGCATCTTTGAATAATGATTCGCTTTCTTCCAGACGTTTCTTTTCAGCAGGTTGGAGCTTTCGTTTGGCCTGATGTTTTTGGAATTTATTCACAGAACGATGGTGCTTCCAAAGTACATCGAATTGAGCAATTAGTTTGACGGTAGCCTTGTCTTCGTCTTCAATCACATTGTCATCTTCATCCAATCCTGAAATAACATGCCGTGTCTTTATTTTCTTGTTTTTGAGGTGCTTGGTAAGGTTCTGCAGATAAAGCAAAATCAATTTTGAATCAGAGAATATATCTATTAAGTCTGCGTTTCCTTTTTCTATTCTTTTGGCAACTTCAACTTCTCCGTCACGTGACAACAATTGGATACTTCCCATCTCACGTAAATACATGCGAACAGGATCGTCTGTAGAATTATCTATTCCAGGGTCAAGGTTGAGTTCACCAGTCTCATTATCCAGTTCAGTAGCAGAATCTGTTTGATCACTTACAATATCCATTTTTTTCTCCGAATCAATTACTTCAATGTCCATTTCAGCAAATATATTAAATATTTTTTCCAGTTGTTCTGGAGATGGAGTTTCATCGCCAAGACTTTCATTGATTTCGTCAATTGTGACAAACCCTTTTTCACGTCCATCCGAAACCAGCTCTTTGATAAGTTTTTTCTCTACTGATGAAAATTCGTTATCACTTTTATTTGCTGTGTTCATGTGCTGTATACAGAGATTATTGAGTCAATATATTGTCGATAATTTGCTTTATTTCTTTCAAATTCTTTTCTTCGAGTCTTCTTTTTAGAGCAGCCTGTGCCCGCTCCTCGTTACTTTTACTGTGAAGTAGCCACTCCTGATATTCAATCTCCAAGTTTCGTTCTTTCATGCGCAAGAGTGAAAGCCCAAAGTCGTGACTTGGAATTTCCTCAGAAAGCAGCAACATCAATGATTGAAACAGGTCAGGATCAGATTTCTCCAGAGTAAAAGGATCGAAAGCTTGAAATACCGCATCAGGTAGCTGCAATAATTTTTCGTAAAGCCGGCGTAAATTTGGTGTCTGGAATTCTTCCGGTTTTAGATGCTCCCGGACACGGGGCCATAATTTGCCTTTGCGCAACAATGACTGTAACAGCCACTGTTCATCTTGGGAATCTTTATTATTCTCAGATAAACAACTGACTTTATCATTATTTTTATTTTTATGCAAGCTTTTGTTTTCTTTTCTTTTTAACTCTTTCGACAATAATTCCGGAGGAATCTTCATTCTTTCACCAATTGTCATCAGAGTGAGTTGTCGACGTTTAGGATCCTGGATTTCGTACAATGCCGGCAACAGTTCATCCAGACCCTGCATTCTGCCCTGGATACTGTCTGGATATTTTTTTATGGTCTGTTGAACCAGGTAATCCAGAGCCGGAACTTTCTGATTCAGGAATGCATCAAAATTTTCTTTTCCGTTATTCAATAAAAATGTGTCAGGATCTTCTCCTTCAGGAAGAGTAAGGATGTAGGACTCAAGGGCGACAGGAAGCAAAAGATGAGCATGCCTGAGTGCGGCATTATTTCCTGCAGAATCACCGTCAAAAAGCAAAATTACTGTATCTGCGTAGCGCAGGGCTATTTTAAAATGTTCCTGAGTCAGGGCTGTACCACATGGGGCTACTGCTTCAGTAAAACCGTTTTCGTGAAGGCGGATGACATCAAGGTAGCCCTCAACAAAAATCAGTCGACGTTTTTTACGAATGGAGGTAAGTCCTTCATGTAGGCCGTAAAGTACCTGGCTTTTACGGTAGTATGAAGTTTCAGGACTGTTGAGGTATTTAGGCTTATCTTCCGGTTTCATCGCACGTGCCCCAAATCCGATGCAGCGTCCGCGGACATCCTTAACAGGAAACATCAAGCGTCCCCGGAAAGTATCATAGTGTCTTGCTGATTTTTCACTGACCTTGATCAAACCCGTTCTGGACATTTCTGCCAGAGAAATATTTATTTTCTGTAGATAGTTCAAAGTACCCTGCCATTCGTCCGGAGACATGCCGATTTGAAATTGTTTCCACATGCTTTCCGGAACCTGCCGCTGCTGTAGATATTTGACAGCATTTTCTCCTTCCGGGATAGAAAGTTTTTCACTGTAAAAAGCCGCTGCCTCCTTGAGACAATGTAATCCGCGGTCTTCTTCCGGATTGGAACTCCGTGGTCCTCCGGACTGAATTTCCAGAGGGATACCGGCGCGTTTAGCAAGCTCTTCTACTGCTTCCGAAAAAGAAAGACGATCATATTGCATCAGAAACTTTATACCATCTCCACTGACGCTGCAGCCAAAACAATGAAAAAAACCACGCTCCGGATTTACATTGAATGAGGGCGTTTTTTCTGAATGGAAAGGACAAAGTCCCTTGTAGCTGGAACCTGCTCTTTTAAGCGTGACGCCATGATCAGAAATCAAGTCAACAAGGTCCGTTGCATCTGCAACTTGGCGGATAAAGCTTTTACTAAATTGCATTTCTTAGTATTTCGAGAATTTTGAGCTAAAGAAATTTTATAAATATTCGGACCTTAACCTTGAAGTAGCTAACTGACGCTTACTGCTTTTGAGTTAACAGTCCATCAAAAATGTTTTGCAAGTCCGTCTGCAGAAAAACTGATGTTAGTGCTGAAAAAAGATTTCAATGTGTCCTGTTGTTCTACTTTTCTTGAATTAACTGCCTTGAAATATTCAGGATGTTCTCCGAATATTACTGTAATTCCAGAAAAACTTTCCTGCCATTCCTGAATAAAAGGCAAACTTATTTCGTCCAATTGTGAAAGTAAGCGGTTTATCAAAACTACTTTTGTGTTTGCCGCAACCAGCATCAAAGCCCAAAATCGTGCTGCATACTCAGGCATAAGTTCATTAACGGGGAGATTAATAATTCGTCCGGTCAATCCTAAACGGTCCTTCAAAATATCCATATTTTTTCTTTGTCCTCCAAACCACGGACGAGTCGAAAAAAGTTTAGATTCCATATTTTCCAGTAGTGACGCTTTCTTGTCTGTACCTTCCCATAAGCTGTCGTCAGTGTGAAGGTGAGTATTGGCTGAAATCTGTAAAGAACCAGTTTTGGGCTTGAGCTTTTGCTGAAACATACGCCACAATACTTGTTTCTGCTCCTCATTTTGAAAATGGAAACAAGCTTTCTCTCCAGCATGTAATTCCAAATTCAGCTTCCGTATGTCCCACTTTTCTACAGTAGATATTCCGGTTCCGGAAGGTGCAGCATAGCCTAAATTATGACAACTAATGAGCACTCTTGGATTCATGACAGTTTGATGAGTAAACTAATACTTGAGCTAAATTCACTGGAAATAACTGATGTTGTTGCCAGAAAAACTGCAGCACATTTGTTTCCAGGTGCTGTTCTCTTGTTTTGGGGAAACATGGGTGCCGGAAAAACTACTTTTGCAAAAAGTCTTTGTGCCGGTCTGGGCATCCCTCATGAAACAGTTATTTCTCCAACCTATACTATGGTCAACATTTATTCAGGCAAATGGACAATTCTTCATGTTGACCTCTTCCGCTTGACTGCACCGGAGCAACTCGATGATTTTGATAGAGAAGATCTGTTTGCCGATGATGGAATTACTTTGGTTGAGTGGCCGGAATTTATTACAGATCATTTGACGGATGAACCCGTACTAAACTTGTATTTCAAAACCGTTTCAGAATATCAAAGACAATTAATCATTAAAAGTGAATTTGATGATTTTGACACACTTTTAAAAACTTTGTAACAATCGATTTAATCTTTACAAAAAACAACAGCCCCTTTGAATCAGGATAGTACATGATTAGACTCTCAGTGGATACTTCATTTGAACATTTGGGTTTGTGTTTGACCCGAAATGGAGTGCCTTTGGCAAATTACTATTCTCTGTGTCATCGGAGGAATGCAACAATTATTTTTGAAGTTATTGATGATTTGCTGAAAAGCGCAGAGTTAAGCTTAGCGGAAGTTGATGCCTATGTTGTAAACTGCGGTCCCGGCTCTTACACAGGAGTCAGAATTGGAATGAGCGTGGCCAAAACTTTCGCCCAGGTTCACGATAAACCGGTAATTCCAGTCAATTCACTTGAATTACTTGCAGGACAAATCAGGCACCTGAAAAATGATTTTCCTGTATTGCTTAACTGTACCCGTAGAGAAATCTTTCACTCAGTTTTTCGCATAGTAGATGATCATCCGGTAGCACAGACTGCAATTCAACTCACCAGTCTAGAAAAATTCATTGAAATCTCAGGCGGTGTTCCGGTTGTCCATTATCGCGTCAACCCTGAGCGGCGAAAACATGAGCCACTGTTTGAACAACTGGTTCTGCTGCCCTTGGATTATCCAGTTCCGGATGCTCAGCTTTTAGATCGCCTGGGTGCATATAAATTAGCTTCATCTGCATTTGATCCGGATCTTCCAGTGCAACCGTTATATATAAAACGTGATGTAGAAAAACCTTTATAAATGTTTTGGATCTGAGGATTTGGACTGAGAAAAAATCGCAGAAAGACTGACTTTAAAATGCTATACCACACCTTTTCAACACAAGAAGAAATAGACCAGGAATACAATCCGCGCTTTATTGTAGAGAATACAGATGAGTTGATTCAAAGCTATTTTACCGAAAGCCAAAGAGTCCTCAGAGAATATTCAAACCGTTCCGCAGTGGCTTATGGTCCAACACCGTCGGAAACCCTTGACATTTTTCCTGCTGAAAAACTCTGTAGTCCTATTCACATTTTTTTTCATGGAGGTTACTGGCATTCGTTGACGAGCAGGGATTTTGCGTTTGTGGCAGAAGGGTTGGTACGAAACGGAATTACGGCGGTGCTGGTTAACTATGCTCTTTGTCCTTCAGTTAACATCGATGAGATTGTACGTCAATCGCGTGCCGCGGCAGCCTGGACTTATCGCAATGCAGAGGACTTTGGCGGAAATCCGGAGCGGATCTCGGTTTCCGGACATTCTGCCGGTGGTCATTTGACAGGAATGTTACTGAGCACAGATTGGGAAAAAAACTATGGTTTACCTCCAAATTTGATCAAGGGATTTTTGCCTGTCAGCGGACTTTTTGACCTTAAACCATTTCCGTTTTCCTGGCTCCAGCCAAAATTGCTGCTGACTTCAGAACAAGTTCTCCGCAACAGTCCTGTATTCCTTAAACCTGTGTACACTCCACATGTTATGGTCGCAGTGGGCGCAGATGAATCGCATGAATTTCAGCGGCAATCGAAAAATTATACTATTTTTCTGCAAAAACACGGAGTTCCTGCAGAATATCTATCTATGCCCGGAAAAAACCATTTCAATATCATTCATGATTTTCTTGGTGACGGGGGACCGTTGTGTAAAAAAATTATTGAATGGAAATAAAAATTTTCAGAAATTAAAGAAAAGTAAAACAGGAAATGATGAGACATTCAGGATTGACACTTTATGGATCGGAACTGATAATAAAAACGCAAACTTAAACCAAAACAAAAAAACTATGAATCTTGAAAATGCAACCAAAGAAGAACTGCAAACTTTGGAACAAAAACTTGCAGAAAAGTATCAGAAATATAAAGATGCCGCTTTAAATCTGGACCTTACCAGGGGAAAACCAGGAACTGCACAGCTGGAGCTTGCTGATGAAATGGAAGGCTTGCTCAAAGACAAACTGATTTTGGAGGATGGAACTGATCTCAGGAATTATGGGGGACTCGATGGGATTCCTGCAGCACGTAAACTGGGTGGCGAAATGCTTGACCTTCCGGAAACCGAAGTCATTTGTGGGGATCACAGCAGTTTGTCACTGATGTATCTTTACATGCTTCATGCTTTTTATCATGGCTCTCAAGGACCTAATACAGCCTGGGCCAGAGAAGGTGAAGTAAAATATCTGGCAGTTGTTCCAGGATACGATCGTCATTTTTCCATCTGTGAGGAACTGGGACTGCGGATGATTAGTGTAGACATGCTGGATGACGGACCTGATATGGACGCAGTAGAAGATTTGGTGCGCAATGATCACATGATCAAAGGGATGTGGTGCGTTCCTAAATATTCCAATCCCACAGGAAATGTATATTCTGAAGAAGTGGTGGAAAGAATCGCTGCACTTGGTAAAATTTCAGGCTCAAATTTTCGCGTGATGTGGGACAATGCATACGGAGTACATGACCTCTTTGAAAATCCGCAGCAGTTGGCAAATGTGATGGATTTCTGCCGAAAATATGGAACTGTTGACAATTTAATTTTAACTGCATCTACTTCAAAGATAACTTATGCAGGAGGCGGGATTTCATTTTTGGGTGCATCTGAGAAAAACCTGGAACATTTTCGTAAACGCCTTGCCGTCATGAGCATTGGTCCAAACAAACTCAATCAGCAGAGGCAAGTTCTCTTTCTAAAAAATTTAGCAGGTGTACTGGCACATATGAGAAAACATGCTGAAATTCTGCGGCCCAAGTTTGCAATGGTACAAAAACATCTTGAAAGCGAGTTGGCTGGAAAAGGTGTGGGAACCTGGTCTAATCCGAAAGGCGGATATTTTGTCTCGTTTGACGCATTGCCCGGACTGGCGCAGGAAATAATCCGTCTTGCCGGTGAGGCTGGAGTTAAACTGACTCCGGCTGGAGCAACATACCCCTATTCTCATGATCCCAATGATAAAACTATAAGACTGGCCCCCACGTTTCCAAGTGTTGAAGATTTGGATCAGGCAATGCAGATTTTTGTAATCTGTGTCCAGTTGGCTTCCATTCGGCAACGGCTATAAATCTTTGTCCATTTCTATTCTGTAATAAACTTGAAAAACCTGACTGGTTGCATTGTCGTTCAGAAACTATTTAAACTCATCGGTATCGTAAATAAAAACCTGAAACCTGAAACCTCGTATATTGAATAAAGAAGTCAACGACTGGGAATTATTTCAGCGGTTTCTCGTTTACGTGCGTCCGTACTGGAAAAGCGTGGTACTGGGAGTTGCTACAGTTCCGTTCTCAATTGCGGCAACTTTGCTCCTGCCATGGCTATTAATTCAAATTATTGATGAACATGTAATTCCCGGTGATCTGGACGGATTGTTTCGGATAGTGGTTCTCATGGCTGGAGCAGTTGCTGTCGGTTATTTTTCAGATTCAATTTATACATTTTACCTCCAAAAAACCGGCCAGTTAGCTATTAGTGCGATGCGCAGTGATCTCTATGCGCACATCCTTTCTATGCCCCGCTCTTTCTTTGACCAGCGTCCAATTGGTGTGATTTTGACACGTCTCACAAGTGACATGGAAGCACTCAATGATTCTCTAGCCATTGGTGTACTTTCTATTTTTACCGACTTTCTTAAGACAATTGCGTTGCTAATATTGTTGATAATCCTGAGTTGGAAGCTCACGCTGGTAGTGCTGCTGATTTTACCTCCAATATATTTTGTCAGCAATTTTCTGCGGTCGAGATTGCGGCATTATTACAATCTGACTCGGGAGGCGCTTGCGGACGCTACTGGTTACCTGCAGGAATGTTTGAATGGTGTAAAAACAATCCAGTTGTATGCAGCAGAAGCCAAAGTTCGAAAACAATTTGAAGCAAAAACCAGGCATTTTTTTAAGGCACAGACCCACTCAAATTTTTATGATGCAGCTCTTTTTTCTGTGATTGAAGGTATTACCTCAATTGCACTGGCCTTGATGCTTTGGTATGGAGCCCAGCAAATTCTTACAGGACTTGTCTCAATTGGAGTTTTGGTTGGATTCATAAATACGTTGAACCGCATTTTTGTTCCAATTCGAGAATTTACTCAACAAATTTCCGTTTTCCAGCGCTCGCTTTCTGCACTGGAAAATATTGACAAACTATTTCGTGAAATTCCGGAAGATCAAGATACGGCAGACATGCCTTCCTATGCGACCAATTCCAGAAAATATACTCCAGAAGAAATTATGAAACGTTTTCAGGAATTTGAAGAATTACGTTTTGAAAATGTTCACTTCCGCTACACAGAGGATGGACCATGGGTCCTGCAGGGAGTCTCGTTTATAGTCCGTAAAGGCGATCGCCTGGCTATCGTTGGAGCAACTGGTTCAGGAAAATCTACAATTGTCCGTATTCTTACTAGAACTTATACACGTTATCAGGGTTCTATCAAAATAAATGGTGTGGAGCTTTACGAAATATCACGGGATCATTTGCAGTTGATGATAGCAATGATGCAGCAGGATTCGCATTTGTTTGAGGAAAGTATCGGCTTCAATATTGCTCTGAACCGTCCGGAAGTTTCTCCTGAAAAAGTCAAAGAAGCTGCAAAATATGTCTATGCTCATACATTTATTGAACTCCTGCCTGAGAAATATGATTTCAAAATTCTCGAAGGTGGAAAAAATCTTTCTGAGGGAGAAGGACGCTTGATCGTTTTTGCCCGTGCATTGGCAGGTGAAAGCGATTTAATAGTATTGGACGAGGCCACCAGTTCCGTTGATTCTGTTACAGAAAATCTTATTCAGAAAGCTATTGAACGCATTTTTCATGATAAAACGGTGATTGCCATTGCACATAGACTGAGTACAATTCGAAATTCTGATTTGATACTTGTTATTGATGCCGGTAAAATAGTTGAACGTGGATCACATGCTGAGCTAATGCAACTTAGCGGAGTTTACGCCAGTCTGCTAGAAACACTTGAGAAGGAAACTGAGCTGGTCTCTGTGCCTGCGAAATAAATAATTTTGACAAAGTGGAAAGTGAAATGCATTTTTTTCTTGCATTTATTATTTTCCCTGTCATAATTATGGTTTCTTCTCTTCATTTAGAAGAGTATTTTTAATTAAAATATAAGGTCAAAATGGCAACAGGCAAAGTAAAATGGTTCAACGAACGTAAAGGATACGGGTTCATCGAGCAGGAGTCCGGAAAAGACTTGTTCGTTCATCATTCTGAGGTCCGCGGGGGATATCTCAGAGAAGGAGAAAATGTGGAATTCGAAATTGGAGAAGGGCAAAAAGGCCCTTGTGCGGTTAGTGTTCAAACTGCTTCATAATTCATTTTAGGAAAAAAGCGATTAAGACGGGATGGTTGCACGAGCGGTCATCCCGTTTTTTTTTGTCCTTATTCTGCAAATACAACAAAACTACTTTAAATCAAATGAATTATCTTAAGGAAGATTTTCAAGAATTTACAAATGCATTACGTACTTTGAAGTTTTGGTACATGCTACTAACGCTGACACTTGGTTGCTTTATCTTCAGTTTTGTCGTAAACGGAATTCTTTTGCCTCACAATTTTTTTGCCGGAGGACTGACTGGACTGGCATTATTGTTTTATGATTCTATAAAGGAATATATCTCTTTCAGCTTACTCTATGCTCTTCTCAATATACCAATATTTATAATTGGCTTTCGAGAATTTTCTCTGAAATTCATCATCACTTCACTGATTGGTATGGGGATTTATTCTTTGAGTCTTCAATTAACACAAGGAGTTGAAATTTCAATAAATGATCCCATGTTGGCAGCCATTTTTGGAGGAGTGTTGGCTGGTTTTGGTACCGGTTTTTATTTGCGTTTGGGTGGCTCGGTTGGTGGTCTGGATATCGTGGGAACTGTGATAAAAAAACGCTTTGCAATTCCTATTGGTACAGTTTTTAACCTGGTAAACATTGTGGTTATTTTCAGTAACGCATACCTTTATCACTTGGAAACGGCTCTCTTTACTGGAGTCTTCATGTATGTTTTCAGTTGGAGTATGCAAAAAGGGCAGGTTGGGTTGTCTCAGCGAAAATCAATTTTCATCATTTCCTCCAAGCCTGATGAAGTTGCAGAAAAGGTGTTGAAAAAACTGGATCGTGGATTTACTTATTTCCATGCCTCCGGTGGATTTGCAGGTGAAGAAAAGCAGGTGATTTATACAGTAATTAATATGCTGGAACTGGGACGGCTCAAAGAATATTTGTTTGATACTGATCCAGAGGCTTTTATCTCTGTTCAAGACACAGGAGATGTCATTGGCAAACGCTTTTTGACCTGGGAAGATGAGGGATTCAGGAAACGAAAAAAGGATAACTAAGGTATTAAGCAGTAAATTAGCTCAAGGAAAGATTTAACTTTGCAGACAACTCAGGTCGAATCAGGTTTACCGGCTGCTTTAAGAATTATTTTTCTTGTTTTATCTAACAAAGAAATCGAGCCGAGTTTGTTTAAGTTGAACCACTGTACATCCTGTGCATCATCTCCGGGACTGCATTCTCCTGACAGCCAATGTGTTCGATAATCTGCCACGATGTAATGGTAGAGTATTTTCCCTTCTTCGTCGGGAACTATAATATCTATGACGTCAATTAAAGTTAATTCATTAACTTCAACTCCTGTCTCTTCCATTAATTCTCGGCGAGCTGCTTGAGTTACAGTTTCACCAAGCCGCTGTTTACCTCCGGGGATGCTCCACTGTCCTTTATATGGAGCTTTTTTACGTTTAACCAGTAAGACTTCTTCATTACGGAAAACAACAACTCCCACTCCTGCAATGGGGCGCTCCGGATATTCAATGTTTTTTCTCATTCGTATTTAAGTAACCAGTCTTTCAAAGACTTCCGTGCATCCTGCTCCTCTATTCCCTCAGTTACCAGTACTCCGCTTTCCCTGAGCATTCGTACACCTTCAGCATTAACTTTTGGATGTGGATCTCTGATAGCGATTACAACGTGTGAAATTTGTTTTTCAACAATGGTTTCTGCACAGGATGGAGTTCTGCCGTGGAAAGAACACGGTTCCAAGGTACAGTAAAGCGTTGATCCGGTGAGAGAGTGGCCCTGTTTTTCAGCATTAAGAATTGCATCTGCTTCAGCATGTGCTTCTCCTGGTGGATGTGTATGACCTTCTCCCAGCACTTTCTCACCCCTTACAATCACACATCCAACCCAAGGATTATCTCCAGTTTTATTACGAACCTGTTCACCCAGTTCTAAAGCGCGCTTCATGAATCGCAGTTTAATTTCGGACATGTAAAGTAATAATAAAAGCAGCATAAATTAAACACAGATAATGATACTGTGTCATTAAGCCAGGTTGTTATTCAATAAGTTGAAGAATAAAAATATAGAATTATTTTCAAAAAATAAATCCTATTCCGACACTTACCTGGCTCGAAAGTAATTTTACAGGATCAGCAAGTGTTACTGTTTTTCCTGAAATTTGGCTTTGATAATTCTTATATTCTATATTATTTTGCCGGTAACCCAATAATAACTCTCCCCCAATAAAAGGAATACCTAAATTAAAAAAGACTGCTCCTCCAGTACTGTTTTCAGTCGCATAGCTAACTCCATTCAGACTTAGTTCGCCCCGTCCATTAATTAAACGACCTGCTCCAAAAGTAAAACTGAGCGAGTTCCCAATTGTGTATGATAAATCCAGGCTGTCGTTCCTGAATATGTAGGAAACTCCTTCGAGACTTACGTTTGAACGTAACGTGCTGTAACCGACTCCGATTCCATTTGCAAATACCAAATTTCCACTGTGTCCGGATGTATTGAGTTTTTCAGCAGCCTTGCTTGAGCCAAATGTGATTTCACTTTCTGCAGAAGTTGGCACAAAATAGCGCAGGCGCCAAAGTTCTGCTGCTTCTGCAGAAAATGCTGTCAACATTAAAAACGCAACAAATAAGAAAATTTTTGCTAACTTTGGCACTGTAAATTGTTGTAGGTTGATTTGAGATGTAAAATTGTCCCCTCAATTCATGCAAATTAAGTGCTTTTTACAGTGTTTACTTCAAAATCAAAAACCGCAAAGATCATTCATTATTCATACGCTGGCAGAATTTGCATAAGTCGTTTAAACTGGGAAATAAAATTCTACTCAAATAACAGATGTGAAAGAATAAAAAAATGCAGAAAAAAGTTAAGCTGCAAAAAACAAATGCCATCACAGTATTTGGTGCCGGGCATCAGGCTTTAGCTGAAATTGAAGGCCTGCGAGGCATGGCTGTTCGAGGAATGTTTTTTAATTATCTCATCTTTTTTGCAGTTTCACTGGCGTTGAACGGTTTGTTTTATTTTCAACTTCTCGGTCCGTTTATCAACTGGCTTTTTGGTGGAGACGGGTTTTGGGCTGCTGTCGGTACAATAGTTTTGTGGAGTATTCAACTTACTGTCGCAGCTGTTATTGCCATGGTATCCTTACGATTTTCTGTTGAACTGCTTAGTCTCTGGCACCAAAGTTTAGTACAGCGGATTATAACACATTTCAGACAAATTGAAGAACCTGTGTTTTCTTTTAAAGCTTGGTTAGCTGAAATAAATCATATTTTGAAAGAAGCACTTAAAGCCTGTCTGTTCCCAGTATTGCTAATTTTTGTCGGTTTGATTCCGGTTATAGGTCTCCCAATTGTTTTTATGCTTGAATCTCATCTGATGGGACGGGAAGGTGTCATCGTTTATTTAGATAGTTTGACAAATCAGGAGGAAGCCGTAGAACTCCGGAAGATGTGGCGCTGGATGCCGATTAGAATAGGCTGGCTGCCGGCGTTTCTCGCTTTTATTCCGTTTGTTGGTTGGTTGTTTTTGCCGCTGTCATTGACTTATGAAGTGGTTGGTTTTGCCTATTTAGTCGAAAAATCCCGGAATAATTGATTACCAAAGCCAAGCTGCACCACGAACTCCACTTGAATCTCCATGTTTTGCAGGAAGGATCGGTGTGGAAAATTCTCCTCCAAAAGTCCATTGATGTACTAATTGCGGAACGGTTTTATATATCCGTGAAATATTTGAAATTCCTCCGCCGAGCACTAGAACATCCGGATCTAAACAATTTACTGCTGTTGCAATTGCTCGGGCAAGTCTGTTTTCATAAATCTGCATAACTTTTTCAGCAGCAGCGTCACCATGTTCCAGCATTTCAACGATTTCACGACCATTTTTGTTTATTCCAGTTTGCAGCTCGTATTCATTTTCAAATCCAGTTCCGGAAATAAATGTTTCCAGACACCCACGCTGACCACAATAACAGTCAGTGCCAGGATATTCTTCCGGTCTCATCCAGCCCAAAGATATGTGTCCCCACTCACCTGCAATTGCTTGATGTCCGGTATGAACCTCCTGATCAATTGCTATTCCCCCGCCGCAGCCAGTACCAAGTATGATAGCGAAAACGACTTTTGAACCTGCACCTGCACCGTCTACTGCTTCAGAAACAGCGAGACAATTTGCATCATTTGCGAGGCGTACTTCACGCTTAAGTGCGGACTCCAAATCCAGGTCGAAATGCTTTCCGATTAACCAGGTGGAATTTGCGTTTTTAACTAGTCCGGTTTGCGGAGAAATTGCTCCGGGAATACCGACACCAACTGTACCTTTTTGTTTAGTTTCTGATTCCAGGTTAAGGACAATTCCAGCAATAGCGTTAACAGTTTCATCGTAGTCATGTCTTGGGGTGTCAATTCGTTTACGGATCAACTCTTCTCCTGTATCAGCAAGCGCGATACCCTCAATTTTAGTTCCACCCATGTCAATGCCGATTCGCATTTTATTCCTTTTTATTATTTCTAGTATTTGGACTTGAGATAATGAATTTATTCCTGCCTAGTGAATTTTATATAGTTGATGATCAGTTTTCTTATGATTCAGAGTTCAAATGCAATTCCAGATTATTAAGAGATCTGAAAATGCTCCATTTTTTTGACAGGCTAAATTGCCAGTTATTGTTGTCTGTATGAATTAATTCAAAAATATTCTGGAGTTTGGCGTAACTCAATTTCAGTTCTGTTTGAGAATTGATAAAATTATGCATGATTTCCTGCTGAAGTAAATCATTTGCTTTCTCTAAATCAGTTAAAGACAAGACTTCCGGAGCCTCGCTTTTGTTATTTTGGCAGTGAAGTCTCCATTTTTCATACTGTGAATCCAGCCACTCTCGAAGAAGTTTGCTTTGTCCACTCATATCACTAATCCGGGATTGAAGCCCCTGCCGGCTTAATTCCTCCAAAAGCGGGACTAACTCCAGACGTACCCGGTTACGTAAGTATGCATTACTTTGATTGGAAGAATCTTCCATCCAAGTCAGATTATTATTTTTTAAAAATACCTGCAGTTCCAATTTGCTGCAGTTGAGCAGAGGTCGGATGAAAGGAGTATTTTTCCAGCGCATTCCCTGCAAATTGGAAATATGTGATCCCCGGAGCCATTTTAGTAGAAAAGTTTCAGTTTGGTCATCGGCATGATGTCCTGTAGCAATACAGCCACCCCCTAAAGATTCAAGCAAAAGACAGGATTCTTCAATCCTCCAGTTTCTTGCCGACTCCTGTAGCCCAGGCTGTCCATGCTTCAGGTGTTTTGCTGTTTTATAATGAAAGGGTATTTTATGCAGTTTGGCAAGTGACTCGACGAAATCTTGTTCCTGTTGTGCTTCCGGACGCAACTGGTGGTTGAAGTGCAGAACATGTAATTTCAATCGAAGAAGTGTGCTGAGGCGCTGGAGCAAATTGAACAGAGCAACAGAGTCGCTTCCTCCACTAACACAGACGATAACCTCAAGGGGGCCTTTTTGAGAGTTTCTGTTTTTCTGTTTGTTTTCTGGAACTGCCAGTTGGTAAGTTTCCCAGTTTTTTTGAATTTTTTGAAGAAGACTCTCCACATGAAGTTTCAGGTCAAGCTTATTTAAAGCGAACTTTTAAGTGTGTTCACCCTCGACTTTATTCAACTGAGCCAGCAAGCTCTCTAAACGTTTTTGGAGTGGGACAAAACTTTCATCAACAGTCACAGCAGCATCCACGGAATCTTTTCCTAATTTTACCAAATTCATTACACCATCTTCGGTAAAGCGCATTAAATCCCTGTGTATAAAACCATAATGGGTTAAATTCCCAAACTCTGTAAGAACAGGAAGATCTGATTTTTTTGGAGTAGTTTTCGATGTAAGTTTCAGCGCTTTGCGGTAAGCGACAACTGCAAGATTGTATACCGGAGCCATGTTTTCTCGGGCTCTTCGGTCACCGCATTCAATCCTCAACAATTGATATTTTAGAGCTTGCATTTGAATTCGGCCCTCCATCACCAGAGGATATGTCAACTTGTTGTCAATTCGGCCCAGTAGTTGTGCCAAGTCAAGTCCTGCTCCATGCAGTAGAGGGACCTGCTTTAGCATTTCAATTGCCTGTACTGCTTTGCTGATGATCATATTCTGCTTATTTGGATTTTCTTTTTCTGATTCGCCACTAAAAAATGAAGAGGACGCTTTTTCTTTTGATGTCAGCTCTTCAATTTCTTCGTGTGAAAGCGTTGAAGTCATCTTGGTTTTTACTCTTTGAATTATCGTTTCACAATTATCTATCAAGGCCTCTGCAATTTGGATTTCGGTTTTCATAGATTCAGTATCTTTCACATGGGAATCTTCCGTATCTTCGTCATCTACATCTATACCACTCATATTCACATTTTTCAGAACTTCTGACCTGATGGCCATCATGTTGTGTTTGTGAAGATTTGCCAGACGCTCCAGATAAGCACGATAAGTATGCATAACCAACTGCAGAAAGGTTGTAGTTATATCACTAAGATATATTGGTATTGAAGCCTGAAGCATCATGTTCAAATGAGTTTGAAGGTGATGAACTTTTCTGTCTGCCATCATAGCATTGACCAGGCGCAAACGAACCAGAGGGTCGGTAGGGTCACTATCTAATTGTTTGATTAGCTTTGAGACCTCTTTGTTATTTGGCGCATCATTCCCCAGAATCCTTCCATCAACATGCGGGTTTACCTGTTTTTTGCCACCGAATATTTTATTTAGCCCAGTTTTTTTATTAGATTGTTTAATATCTTTGATAATTTCACGAAGTTGTTTTTGAAAGCCGATGAAATTAACATTTGGTGTATTTGGATTTTCTATTGGTTCTTTTGAGGCCATGATTTAGCTAAGGAACTTGGTTATAAAGATATCAAACCATCTGACAATGTCATTATACGAATACAGGTTAAATAAGGGAACTTATTTCTCTGTTCTTTTTCTTGCCACCCGCATCAGGTAAAATGAAATTAGCCGTGGAGCGATGCTCTGCCGATCTGATCAAATGTTCTTGTCAGTGGAGGTGGCAGCAGATGTTCTCTTGTACCAATTGAATCATTAGGCCAGAGTGTGTTGGCAATCCCGTTGAGATAGTTCTGTTGAAATTTTGGAGTAATAGGAAGTTTATAATTTGCTCCATTGACCCAAATCCGCAAACGAGGCAGGTGTGATGCTCGTATTGGAATTTTTAGAGCAGATAAATGGCGCATGAATAAAATCCGGCACTCCCGACTATTGAGACGCATAAAAAATTCAGCCAAGGCAGAATCTCCACCAATTCTTAACTTAGGTGGAACCTTTTTGATTACAATTTGTCTAATATCAAAAGCGATAACAAATTGCTCTCCAAGATTGTCTCGTACGATTAGTGAAATAATATTGAGCTTGTTGACATTACACACCATCAAAACATCTCGTATGTAATGAATGTTTTCCATCAGTTCCCGTGATGAAACAGAAAAATGCGAGAAAAATGATATTATTTCAGTAGCCAATGTGAACAATGCACCACCCGAAACTGGATTCATTGCAACATCACTATGAACCTGTGCGGCAGGTTTTTCAAAAGTAGAAAGATATTTGCCTCCAAAGCCAACGTAACCGCTAAAAGTACAACGTGCAATACCTTCCACCAGATTTTCTTCAAACATCGGAATAACTGTTTCTGCACCACTTTTTCCTCCACCTGCTTCTTTACGACTCAACATGGAACTGAATTGCCATTTTCCACTTTTTCGTACAAACTCAACCTTTATTCTTGATCGAGGAATACTCAAACTTTTTGAAATAGGTAACAGTACCTGAAATGGTTTTCTTTCAAAGTTTCTTTCAAAATGGAATTTAAAAATCACATTTTCCAGTGGGTCGCCTGCAACACTTACCTTAGCATTTGTGATGGTTTTTCTGACCCAGCTTTCCTTCATTATTAAGTCATACTGTTTAAAATAATCAACAATGTTGCCTTGTACGCTTTTTAGTTTTTGTAATTCCTCATAAACAATCTTAGCCTGCATTTGTTCAAGTTTGTTGAGTGGGATTTTCTTTTTAAGTTTTACCAGTACCTTCCTGTCCTCAATTGAAACACGTTGATTTACAACATCGAGCAAAGGGCTGAGAATGTTGGCTGCTTTTTCTTTCTCAAATCCTTTCTCACTCAGACGTGCCAGTTGATTGGATATTTGAGTCAGAGCGCGTGTATGTCCAATTTTACAAAGTTTATTCTCAACTCGAGTCATTGACTCAAGAAAAAGCTTCTTCAGTATTTTTTCCATTTTGTTTCCTGCGTCATCCCGCCCTTCTGAAAATCGAATTAATTCACGACGGTCTTCGGGAATGGAGAAGAAAATTTTATAAAAATCAACTAATGCTCTGCTGCGCCAGGTTGAATTTTCGTCTAACCATACAGGGTTTCCGTCATCTCCAAAATTAATAACATCAGAAATTCGCATGTGCTGTGCAAAGCAAAAAACAATATTTTTTTGAGTTTCAGACAGCGTGTTGAGTTCAAAATCCGGTTCTTCTTCCTCCTCTTGTTCATAGCTTTCAAAACGTACCAGCATTTCAGTAAATTTAAGCCACCACGGGTCAAGCTGTAAAGCAGGGTAGTCGTCTTCCATCCTAACAATTGCATCAATCAGAGGCCCTTTTCGATTTTCTCGAATAAAGTAACGTCCCTCCGGATTCCATAACAATCTGGTCAAACTTGTAGGCAGTTCATCTTCTTCATCAATACAGACAATCATTTCCAGCCACCAGCAATTGAGAAGAGCTTTGGGAAGGTTACGGTGACTTATTTTCTCACTTTCCCTCAAAAATATGGGAATTGCGTGCCCCAAAAACATTTCTCGCGGAATGATTATTTCACCCCAGTTTGGTAGCTTTCCCAAGATGAATGATTCTGTCTCTTCCTCCAATATTTGGTTCTTTTCAGTAACATTCTTATTAATCTGTACTTCACCTGTATCATTTTCAGTAACTTTATTATTTTTTCTATATTCAGCAGCAAGGTTTTGTTTCAGGGTCCATTCTGCTTCAGGAAAAACTCCAATTGAGGAGAGAATTTTAAAATTTTTCGGCAGGTCAAAAGGCATTGGTGTAATACCACAGATCATAGCAGCAGGGTTGAGAAGAAAATCGTTAAGCATCAGTGCATAGGCCATACTTCCATCTGGAGAAACCAAAAATGGTGTGTGCTGACCGGCGCGCTGCTTCCGCAAAATATTAGTAAAAAAATGAATTTTGGTAGTCGGATATTTTTTAGTCAGGTATGCTTCTGCCTGCTGGATTTTGAGATGTAACGGATATTCAATTTCAGCTTCGAGATCTTTGGCTTGTCCGTTTGAAAAAGTTTCAATCATCCTAACAGTCCTGGAACTGTAATTTATTTCCAGTTTTGACAATACCTGCTGTTCCAGTCCATCCTTAAATACAACATTATGAGAACTGAAGTGTTGTTTGAGTGTTTGCATTGCTTCTGAAAGTTTGTTCATAGAAGCATATGCAACATGAGAAGAAAGATATTCAAAAAACTCAGTCAAGAGTGTTGAAAGCTGAGAATTATTTGTTAAGCTGTTCAAAAAACATTCGTTCTTTTTTTCCTCCGGAAGAGATTCAGGTGCAAGATTGTTATTGACTCCATAACGCCACAAAATTTGACGGGCACCAGCCACATCCAGAAAAGTTGTACGGTAATAATTTGTCAAACAATTTAAAACCTTTTCTTTACTCAATTGCTTTAAGGAATAGGGGAAGGCTTTTTGCTGTAAATCTCCTCCTCCTATTTTCAAAAATGAGAAAAACTTTTTAAGCGGCTCCAGAAAATTTTCACAATCAGGATATTTATTTAAAGTTGAAATCACTGATTTTTGGAAGAATTGTTTTTGCTCTTCTGCGGGTCGTTTTTGTATATGTTCTTGAATCAGTTTCCTTAACTCTTTGCGGTAGCTGCTGGCAAATATAAATTCTATCACTTGTTGCTCTTCTTCGCTTAACCCTGCACTGTACTGCTCTCTTAAAGTTCCGGCAGCCGCTTTTTTTGTTACCAGTCGTTCTTGAGTAGTGAGGCCATTAATGTAATAGTCGTCATAAAAAGACTCCATTACATTTGCAATTAGTGCGACAAGAAAATCTGCATCATTCCAGCTGAATTTGAATTCCGGATTGGAATTAATAATGATTTGTGCATCCATATCAGAATCAGGTTTGTGTCCGATTCCACCCAAACTCCCTATGGTAGTCAGTGACTTGATCAACTGCCCGGATTCCTGTTTGAAATTGCTCATGAGGTCTGTTCCGGAAAATTCCTCCTCAAGATGTGCATCCATTCCTGCTTCTCCCTTAATTGAGGCAGAAGGTAAAAATCTTTCTAGTCCTTCAATTCCATGAATTGCCCCCTTCTGAAAAACATCGAAGGTCATAGTACTCATTACTGGTTTTCCTTCTTCATCGAACTCACCAGTCTTTTCCTGTAACTCTAACGGGGCAACGTTTTCGGGATTGATGTCAAAAAGGAGAATCCCTTCGAAAATTGTCTGGTGCATTTCTTGATCAGAAAGCTGCATTAGACTTTCTAAACGTAAGCGGTTTATTCGACCCATCTCATTAAATTCCCTTTGTGCGTATTCTTTCCATTTCTTTAAATGCACATCGTGGTAGGATCCACGCAAGGAATCACAGATTTGATTTGTATTGAGTGATTGCAACAGTGTTTTAAAGCTGCTTGCAGCAAATTCTCCTTGGGGATTACAAGGAATCTGTACATTAAACGAGCACAGAAGTTCCAGTTGTTGGTCTAGTTGGGAGGGCGCATCGGTGTTTGTAACTGTTGTCATATAATCAGTTAAGCAATGTGATCTGAATAATAAAGTGAATTGTCACCTACTTGTATAACAAAGCCATTGAAAAATCTGAATGCAAATTTCAAGTAATAACAGTTTCACATTGGGGCAGACAATAATGAAAAAGGTTAAGAAAAGTATAGGGTTTCAAGCATTCAAAAACCCCCATTCCCTTGACATGGAGTCAAGAGGAAAATTTCTTTGAGTATATATTTGTTATTCCGTATGGGAATGACTTGAGAAATTATTGAGGTGTTTTGGGAGTAGATCGGCTTTGGACAAACCTGTGGATGCTGAAAAGACTGCGGAGAATATCAGAGAAATTCCTTCCTCTTTACTGTGCACCGCCTTTAGCCATATCACCTAGGCGACCTAAGAATCCGGCTTTTTGCTTGCCCAGCAATGGTGCAAGTTTTTGGAGGCGCTCGCGGACGAGGCTTCCGCTTTGCTGACGCTTGATTTTAACGTTTGGATTTGCAAGTTTACTGGCAGAAACAACGTTTGAATCATTTACGTCTGCAGGACGTAAAATCCCGGTAACAGTCGTAATATAACGGACTTGATTACGCTGGCGATAATCGATTTTTTGACCTTTGATAAGCATGTTTCCATCGGGAAGTACACGAATGACACGTGCAGAAATGCCATCCAGATTTCGCAAAATTTGATTTTGTTCTTCTTCAATTGAATCTCTGAGAGTCAGAGCTTCAAGAGCAACGTTCGCTGTTTCTGCACCTCCGGCAGGTTGTCCCTCTGCCGGTGTTTTGGGTGGAGGCACATTCACTATTAAACTCATTTCGTTGATACTCAACAAATCTCCGCGGAAACGTGCACGATGATCCCTTAGCAAATTACCAAATGAGGATTCATATCGCCAGAGGGAACCTTCATAGCGGTTTCTGCTTGTAGAAATACGCTTACGCCGTAAGCGCTTTGCAGTCCGTTTTAAATTGTCATTCATTTTTTTTACTTCATAAGCGGCCAAAACCTCAGCAGGAGGTTTCGGTTGTGGTCTTGACGGAACGCAACCTATGAGGCTCAGAACCAGAAATGTGGCCAGAAACCAATGAAATAAACCTGAAAATGGAATTAATAATTTATACACTGATTAAAATTGTGAAAATTCTAGTTTAGAAACCATATCAATTTAATTTACCAACACCATATTTCTGGTTTTGACAGTCGCAAAAACCACGATTTTACTGACTGTGTTTTTCACCGGAATTCGTTCACCTTTTCGGCCTTTGGCCAATGAAATTCCAGGTGCAGAAAGACGTATAAACGGTGTTTCGAAGACAATTTGCAAACGATCTCCGGATTTCACCAGCGGCGGATCTGAAAGTGTGTTTCCCTGAATCGCTTCGCTTGGAGTGATTGTACGTGTTGATATTTTGCCAATTAGCTGTTCTTTGTCTGTTACATATTCACGCGGCATGCGGTCCACATTTTTGCGAATTTTCAACAAATCCGATTCTTCAATTATATGGTTACGTTTGATAGTATTGCGTGCAACATACACTTCCTTGTAAATTTTTAAATATGTCCGTACTGAGACTTTCCTGATAGCTTTGCCATCAACACTAAACTCGACCTCATAATTACGGTAACCGCCTTCTTTTTTGTAATTTCCTTTTGAGGAAATTACATAGCTTACCTGTCCGCGTGGTAGAAAAATATCCCTTATCTTTGCCAGCAGACGAGGTTTCAAGTCAGAAAAACCTTTTGTTTCTTTAATGTGATTCAATACTACCTGCTCTATATCATTGCCAGATATTTTGAGTGCTGCCCGCTGAATGCTTGTTGAGTCTGATCCAGGAAAAACGAATTTCTTAATGTTGACTTTGTGGGAGCGCAAGCGGGAGAGAATCAGAGAACGGGTAACGGTTAATTTCCTTCCTGGCAAAGGTGCACGTCCTATGACGACTTTGGCCAGTCTGTCCAACAGTATGAAATCTTCCCCTTCTAGCTGGGCAATTTCACCAAGTCGATATTCATCGCTGTTAATCACTGAAGATTGTGGCAGGAAAATTTTGATTTGCTGTGCTTCAGGGGCAGTATTCCCGTTGGAAAATACTGTTCCGGAATATAATAAAAATAACAGCAACAATAGTCCGTAACGATACGGATAAGGTCTCATTGCTATAGCTTTTGTTTTAATAATTAAGTGCGCTAATGACGGCATTATATTTATGCGAATCCTTAAGTACGTAGAGGGAAAAACTATTGTTATACTTTTGCTTTATCCAAATTTGCCTGGCAGTTAATTAATTACCTGACCAGATTGTTAGTATTTTTAAGCATTTCATCAGCAGACTGGATAGCCTTGGAGTTCACCTCATAAGCCCGCTGGGCAGTAATCATATTCACCATTTCTTCAACAAGGGACACATTTGAACGTTCTAAAAATCCCTGTGTGAGAGATCCCATGTTACTTGATCCAGGAGCATCAACGATTGCATTTCCTGATGCCGGAGTTGAAAGAAAGAGATTTTTACCAATTGGGGTCAGGCCTGCTGGGTTTTGAAAGCGTGCTAACTGAATGCTGCCAAGTGCCTCAGGCAAGTTTTCATCTCGCAAAAATATTGATACAGTCCCATCTAAACCGATTTGAACTTTTCTGGTATCTGCAGGAATATTAATTTCTGGATCCATCAGCATTCCGTCATTTGTCACCAAGCGCCCCATTCCGTCTATATTGAAATGGCCGTCTCTGGAATATGCGATGATTCCATTTGGTTGGAGAATTTGAAAAAATCCCATTCCGTCAATACTCAAATCCAGGTCATTACCGGTGTTTTCCATGTTGCCCTGTGTATGTACCTTATCAATGCTGACGTACTTAACACCATGTCCTACATGTATTCCTACCGGAACTTGGGTGGAAACTGAAGATGGAACCCCGGCGCTGCGTTCATTGTAATACAGTAAATCCTGAAACTGGACCTTACTCTTTTTAAAACCTGTGGTGTTGACGTTTGCCAGGTTGTTGGCAGTTGTATCGATGTTTCTCTGTTGGGCCTGCATTCCGGTTGCAGCTGTATAAAGTGCACGCATCATAAGCGAAAAACTCCTGTATCAGTATATTAAATAATTAGGTTTATATTTTCGTAAATGTCAAATTATGACTGAACCAGGCTGATTGCTTTCTCATCTAATCTGTCGATTCTTGAAAGCGCCTTGTGTACCGATTCATAGGCTCGTGTTGCAGTTATCATACGGGTCATTTCGAGCATGCTGTTCACATTTGAATCTTCAAGCATACCCTGTCTGAGTTTGATTTCATCTGAAGCAACCGGCAAATCATTGCTGTTGACAGGGGCAAAAAATCCCTGTCCCAGTTTCTGCAATTGGTCCTGATTACGGAAACGTACCAGACGGAAACTGTCAGCAATTATTCCATCGACGCTAAGTAGCCCGCTTTCGCTGACATCAATTGAACCTTCTTTAATGGTGATTACGCCATTTTCCCCCAAAACCGGATAACCGTCATTTGTGACAATACGACCTGTCGAATCGAGTTGAAAATTGCCGGCCCGGGTAAAACGCTCACCCTGAGGAGTAGAAATTGTGAAAAAACCTTCGTTTGAAATTGCAAAATCAAGATTGTTTCCTGTAGAACGCATTCGTCCGGGTTCAAAATTCTTCCCTACCTCATCTACAACGACTGCGGATTTGTCCATTCCTACATAGTCATCAAGATATTCATGAGACAAGAAACGCTCTTCCAGTGATTCCGGAGCAATGCGTTGGACGTTGGAAAGAACCTCCCTGAAAGACGGCTGATCTTCCTTGAAACCGACTGTGTTGACGTTTGCCAGATTGTTTGAAACAGTTTCCATTTTATGTTCGATAACACCTGCCGCCTGAACAAGGCTGGTAATGCCACTCATAAGGTATCCGAATATTGTAGATTTTGGTTTTTAATGAACTTTTAGCTGCTTTGATCAAAGCAAGCAATATACCAGAACGGCTGCTGATTTTTGCTTTAGAGTTGATGGAACTTTATATTCTAACCGAATGCTCAGCTCACAATTGATAATACTATTTGATTAAATTTTATGCAGTTGCCTAAAATTAATGCAAATCTAATTGCAATAATATATTAAAAAATGTACAATATCAGTGAGATGATTTGTGGCTTGGTATTTGCCTCTAGTGACAGGTTATATTATTTTTAAACCGTATGATTGCGGTTAATTTTTTTAATTTATAGAAAGGAAGGATTGGGTTATGACTACGCCGAAAGAGATTGTTGAATTTGCAAAACAAAATGATGTTGAAATGGTGGATTTGAAATTCATCGATTTTCTGGGAACATGGCAGCATTTTACAGTACCAGTTTCAGAACTCAATGAAGAGATGCTGGATGAAGGTCGAATGTTCGATGGCTCCAGTATTCGTTGTTGGCAGACCATTGACAATAGCGACATGAAAGTTGTGCCGGATTTGGATACTGTAAAAATGGATCCATTCTATGAAGTTGCGACAATGTCTATCATTTGTGATATTAAAGATCCTGTTACCGGTGAAGGTTACACTCGGGATCCACGAAGTGTAACTAAAAAGGCAGAAAATTATCTGATTTCAACTGGAATTGGTGACACAATTTTCGTAGGTCCGGAAGCAGAATTTTTTATGTTTGATGACGTAAGATATGCACAAGGTCCGGAAGGCGGATTCTATTCAATTGATTCTCCGGAATGTCCCTGGAACACAGGTGTTGAAGAAGTTGGTGGAAACAAAGCTTACAAAATTGGACACAAGTCAGGTTATTTCCCGGCGGCTCCTTTTGATCAGGACCGTGACATAAGAGCGGAGATGGTTTTGGCGATGCAGGAACTGGGTCTGACAATAGAAGCGCAACACCATGAGGTAGCTCCTGCACAACATGAAATTGATTTTAAATTTGACACTATGCTGAAGACAGCTGACATGCTGCAGCATTTCAAATACGTAGTGCGTAATGTTGCTCAAGAATATGGCAAAACCGCCACTTTCATGCCGAAACCTATGTTTGCGGATAACGGGAGTGGAATGCATACGCATCAGTCGATTTGGAAGGATGGACAACCCTTGTTTGCAGGAGATCAGTATGCAGGGTTGAGTGAAATGGCTTTATACTACATCGGAGGTATTCTCAAACATGCTCCTGCTTTAGCTGCGTTCACAAACCCATTAACAAACTCTTACAAACGTCTCGTACCCGGTTTTGAAGCACCAATAAATCTGGCATATTCTAACCGTAACCGCTCGGCAACTATCAGGATTCCAGTTGCAGATTCACCAAAAGGCCGACGGATTGAGTACCGTTGTCCGGATTCAGGAGCCAATGCCTATTTTGCCTTTCCTGCAATAATGATGGCCGGACTGGATGGAGTTCAAAATAAAATTGATCCGGGAGAGCCGATGGATGTAAATATTTATGATCTTCCACCGGAAAAACTGAACAAAATTGGTAAGATGCCGAGTTCGCTCAATGAAGCTCTGGATGCTTTGAAGAATGACCATGAATTCTTACTCAAAGGTGAAGTTTTTACGAAAGATGTGATTGAATACTGGTTGGACTGGAAAATGGAAGAAGTCAGGGCCATTGACTCACGTCCACATCCACATGAGTTCGAGTTGTATTACCACTATTAATCTGTTTATTTTGTGGGAGTTTTCTTTCGCTCCCACGAACCTCAATATTATTGCCATTCATTTTTCCTCCCAATAAGACCTTGTTCTGAATCTCGAATTCGGATCAAAGGCAAATGACAAAATAGAAAATTTGCTTGAGTACAGGTAGCACCGCCAACTTAATACGGATGCAGATCCTTGAAGCGAGCGTCTCTAAGTTTTGTTTCTATCGGACATTAGCTTGTACCAAAGAGGTGTTTTTTATTTCTGACGAGTACCTGATTATGCTAAACTGTGCTCACACATAAAACCAAAAATAAATTTAACGTGACACTCAACGACTGGGTTACAAATCTCTTTCCATTGTCAAAGGACAAGGACTGGAAAGCCATTTTGCAGGAATCTTCTGCGCCATTCACTTCCGAATCTGCAAAACGTCTTGTGGGCCTGTTGGAAGGAAGCTTAGCTATTTTCGAAAATGAAACTCAGCTTGCTCAGTACCTCCCTATTTTGCTTTCCTCCGGAACACCTGAAGCAGCTTTGACCCAGCTGCATGATTTTGCAGATGCTTTCCGGAACAAGTTCTCAAGTAATTTTGATTGGAGCCGCCCTGACACAGGAGCTTTGCTGTACATATTCGGGCGCAGTAATTTTCTCGCAAATCGCTTAAAACGAAATCCTCAACTTGCTGTAGGATTATTGGAGTCCCCTTTTCTTTTACGAAAAAAGGATTTAAAAGTGATGGAAAATGAACTCCGGACGCGTCTGAATTTGCAGACCGAGTATTCTTTGCTTGAGTTTAAAAATATTTTACGACGTTACAAATATGAAGAATTTCTACGGATAACAGTTCGTGATTTGGCACAACTATGTCCATTTAAAGAAACTTTGGAGGAACTCTCAGCGATCGCAATTTGTTGTTTGCGGGTAGCAATATCAGGAATTACGAATCACGAATTGGAAATTTCTAACTATTCAATTTCCAGTTCAATTCCGGATTCATCTGTAGCAACAAATCGAGAATCTTCTCAATCTTCAAAGGAGTCTCCTCAACAGCTGTTCCCATTTATGATTTTGGGTATGGGTAAATTGGGCGGAAACGAACTAAATTACTCATCTGATCTTGATTTGATTTTCATACATGACAACGAACCTCTCACTGGAGATACGGAACGTGATTATAAACTACGGATGAAAGCAGCAAGAATATTGATAGAGGTAATGTCAGAGGTCACTGACGAAGGGTTTCTCGCTCGCATGGATATGCGATTGCGCCCAGGAGGAGAGCGTGCACCTTTGGTTCAGTCCTTAGATGAGATGGAATATTATTATACTGTAAGTGGGGAGTTATGGGAGCGCCAATCTCTAATCAAAGCAGTACCAGTAGCAGGAACAAAACAGTTAGGAAAAGATGTAATGAATATGATCACCCCTTTCGTTTTTCGTAGTTTGCTGGACGAAGGAGTATTGCGTGATGTGGAAAAAGTGAAGAAGCGTATCGAAGAGGAACATCTGCGTGAAAGTTTTTTGAATGTAAAATTAGGTATAGGAGGAATTCGTGAAATTGAATTTTTTGTGCAGACTTTTCAACTTTTGTATGGTGGCGGAAACAAACAACTTCGCCTAGCAGGAACATTGCAGGTTTTGCAACAATTGCGTCAATCAGAGTTAATACCGAAACAGGATGCAGATACTCTGGAAAAAGCATATTTCTTCTTGCGTAGAGTGGAGCATCATCTTCAACTGCGTGAGGAACAACAAACTCACACTTTAGCTTCAGACATTGTACAACAACATGCAATTGCAAGAAATTTAGGTTACAACGAATTTGACATAGAAAAAGCCCATCAACACTTTCTGAGTGATTTGAAAGATGTAATGGGTGGAGTTCGTGCTATTTTTAGTGGATTATTCAGCAGTAAACACCTGGAAATTGAAGCTGCTATCCACAACTGTGCACGTATTCAAAACTTTACTGAAGAGGAGCAGCGGTTTATTGAATCTTTCTCACAGCAACTGGCCCCGCTTATGAGTGAGAGTACAAAAAATCGCTTTCAGCGTTTGTTTGAATCCATCAAGGGGAAAATTGGTTGCTATCGCAAATTGTCTGTGCATCCTTCTGCGCTTTCACGCTTGACTAGAATTGCTGAAACCAGCGAAATGCTTTGGAATTATTTGCTTAATCACCTGGAATTATTAGAACAACTGGACAATTCTACAATGGAAATATCAGTAGAAAAATGGACAGATCAACTCGAAGAAAATATCCAAAGCTGCGCTGAAAATGAAGAAGAAGAAATTGATCAGTTAAGACAATTCAAGCACACTACTACGTTTCTGCTTGGAAGTGCGGAAATGGAAGGCGTCCTTTCCTACGAACGAACCAGAATAGCCCTGACTTTACTAGCGGAAGTTATTGTGCAAGCCGCTTTTCGTTTGTCACAAAAATGGTTAACTCAACGTTATGGCAAGGTCCTGAATTCCATGGATGAATCCGGACAGTTTGCAATTATAGGTTTAGGTAAACTGGGAGGAAGAGAATTAACCTATCACTCAGATCTCGACTTGATTTTTATTTATTCCGGCGAGGGAACTACAAGTGGTCCACGAGTCATTGGAGCACAGGAATATTGGGTAAAATTGATTCAACGCTTAATTTCCTGCCTTTCTACTATTACTAGTTCCGGTTATGCCTATAAACTTGATGCACGCCTTCGTCCATCCGGGAAAGCTGGTGTTTTGGTGACACATTTAAATCAGTATCTCAAATACCATGAAACATCACAACCCTGGGAACATCAGGTGCTGATCAAAGGGCGGGTTATTGGAGGGAGTGGTGAAGTAGAATGGTATCAAAAAGTGGAAGAAGGAATACGCAGTGCTGTATATGATTGGATTCCTCCGTCTGATATGAATGCACAAATAAATTATTTACGGCGGCGCAAAGAACTGGAACTGTCAGGAGAAAAAGATAATCGTCGTAACATCAAAGAAGGTAAAGGAGGATTATTGGATATTGAATATCTGACGCAGGCACTTCAGTTGAAATTTGGCAGCAGTTTTCCTCAATTGCAGAACCCTAAAACCATGGAAGTGCTGCCTGAGCTTGGAAAACTGGCTTTGCTAAAAAAAGAAGAAGCCAAAAGTTTGCAATATAATTACAAAATGTTGAGACTAATAGAAAATGGACTGCGGTTGATCTATGACGAATCAACGGATTTGCTTGATTTTGAAAAAGTTCAGGAAGACACTATACTCAAACTACTGAAACATCATGGCTACGAAGTCTCAAATTTGCGTGACACAGTGGAAACATCTACACAAAATGTTAGAGAAATTTATCTAAAATATTTTTGATATTGTAACTGGCATTTTTGATAGTTAAATATGCAAAAAAGATAGCCTCTTTTAAAGTGGTGATAATACTGCTCTGTAGTTTTATAGTTTGCCTTGCGGAAAAACTTTTTGCATCGATTATTAATTGTTGTAATTTCAGCAGATAGAATTTGATTAACTTATAATTTAATATATTTGGTTTTTTACGATTCATTATTAGAATAACTATATAATTAATCGAACTAATATCTTCAAAAAGATTATTATGAATAACTATATAATTAATCAATTACAAAAGCAGCCGATACGGAGGCTTTTAGAAATGATATATAATTAATCAAACTAAATATATTAACTATATATTTAATCAAAATATCACTATTACAAAATATTTACTATATGTTGTTACAGCTGAGAATAGAAAATTTCGCAACGATCAGTGAACTGGAAGTAGAGTTTACAAGAGGTTTTTCCATCCTCACAGGTGAAACCGGAGCAGGTAAGTCAATTATGATTGATGCTATTTTGCTTGTACTTGGTCATCGAGGTGATCCAGGCATGATCCGAACAGGTAAGGAACTGGCTGAAGTTGAAGGGATATTTTCTGTACCAGAAAATCCAGTTAATGGTGAGCAGTTCAATATTCGGAAAGAACTGGAACTGACTGGTATTAATCTGGATGATGAATTAATTGTTCGTTGTATTGTTTCTCGTAAAGGTCGTCAAAAAAGATATATAAACGGAGTATCAGTAACTGCGGATTTCCTAAAAAGTATAGGCCGTAAATTAATCAATATTCATGGACAGCACGATAATCAATCTTTGCTGCAGGTTTCATCCCACTTGGATTTTCTTGATGGTTTTGGTCAATTGATCCCTTTACGTCAACAAGTGACGGAAGCTTTTCAGGCTTTGCAATCAGCAAAAAAAGAACAGCTATCACTGCAAAAGCGATTTGCTGATCGTGCAGTTCGTATTGATGAGCTAAAGGAAATTATTGCAGACTTGAACGAATTAAATTTCCAGCCTACAGAAGAAAATGAACTTAGAAAAGAAGAGAACCGGCTAACACATGTAGAAAAACTATTAGTGCTTTTGGGACAGGTTCGGTCTCGACTCAATGAAGCGGACGGATCAGTAATAGAGCAATTGGAATTGTCACGAAAACTTTTGGGTGAAGCAGAACAGATAGATTCTGAATGCTCGAAAATACTTTCTGGAATTGAAACAGCTCTTTTTCAGATTGAAGACAGTTACCAAGAACTGGTTCAATACAGCGACAAAGTAGAAGATGATCCTGAACGTCTGGCATGGATAAATGAGAGACTCAGTCGAATACAGCATTATACTCGTAAATATAGGTTGGACAATGCTGATGAACTGTTGACACTGTTTGAAGATTCAAAGCAGGAATTGGATTCACTCGAACACCTTGATGAGAATGAGCAGGAGATTTGCGAAAAGATAGAGCAGTTGAGGAATCAAACGCAAAAGTTTGCTGAACTTCTCTCCAGGAAGCGGCATAATGCGGCAAAAAAAATGGACAAGGCAATTGTTGATGAATTACGTCAATTGGGGATGGAAAAGGCACGTTTTGAAACTCATATTGTTTCAGCTTCATTTGCGGAAAACCGTGAGGCATGCACAACTAAGGGGATTGATCAGGTTGAATTTCTGCTGACTGTCAATCCAGGACAGGATATGCGCAGTCTTGTAAAAGTTGCTTCCGGAGGAGAATTATCACGTATAATGCTGGCACTTAAAACAGTTCTTACATCACTGGACTCAGTTGAAATATTGATTTTTGATGAAGTTGATACTGGAATCAGCGGAGGGATTGCAGAAATTGTGGGACAAAAATTACATTCACTTGGAGAGAGGCACCAGACTTTGTGCGTAACACATCTTCCGCAGATTGCAGCTTTTGCAGAGCATCATTATTTTGTCAGCAAGCATCTGACTGATAATGAGACTTATACAAAAATAAAACTTCTCAACACTGAGAATGAAAGGATCCGGGCTCTTGCCGATTTAATTGGCGGGCAGGAAATCACAGAGCAAACCTTGGAACTGGCACAGGAAATGTTGCAAAGTTTTCAAATAAAATAATTTTTTGCAGACAAATAATGGAACCTTTAGCGAAGTTAACAATTGGAATAAAACCATAGCTGCATTTCAGGGAGCAGAAAAATAAATAATTTAAAAACAATACTATATGTGTCAGTTTTTGGTGATATTGCAGTTATTATCTTGCAGTTCATGTTTTTCAAAAGGGCAGCTTATATTTGCTTTTCTAATAGATAATTCAACAAAAAACTTGCACACGCTTTTCCCCTCCCATAATTTGGTAGAAGAGCTAATTAATAGATAAAAACTCAAGTATGACTTCACAGGAACAATAAATGAGCAAAGAAAGTAACGAAGAAAATGAGGAATTGGAGGGCATGGCGAGCAAGTTGCTCAAGTCCAGAACAGTTGTGATCTCCCAGCAAGTTGATGCGAAATTGACCGCAAAAGTTTTGAGTCAATTGGTTTTACTCGAACAGGAAGGTCCGGAAGAGCCAATTACTGTTTTCATAAATTCTCCAGGAGGAGAAATATTTTCCGGATTTGCCATTTTTGATATGCTCAATTTTATTGCATGTCCGGTAACAACAATTGTAACAGGATTTGCCGCAAGCATGGGGTCAATCTTGAGTTTGGCTGCAGACAAGGGGCGACGCTTTTCCATGCCCCAAGCTAAAATAATGATTCACCAACCCCTGTTAATGGGTTACCAGGGGAGGGCTTCTGAGTGTGAAATTCAGGCACGTGAAATTTTGAAAACTCGAGATCATTTAGTTAAGCTATATGCCGAACATACGGGAAAAAGCCAAAAAGAAATAAAAAAAGCGCTTGATCGGGATAATTGGTTTTCTGCCGAAGAAGCGCTTGAATACGGGCTGATTGACAAAGTAATACATTCTCGGTCAGAATTATAAAAATAGGTATTTCAGCAATCTTGAATTACGTATCAATTTCTCATACCAGTTTTCACTGGAATAACAAAATTAGTGTTTCTATTTTTTCCAGTGAGTCAATCTTGGTAGACAGTTGAAAAGGTCACAGAAAATAAAATTACAAAAATGTCTATCGCCTCTGTTGTTGATTTTACTTTTTTTTAATCCTCCTCATTTTATGAAAACAATTTTATAGAATACATTTCAGCATTTGCTGAATGAAAAAATAATTATGGCAAAAAATTTAATAATTGTTGAATCACCGGCAAAAGCCCGGACTATCAGTAAGTTTTTGGGAGAAGATTACTTCGTCACCGCCTCAATGGGGCATGTGAGAGATCTGCCCTCAAGTGTGCTTGGCTTTGATCCTGAAAATGACTTTGCTCCTCAGTATGAAATTCCAAAGGACAAGAAAAAAACAGTTGCTGAACTGAAAAAACAAATCAACAGTAAAACGGAAGTCTATCTTGCAACAGACGAAGACCGTGAAGGAGAAGCAATTTCATGGCACCTTCTTGAAGCACTTGGTTTGGAAAAACGTCCGGTGAAGCGGATTGTATTTCATGAAATCACAAAGTCTGCGATTCTAAATGCACTGGAAAAACCGAGGGAGGTAGATCAGCAATTGGTTGACGCACAGCAGGCACGCAGAATTTTGGACCGAGCCGTTGGTTATGAACTGTCTCCATTATTATGGAAAAAAATCAAACCCGGGCTTTCTGCTGGAAGAGTGCAGAGTGTGTCTGTTCATATTTTGGTTGAGCGTGAAAAAGAAATCAGAAAATTTGAACCAGAAGAATATTGGAAAATTCGTGCAGAATTTGCAGAATTTACTGCAGAATTGAAGAAACTCGATGGCAAACCTGCAAAAGTTGTTAATGAAACTGAGGCAAAATCGATTGAGGACAGTTTGAAGCAGGGTAATTTTTCTGTAAGTGTTATAGATGAGCGTATGGCAAAACGCAATCCTGGTGCACCATTTACAACTTCAACAATTCAGCAGGAAGCATCAGTCAAACTGGGATTTTCGGTTAAAAGAACAATGGTAGTCGCACAGCAGCTTTATGAAGGTAATTTTAATATTCCTGATTACAGCGGTGGCTTAATTACCTATATGCGTACCGATTCAGTAGTGCTAGCAAACCAGGCGCTTATGCAGGCACAAGAGGTTATTGGCTCAGAATATGGTTCAAAATTTGGTTTGAAGCAACCTCGGTTTTTTAAGAACCGCTCCACAAATGCGCAGGAAGCTCACGAAGCAATTAGGCCAGTGGACTTTTCACTGAAACCAAGTGCAGTCAAAGAGAGTTTGAGTTCCGACCAGTTCCGACTATATAGCCTGGTCTGGAAGCGTGCCCTTGCATCTCAAATGTCTGCGGCAGAAATAGCACGTACCACTCTGAAAATTGAGGCTGGGGTAAAAAGAGAGTGCTTATTTGAGGCACAAGGGCAAAGAGTTGTTTTTCCAGGATTTTTGCAGGCCTACTCCGAAGGTAAAAATGATGTGGATGAGGCTGTAAGTGAAAAAGACGTAATCTTGCCAAAAGTAGAAAAAGATCAAATACTTCCACTAAAAAAATTGAATTTGGAACAATTGTTTACTAAACCTCCGCCACGTTACACCGAAGCATCTTTGGTGAAAAAAATGGAATCTGAAGGCATTGGACGTCCCTCGACTTATGCGCCAACTATATCTACTATCCAAGATCGTGGCTATGTTGAAGTAACTCCAGAAAAACGGCTTAAGCCAACGTCAATTGGAGAAGTTGTTACAGATTTTCTCACCAATCATTTTTCTGAAATTGTGAATTTGGGATTTACCGCAAAAATTGAGCGTAACTTTGACCGGATAGCAAATGGAGAAGAAAACTGGGTTGAAATGATAGCTAATTTCTATCAACCCTTTCACCAAAGGGTTGGTGAAAAAGATGAATCTGTAACACGTGCTGAAGTACTTAAACGACGGGAACTCGGAACTGACCCTGAAAGCGGGAAACCTGTTAGTGTGAGCATTGGTAAATTTGGTCCAATGGTCCAAATAGGTACTCGTGAGGATGAGGAAAAACCGCGTTTTGCTTCTTTGCCAAGTAATCTCAATCTCAATGAAGTAACATTCGAAGAGGCTATGGAATGTTTTGCTTTACCTCTTACTTTGGGAACTCACGAAAGCGGTGAGGAAATTATCGTCAACAATGGTCGTTATGGTCCTTATGTAAGATTGGGGAAAGATTTTTTCTCTTTGCCTAAAGGAGAAGATCCGTTAAAAACAAACATAGAGACTGCACTGGAAATTATCAGGGAGGGCTTGGAGAAAAAGGCAAAAAGTACAATTCATGATTTTGGTGAAATTCGTGTTATTGATGGTCGCTTCGGGCCTTATATAAAATCAGGAAAGAGTAATTACAAAATACCTAAAGGTGTTGAACCAGAAACATTGGATGAAGCTGCTTGTCTGAAAATAATTGCGGAAACACCTCCTTCAAAAGGAAGGAAAGGCGGAAAAAGGAAGTTCACAAAAAAAGAAGCTTCTGCATGAATGATGCTGATATCATTGTAGAAACTATTCCAGTTGGCCCACTGCAGTGTAATTGCACCATTTTAGGCGATCTGGTAAGTCGGAAAGCAATTGTGGTTGATCCCGGAGGAGATGCTGAAATACTGCTTGAGCGTCTTGTTGAACTGAATCTTCAAGTGGAAAGGATTATTCACACCCATGCGCACCTGGATCATTTTCTTGCTTCCGGAAAAATGAAAGAGGCAACCGGAGCAAAATTGGCTTTACACCGTGAAGATTTATTTCTCTGGGATATGTTGGAGGATCAATGTCGAATGTTTGGTATTCCTTTTGAGCCTCCTCCGCCTCCAGATCAATGGTTGGAAAACGAGGAAGAGATTGACCTGAATGATTTACAGGGCAAGGCACTGCACACTCCAGGACATACTCCTGGTTCAATGTGTTTTTTGTTTGAAAGCCAAAAATTACTGATTGCCGGAGATACTCTGTTCCAGGGATCTATCGGAAGAACAGATTTGTGGGGAGGTGATTTTAAGAAAATAGAAAAATCGATTCAGGAGAAACTTTACACGCTTGATGAAGAAACTTCTGTAATTACCGGCCACGGAGAGTCAACAAGTATCGGTCATGAAATGCGTGCTAATTCTTTTGTTCGAGCCTGAAAAGACCTTCCAGTTCCAGTATCTGTGCCTCCCGATCAAAGCCTCCGGAAGATCTTCAACGTAACTAAGTGTGTGACAAGAGTTTTGTTAAAATTCAGTCTTATGAATTATCCAGTTGAAGAGGAGTAACAACGGTAAACATAAGAAGTGCATACGTTCAAACTTAAATTTGAGAGGCAGAAACAGTTTGCTACAGGTTGAATTTTTCAATCAGGAAATCATCGTATTCATCGGCAATGACTGCAATACTGGCAATAATCCATTCAAGTTCTTCTGGGTCCAACCCTTGAACAGGACGGATAGAGCTTAATATCAGGTGCTTGTTTCGTATACCAAAACACACCCCTTTTAGTTTTAGAGTACCGTTAAGTTTCAGTATATATTCGTTAATATCTGCGTTTTGCACCTGATACTGAAACAGATTTGATGCAACTATCAATTCGGCATTGTCCTCCAAGCTCGTAAGGAAAATCTGGACCTTTACAGATCCACTCAATATCCACCACTCCTGACTGCTGATGAACCCTTTTTCCGCTTCTCCACAGTTATGCAGAAAATCGGTAATCATTGCACTATACTGGTTCAACTCTTCTCCATACTCCAAAGATTGATTGGTAAAAATCGTAAAACAACTGGTAAAAATCCACTTTAATTCATGAGAGAAATTGGCCTTGACTTGGAGGACACTTCAGAGGGTTTAACCAACAACAGAAAAACCAGAGGACAAAGAGACTTGTTATTATTGTTTTTTTTAGTGTTATTAGTATTGAATTTTATCCAGTTTGGACTTATTAAAATTGCATTAATTTAATCTCCATTTTTTCCCGGGAGATAGTTCAGCAATTGTCCCGCAATGCCTGCAAAGAGGAATGTCATTACAACACCTGGAATAATTGCTAGAAAAAGGAACCAGGGAAATAAAAAGAGATAAAATACTTGTTCAGAAAGCATAATAGTTTTTTTCAATGAAGCGAATCAAAGCGGTTTTTTAACCATCTCCAATTCTTTGGTTTGCAAATTCAATTATACAGCTATATCATCATTATTGAATCAATGCAAGGTTTAGTCAACAATTATTACATTTTATGTGTTAATATCTAAGCTAGAATCTGAAAATATTCTTTCTTCATTGGTAACTAATTTAACTTTAATCCCCAATTTATTTTTGAGTTGAAATCCATGACAGAAAAACAAACTACGCAATTTTCTCCTGTTCAGGAAGCATTCATCCCAAACATAAAAATAATTGGTGTCGGCGGTGCTGGAGGGAATGTGGTAACGCAAATGGCAGAAGAAAATCTTGATCAGGTTGAGACCATTATTTGCAACACTGATGTAAAAGCCTTAAAGCGTAACAAATCACATAAAAAGATAGAGCTAGGCAAAAAACTTACACGTGGGATGGGGGCAGGAGCACGTCCTGAAGTTGGTGAAGGTGCTGCGGAAGAGAGTCTTGCAGAATTAAGTGAAGCTGTTGAAGGTGCTAATATGGTTTTCATTGCTGCCGGAATGGGCGGTGGAACTGGAACCGGCGCTGCTCCGACAATAGCTCGACTGGCAAGAGATAAGCAAATTCTTACAGTTGGTATTGTTACAATTCCTTTTTCCTTTGAAGGTACAAAACGCCTGGACTCAGGGCTTGCCGGAGTTGAGCGTCTGCGTGAATACACTGATACTTTACTGGTCATACCAAACGACAAACTTCTCGATGCCAGTACTCAAAGTACAAGCTTCCTGGAAGCTTTTCACATGGTTGATATGGTGCTGATCAATGCTATCAGAGGGATTACTCTTCTGCTCAGCGGAGTCGGTGACATTAATGTCGATTTTGCTGATGTGGAAACCATAATGAAAGGGATGGGTAAGGCAGTCATTGGTCGAGGAGTGGCAAAAGGTAAGGACAGAGCATTGAATGCTGTAGAGGATGCATTACATGGTTCTCTAATGGAAGATACAGACATCCGTGGAGCGAAAGGGATTTTGGTTCATGTGAGTGGCCCAAAAGATACCAGTGCTTATGAAATTCAGGAAGCAATGTCACTCATTGAGGATATGGCTGATGAAGACGTTGAGTTAATCTGGGGGGCATCCTTCTCTGATGAAGCAGGAGATGAAGTTGCCATGACAGTGATTGCCACAGGATTGTCCTGATTTGAGTCCTTTGCGCCTTTTTCCTCATTACTGAAGATTGAAAATGAGCGGAAGCCAGATAAAGCTTTATCAGACAGACAACGGTCCTTGTCCTTATCGAGATAATTATACTTGGCACAATATCTCTTTCCAGACCAGTGAGATTCCTGCAGACGGTTACACTTCGCTGTTGAATCAGGGGTTTCGCCGGAGCGGTCTTTCCATTTATCATCCCGTTTGTTCCGGTTGCCAGGCCTGCATACCGATTCGGATCGATGTACAGAAATTTTCTCAAGGAAAAGGGCAACGCCGCACGTGGCGAAAAAACAAGGATGTTCGTGTTGAGCATCATCCAGTTGGATTTAACCAGGAAGATTTTAATCTTTACCAGCGTTATCAGATAGATTGGCACGAGATCAAGTATCCGGTTGAGGAAAGTGAGTACTTTGATTTTTTGATTGAAACTCCTGTACCAACCGAAATCCTGCGTTATTATTTAGGAACCAAGCTCATCGGTGTGGGGTGGCTGGATTGTTTACCGGAATTAATAAGTTCAGTTTATTTTGTTTTTGATCCGGAATTTGAATCAAGGAGGTTGGGAATATTTTCTCTCCTGTATGAAATTGAATATGCCCGCTTTCTTGATATTCGCTGGTTATATTTGGGATATTGGGTAGAAAGTTCTCACAAAATGAATTACAAGGCAGATTTTCAGCCAGCCCAAATTTTGAAGGATTCCCGCTGGATACCTTTTAAAAATCAGTAAAAATAAAACTCTCCTGTTCCAGTGAAAACCATGCCTGATTCCAAGAATGAATTTACACACCTATCCGTAAATGATCAACCAAGGATGGTCGATATTTCCGAAAAATCTGTGACTGAACGTAAAGCCGTTGCAGTAGCACGCGTGCATTTAGGAGCAGAACTCGCGGCACTTCTTAAAGATACCGGAAGTACAAAAAAAGGTCCGGTTCTGCAAACAGCTGTCATTGGAGGAATACAGGGAGCAAAGCGGACCTCAGAACTGATTCCAATGTGTCACCCTTTGCCGCTTTCCGGAGTAAATGTGGACATTGAACTGAAGGGTGAGTATGCTTTTATTCAGGCCACTGCCAAAACTACAGGACGTACCGGAGTGGAAATGGAAGCCCTGACAGGGGCTTCCATTGCAGCTTTGACCTTATACGATATGTGTAAATCAGTTACCAAAAGTATGGAGATTGAGTCTGTTTATTTAGTAGAAAAAACAGGGGGAAAGTCCGGGAATTACCGAAAAAAGGATTAAATGTTTATAGAAAAAGCTTTCACTTTTTCGTACTATTCAAAAGAAACTGATGTCCCCAGGTTTTCTGATAATAATTTAGCTAAACATTGGTAGAATTCTTCTTGTTCTGCATTAGCAAACCAGATATCTTTTTCTTGCAGAAACTGAAAATGCCAGCCTCTTGAATTCCCGGCCAGCCAGATTTCCTTGATTGCACGCTGGGTATTGATCACAATTTTTTCACTGTTATTTTCAAATGTGACCATTAGCTTATCCGGTGTTGGGTCATAGTCAATTTCGTCCTCAAATTCGTCAAGCTTCTCCTCGACCCTCACGAACAATTCAGAAACTCGCACAAAATATTCTTTATTTTCCATGGATTACTATTAGTAGTTGGTTGATGTTGTTTTAAAACAGCTGGTTGATGTTAAGTTTAAATCAAAGCTAAATTAAGAGAGATAGTATTCATATATTTTTCCTTCGTTTTTTTAAAATGCCCGCAAAGGATCTCATATTTCAGAAGAAACAATGTCAGCACCTGAAGATAAGGTCCATGAAAGTCCTATTGTAAGCGGTTCTGAGACCTTCATTTCCGATTTTGCAAAATGTCACGTCAACGGTCAAATTCAGACACTTATAATTTGGGTTACACCTTCAGTTGATTTAACAAAAAATAATGAGTATAAAGTATCGTAATAGGAGTGCCTTGATAGTCAATACAAAAACGCCTTCTTTCCAATTGCGTTTTTTTGTAAATATTCTCAAAATGAAATGTATTAAGGGTGAAAACCTTCAACTGTAACCACCAGGAGAAATTAATAATGCGTAAAATTCTGACTCTATTTTTGGCAATTTGTTTTTTAGCTGGAGCCTCTATTTCAGTTTGGGGCGGAGGACTGAACAATACTGACCCTCGTTATCCTCAACGTCAATACCGGCGCTTTCTGCTTCCCAATCAAATGAAAGTAATGTTGATATCTGATCCTACCCTGCAGCGAGGTGCGGCTTCTTTGACTGTAGCAGTAGGTTCGATGAGCGATCCAAGTGGACGTTCTGGACTGGCACATTTTCTGGAACACATGCTTTTTTTAGGAACTGAGAAATATCCTGATGAGGGAAGCTATCAGGAATTTGTTTCAACACATGATGGTTTCAGTAATGCCTATACTGCAAATGACCGTACAAACTATCACTTTGAGGTGGATCCGGATTATTTTGAAGAAGGCCTGGATCGTTTCTCACAATTTTTTCTGGCCCCGCTGTTTAATCCCGGATTAGTGGAACGTGAAATGAAAGCGATTGATTCTGAACACTCCAAAAACATCCCAAATGACTTTCGCAGAATATTTCAGGTAAAACGTAAAGCCTTTGAAAAAGGTCACCCTGCCAGGCATTTTGCTACCGGAACACTGAAAACACTGGCAGGCGTAAGCAGAAAAGAGTTGCTGTATTTTTACCAAAAGCATTATTCAAGTAATCAAATGATGCTGGCCGTGGCAGGTCCCCAGGATTTAGACACTTTACAGTCATGGGTCGTTCCACGTTTTGTTTCGGTGAAAAACCGTAACTTGCAGGAAATTCGGGTTTCTGCAAAATATATGAAGCGCGACCCCCGTTTTCGTTTGATGCGTATTAAAACCATCAAAGATTCACGCTCGCTGACATTGATGTTTCCATTGTCACGTACACTTCATTACTACAAAAGTCAGCCCCTCGGTATGCTGGGTTTTCTGCTGGGACATGAAGGCAAAGGCAGTTTGCTTTCGCTGTTAAAACGGGAAAACCTGGCGGCCGGATTGTCTGCCGGAGGAGGAGATTCCAATAAATCATTTTCGAGTTTTGATGTTAAAATTCAGCTTACACCAAAAGGTCTCCGGAACTACACAAAAGTCATCCGGCGTGTTTTTCAGTATTTGCGCCTGTTGCGGGAAACGGGATTGCCACGTTACATTTATGAAGAGGTGAAACTGATGTCCGAGATAGATTACAAGTTTGCCGAAAAGCCTGAGGGGACCTCCCTTGTCAATGTATTTTCCACGCTGATGATGTATTACCCTATGCGTAAGTTAGAAGTTGATCCTTACATTATTACTGAATTCAAACCACGCATTTTTGACAGTATGCTTTACAGTTTGACTCCGGAAAATATGCTGGCCATTTTGGCTGCGAGGGATGTCAAGACAACTGAAAAAGAAGAGTATTACGGTGTTGAGTACTCACTGACATACAGTAATCCAAAATGGGTTAAAAATTGGCGTAACTCAAAAAAACTTTCTGCATTGAAGCTTCCGGAACCAAATCCGTTCTTGCCGGAAAACCTGGGAGTATTACCTTTTGAGGGCACCGTACAGCTTACTCACCAATCACTTGTGGGACTGCAGCAGGATGGACTTAGTTCCGAAGTGCTGAACCGTTTAAAACCCCTGCAGGGAAAGCTGTGGAAGTCGTTGGATGAATTGTTGACTTCAGCAGAATTTAAGCCGGAAACAGATTTAGCGGCTTTACGTGAACTTTTGCGTAAACACGCATTGGGGAACCCGGAAACAATACAGGATGATGAGTTTGGAAAAATTTGGTTTCAGCAGGATTTTCGTTTCGAAACTCCAAAAGCACATTTGATGTTCCGGATTCATTCTCCGCATGTTTATTCATCACCGCGAAATGCAGTTTTGTCACAACTTTATACGGATGCCGTACGTGAAGGGCTTAATGAATTTGGTTATCCTGTAAGTCTGGCAGGCTTAGAATATGGAATCAATGTAGACAAAAAGGGAATAAATCTCACTTTCAGCGGTTATTCAGACAGGATTCAGGAATTGGTCAAAAAAGTTGCAGGCCGTTTGAAAACAATCACAATAGATAAAAAAACGTTTAACACTCTCAAGGAGGCTCGTCTGCGCCGCTACCGGAATTTCCATTTTCAGCAGCCTTATCAACAAGCTTTTTATTTTCGGAGTTTACTGCTGGAAGGCAAAAAGTTTTCGATTATGGATTATGAAAAAGAAATAAAAAAAATACGTCTGCATGATGTAAATAAATTTGCAAAAAAAATATATGACCGCCTTTTTATAGAAGGCTTCGCTTATGGGAATCTACGTGCAGAAACTGTGCGTGAAGCTGCTAAAGTTCTTCGTGAAAAACTGGGCGGAAAAATTTTACCGGAAGTTAATCGATTTCTGGGAAGTGTCCGTCAATTGCCTCAAGGAAAATCCCATACCTTCACTCGTAAAATGCAGGTCGAAAATTCAGCTTTGGTGACAGATGTTCAGGTTGGACAGCGTAGTCCAAAACTACAGGCGGCATTGATGGTGATTGACAATTTAATGCAGCCGCAGTTTTATAATGAATTACGTACCAGTCAGCAGTTGGGTTACATAGTCAATTCTGGAATGACTGTTCTTAAAAAAACATTGGGGTTGATCTTTATCATACAGTCAGGAGAATACAATACTGAAACGTTGGAGCAAAGGATGGAGGCTTTCCTTGAAAAGTTCTATAGTTCATTAAAAAATCTCACCGATCAAGAACTAAACAAAATTAAAAAATCTGTTCTCCACAGTAAATTACAAAAGAGCACATCTGTAACAGGTGAAGCTGGTCGACTCTTTACGATTGCCTTTGAACGAAATGCAGAATTTGATAAAAACAGCAAGGGCATTAAAGCCTTGGAAAAACTCACGCCGGAAGACATTCAAAATGTTGTGAGCAGTTATTTGCTGCCGTCAAAACAGCGTAAGCTGATTCTGAGAATGTCCGGAAAAGACCATGAATCCGGTGAATCTTCCGGTGAAATGATTTCGTCAATTGCTAAATTTAAAGATCAATATGCATGTCCGCAAAGTTGCCTGCCTTGATTTCAGTCTTTTGAACGAAGAGGAAAAATAGAAATTCTCGGAAATCAAAAACTGAATTAGAAGTACGAATTTGACCAAACCGGATTAGCTTAACTTTTGTCGAGAAGGAGGAATAGAAAAATAGAGCAAGAATTGTGGTATGAACTTTGCGAGTGATAATTAGGCAGGAGACGTGTTATTGTCACAACAATTACAAAACTGAGAAATGAGTACTGAAAACGGAGTTCGCCTTCAAGTAGATCAGCAGAAGCGTATAGGTGTTTCTGACGTTATTACTATGCTGAAAGGTTTACGCAGTGAAGCGGTTATCAAAATCGTCCGTACTTCTGATGCAAAAGGGAAAGCTGATACTCTAAACTTCGGAAATGATGATGGAAAAGATGGCAGTGAAAATTCCACACATTCATTTAATCAGTCGTCTGCAGTTAAAGGTAAAACAGAATTGCCTCAAATTCGTGAACTTAACGAAATTGCAGCTCTCCTGAGGAGCATGGACGACCAGCAAAACCAGCTTGGTTCCTAAATAATGTTTAATGATTTAAGCCGTTTCCTGTAAGAACTCACAGCATTTTCAGGGATATCCAAACCGGCTTCCTTCGCAATCCCACAAAGTTTTTTAGAAGCAGCAGCAGGTTGTTCTCGAAGCAGTTCAAACAAATAACTTAGAGTTTCTGTATCGAGTTGTCGATGCGCAGGTTCTTTCAGTTCTTCAATTGCATCACGGCTAACGTTATAAGCTTGAGCAATATCCTGCCAAACCTGTTCTTCCAGCAATTCCCTAATTTCACGCTGTTCAGCAATACTGATTTGTTCAAGTATTCTGGGAGGTGTTATTCCACGCAGTTTACACCAACGGCGCAATGTATTTTCAGTAACTCCAGCTTCCGCCCCTATATCTTCTACAGTTTCACCTGCTTCAATTCTTCCAACCAGAACTTCCCGTTCTGCTTCAGAAAAACGTCTGCTCTTAACGGTTTTTGTTTGCGGCTGATCAGCCCCAATTATTTTTGCTATGGCTTTTACAACCAATAATTTGATTCCAAATTTTTCGGCCACTTCATTAGTGCTTTTTCCCTGATCCAACTCGACTGCAATTTCGATATGCAGGAGTTCTTCTTTAATTTGATCAGGGGATGAGGACATGGTAAATACTGCTGAGAGTTTTACTAAAATTAATCATTGTTTAATTTATTCAATTTAAAAGGCTCCTTTTTGCTAACAGGGTCAAGACATTCTTGACAAGATGCTTGGCCTTTGCGATGCTGAGTAACAGCATTTAAGTCTAGTTTTTGGGCCGTTAATGTTTTTTGGAAGGTGTAAATTACGTGGATTCAAGATGAACAACATTCTTGATAAACTAATCTGTTTCATGGAGATGTGACTATGGAGGGAAGAATTAAATCAATCGCAGAATTTCGGTTAATTCCGGAATATTTAACAAATATCAGTGATGAAGGAAAAAATTGGCTGGCTCGGGCAATTGTAAATATTTTGATTGTGGACAAGCAGCTAGCCCCAGAGGAAAAAGGTTTTTTCAAAGATGCGATAATGATGGTCGAGAGCGAAAAGGTTCGAAGCGAACTGATCGAGTCAATCAAAACCCGTGAAACTGTGGAATTAGGCGAATTACTTAGTGATCGAGATTATGCGGGACATTTTTTCTTCTTTCTGGGAATGGTAATTGCCGCGGATGGAAAGATAAAAACATCCGAAGTAAAAATGCTCACTTCCATTTGCGGAAAACTAGGCTTTCCGTCTGAGACAGCAAAAACGGTCTTAAGTTGGGTTTCCAACATGATAAAACTCAACAATGAGAAGAATAAGCTGACTGTAGTTATGAGTGAAATAAAACCTGTATTTGTTTTAAAGTAAGTATCTCTGAAAATATTTTGAATTATTACTTTAACCTTAGTGTTGAATGTCTTTGCTAATTTGTATACCGGACTCAATGCAGCCTCAATCTTTGTGTTCTGCACTGCAGTCACTTGATTCCGGATTGAAAATAGAAATTGGTTCTGAGAATGTACATAATCAGGATGAGGTTGAGTTTGCAGTAGTCTGGAAACATCCGGAAGGTCTGTTGAGAAATTACCCAAACTTGAAAGCTATCTCATCATATGGACATGGTGCCGATGCACTGCTGGCAGACAAGCAACTGCCTGCAGGAGTCCCTCTTGTACGTTTGATGGATACAACGATGGCTAAGTGGATGAGCGAGTATTTACTGACAGTAGTACTTCTTCAGCGGCGTCAGTTACTGGAATATGCGAAAAACCCAGAATTCAGTGCATGGGGCACCGCAGTATGTCATTCACATCCGGGTAATCAAATTGGCATTCTTGGTTTGGGATACCTGGGACTGGCTGCAGCAAAAGTATTTTTACTCATGGACTTTAAAGTTTCAGGGTGGAGTAGAAGAAAAAAACAGGTTAAAGAAGTTGAGTCTTTTTCTGGGAAAAAAGGTTTTTCTGCAATGTTAAAACAGACGGATTATCTGATTAATTTGCTCCCTCACACAACAGAAACTCGGGATTTATTAAATATAGGAACATTATCACAACTCAAACGCGGGGCATACTTGATCAATGTGGGACGGGGGCAAACACTCGTAGATGAAGACCTGATTGCATTACTGGATGGAGGACAGCTTTCTGGAGCTTGTCTTGATGTGTTCCGGACAGAACCTCTTCCTAAAGAGCATCCTTTCCGTAAGCATAAGAATATTTTAATCACACCTCACAACTCAAGCGCCACGCCCGCTGAGTCAGTTGCACCGCAAATACTTGAAAATTACAGACGGGCTGTTTCCGGTCGTCAACTGCTGAACACAGTTGATTTAGAACATGGCTATTGATCCATGAATTATTTCTTCACTTTTAATTTAGGGAAATTTTATTTCTTTTCCTTTTTGTTTTGCTGCGGATGGCTGGTCTCATGCGGTTTACGGACTTCTCCTCACAATCTTCCGGAAGTAATTCCAAAATCAACATTTACTAACTTTAAAGTCCAGCAAAGAGATCAGCGAATTCGCCTGTCTCTGACAATCAATGAAACTGAAAGAAAAAATGCCTTAATGAAGTTGGATGATGATCTTGATCAGCAAGATTATTTTCTGATTCAGGAGCAAAAACTTAAAATTGGCTGCCGGGATTGTGAAATAGAAAAAATGCCGGCTTTGCGCATTTTATTTTCAAGTGATTCATTTATTCGTCAAGGGGATAATTTGTACTATTATTTAGAACTTCCTCAAAGTGATTTAAAAATACATCAATTTCAGGTAAGTCACTTTGGACCTGGAGATGAAATATTGTCACCAGTAAAAACTGTGAAATTTAGACAAAGTAATCGATTCCCAAATGTTCCTGTTCCCAACTTGCATATTGTACAAATTGAGGATGAAAAAAAAATTATTCGATTTTCTTTTGGAAAAGTCTTTTTAAAAAAAATAACTGTGGTCGATGATGAGCCTGAGAAATTACTGGAACAAAAAAAAGATAAAGCAGAAAATCCCGAAACTATTATACAAAACAAACAGCAGCAGATTGAATCCAGGACATTTGTTTTGAAGCTGTCCTGGCCCATACTATCCTATAAAGGCTCGAAACGTCTTAAAGGAAAAGGTGATTATTTTGAGGGACAGGAGTTTTTTAAAGTTCATCTTTACCGTACCCTCAGTGGAGAAGCTTGGCCGGAGACTCCAATAAACGTCAAAACTATCCCAAATAACCACTACCTGGACAGACTCAAATATTTTATACCTCCAGCAACCTACCCACATATGGCGGATACACATCCGGATATTTCACCTCCAAAACTCTCGTTTTATATTGATTTGCACGGTCAAAAAAGAGATACTTGGTTATACAATCTGCGGTTGGTTGATCGTTTCGGAAATGAAAGTGCTGCATCTGAGACTATCAAATTTCAATCACCGGAAACTATGATTCTTGGACAAAACTTTGGTCAAAAGATATTTGTCCCTCTTTCTGATTGACCTGTGAAACTGATTAATCTCTTACTATTTTTTCTGCTGAGTATCCTCCTTTTATCCGGATGTTCAGAAAACGCAAAGAATATTCAGAAATTTCTGTTAACCAAAGAAAATGTACATGTTTACATTGAGAAGCAGAAGCTAATCGTTGGTAATGATGAAGAAAATGCAGCTGCACATTTCAATTTAGCCAGATCCTATTTCTTTATAAAAGAATACGATTCTGCAGAAAACCATGCACGTCGAGCCACACGTTTTGATCCGTTAAATGCGGCCTACTATGAATTGCTTGGAAGTTTAGCTTTTGTACTTGAACGTTATGGTGATGCAGTCACAGAGTTTGCGACTGCAGTCCGGATTTCTCCGGAACGAGTTTCGTCTTATCTTAAATTAGCAGCAACGTATGAGAAAATTGACGATGACGGGCGGGCGATTTCGTCCTTGGAGCAAGCACTGCAGGTAGATCGATATTATGTAGAAGCACTTTACCATTTGTCCCGGATTTATTTGCGCCAACGGGAATTTGAAGGTTCATTGCGGACAATTGAAACTTTGCTGAAACTGGAACCGCAAAATAAAGAAGCGCTGTTAATGAGGGTTCAGACATACTCACTTCAGGGCAGTTATTATTATGCTCAAACACTGGCAGATGAAATGCTAGTTCGGTTTCCGGATTATTTACCTGTCAGACGCGAGTTACTTCGGATTCAATTTGCTCAACAGCAGTGGCCAGAAGCACAAGCATTGCTGATTCAACTAAGAACTAAAAACTCACTTTCACCAGAAGATCAACTGATAGAAGCATATTTGCTTTTACATCAGGAACAGGGAAAAGAAGCCCGTAAGCGTTTTAAAGCTATTCTTGAAAAGCAGCCAAAAAACGTGGATGCAATTATGGGCCTGGCTGTACAGTTGTTACGCAGGGGATTTCTGGATGATTCTCTTACCTGGTTAACACGCGGTCTGGAGATCAATCCAAGTCTGGCAAGAGCACATTATCTGCGCTCCTCCATTCTATTTCGGCAAGGTGATTATCTGCAGGGAGATCTGGCCATCGGTCGAGCATTGGAAATAGATTCGGCAAATCCGTCATATCAACTTCTTTTTTTACGAAGACAATTGATGAAAGGAAAATTGGCAGTTGTTGAAAAGCAGTTAAGGCGTATACAGGAAAAACATCCACTGAATCCGGAAGCTCTGCAACTACAGGCAGATTTGTACAAAAGTCGCGGCAATTCTGCCCAGGCAGAAAAACTGCTGCGGCAGGCAATTTTGGTGAATGATTCTCCTTCATTACATTTTTCATTGGCAAGGGTACTTTATCAGCAGAGTAAGTACCGTTCTGTTTTGGAAGTGACAACCCCGCTTATGGAAGTACTTACAGGAAACTGGGAAGTTATTTATTTGCATGCTTTGACTTTAAGCCGTGTTGGAAATTATGAAGAAGCATTGGAAATAAGTCGGCCCTATCTGAAACGTAGGGAAAGTCAGGGCTATGCGCATCGATTGGTCGGAGATTTACTGAGGTATAAAGGGGAAGAGAAGGAAGCCCAGAAAATACTACGCAATGGGCTGGTACAGTTTCCCGGTCATCTGTATTTGGTAGATGGATTGAGCTCATCATTAGTAATGACTGAAGACTGGGCAGAAGTTCAGGAGTTGCTGGAAACAACTTTAGAGCAAAGTCAGCGGCTGGAAGGAAATCCGCCAATGCAACTTTTGTTTCTGGACAGGTTGGCAGTAGCCTATCAGCGTCTGAAAAATACTGTAAAAAAACTACAGATTTTGAGAAAATTTCATCAGAAAAACGATCCACTGACAGCCGCACAACTGCACTCGCTGGAAGAGCAGCTCTTATTCCCAATTTCGTTACCATCTCTTGATAAGGCACTGTCACCTTTATTACTTCCGTAAAAATACCGCAAATACACGACAAAAGATAAAATAATTAAATGGGATCAAACAAGAAAAAAACATACAAACACCATTCAGCGTTTCATGCCGCTGAAGTGATGTCACACGATCTTTCTCTTCTGCGGGGTAAGAAGAATTCTGTGTATTTTGATGACTCAGAATTGCTGGGGTTGCTCTCTGCGGAGGAAGTTGAGAAAGAAGTACAACAACTAAAGAAAGTTGATGTTGATTCCTATATTCAACGGGTGGTAAGTCCATCTGAATCCAAAAATCGTCAGAGTGCTCCGGAAGTAATCCAGCAATTAGGTGGAAAAATGATTGCGGAAGAAACGGAGGGGCCACTATATTCTGCAGAAATTGAGATATCTATTTCAGGGCATATTCGCAGACTTGGTTTTATTGCTCAAAATCACAAAATACAAAATGGCGCCTGGTCTCCAAATCACCACCGCAAAGCAGCAGAAAAGGTGCGGTTTTTTGCATCACACAGTATCCCCCTGGTGACATTTATTGATACTCCAGGTGCTGTTGCAGATGCTGAAGCAAATTTGGACAATCAGTCGCACAGCATTTCTTTTTTGATAAGCGAAATGGCCAATTTGCAATTGCCGGTAATCGGGATCGTTTTTGGCGGTGGTTACAGTGGCGGGGCTATTCCCCTGGCTACTGCCAATATACTGCTTTCGGTTCGAGAAGGTGTCTTTAATACTATCCACCCTAAAGGCTTAAGCAACATTGCTCGCAAGTATAATCTTTCATGGCAGGAGTCGGCCAAACACATTGGTGTTTCTGCATATGAATTACAGTCTCAGGGATATTTTGACGGCATCATCGATTATACTTACGATCAGCAACATAAAGTGAAAAATATAAAAGATGCAATTATAAGTGCAGTTGAAGTTACTGAGAAAAATTCATGTAATTTTTTAACTGAAAATGAATTTTTCTTCGACCACTACCGTGACAGCATCAACCACTATCTCAACCCCTCAAAGCTTTTGATTGAAAGCAACAGGATAACAGATCGTTCTACCACAGGAACACTGAACATTTTTGGTGATGTTTTCCGTTTTATGCGTTACCTGAAAATACGCCAGCGCATAGTCAGTCGCTCTATTGACAGTTATGCCAGATTGAGTTCCCGTTTCACTCCAGTTGGCAAATTGCAGGAACGGTTGAAAAATGAACGACAGGAAAAATTTAAGAATTGGTATAAAACACCACTGGAAATTCGCTTTCACGAAAAGCTTAACAAACGTTTTGAACAGTTTGTCAGTGCCCGGGAAGACCGTGAGAAACAACGAGGCAAATTTGTAGCCTTTTTCATCGGCGATCCCCAGGAAAATTATAAAAAAACGACAGATGACTTAACTTTGGAAATATTACTTTTTCTGTACAATTACTGGAAGGACAGTTCAGCAGAAAACCTGATAGAACTCTACGAACAACTTGACAAATCCACACTGCATGACCTTCCTCCGGGCAATCCAAATTTACTCGATCTACTTAGAACTATTGATATAAATCAGAGTTTTAAGGAAAATTTTCAGAACATTCTTCTTTTTGACTTGCTCTACGATCAGGTAATTGAAGCACTACCAACGATTGCCGACGAACTGAAAGGCTCAAATCAAATTTCTCAAAAATCTGTAGAACAGCTTTTCGAGCAAACTGTGGAAGGAGCAATGAAGGAATTTGAGAAAAACTCTTTGCAACTGAAAAGCAAATCAGTAAGAACCCAATTTTTTAAGTGGCTTGCCAGTTTTATAGACCGCAAAGATTGTGACGATGTATTGGGAACCATCAGTGAATGGAAAAGGGTCGTTTTTCCCCGAATGAGTCCTCCGCTGTTTGGAGTAGTACGCTACTATTTTTCCGGATTGCTGCCTTCACTTTATGCATCTCAGCAAGGCAAAGGTAAATTCCAGGGGAAAATCACTCCACGTAATATTGGCATAAAAGACTTTTGGAATCGTCTCGATCAATCATACAAGGATTTGTTGATCAAAAACTTGTTGCGGGAATACAAAAGTACAGTCATCACCTCCAATAAAGTTATTGAAAATTATTTCAAAGACTTTAAGGAACTTTATGCTGATAGAATAACTTCGAATCCAGTTAAATTCCCAGGTTTTAGAGATGCTATTGAACAGGCACTTGAAAATGGTGTTACTCCATGCGGTGTTGTGACTGGACTTGCAACATTCACAGGTGAAGAAAATTCTGAAAATGGTAGTGCTAAGAAACAGAAAACTAAAAAACAGAAAGCGACTTACCGTGTTGGATTGGTGGTCAGTAATGTAGAGTTTCAAGCTGGTGCTTTTGATATGGCAAGCTGTGAAAAAGTTTGCCGCCTGCTTGATGATTGTGCTCGTCTGAAATTGCCGGTGATCTTTTTTATTTCTTCTGCAGGAATGCAGACCAAAGAAGGTGTGGGTTCGTTATTCTCAATGTCCATTATTAATGAACGTATTACCCGTTTTGTAAAAGATTTGGATCTTCCGGTCTTGTGCTTTGGTTTCCGAGATTGTACTGGCGGTGCACAAGCGAGTTTTGTGACTCATTTGCTTGCTCGTACTTATTATTTATCTGGATCACAAATTCCATTTGCAGGACAACTGGTTGTTGAAAGCCACTTGCCTGTACACTCCACTTTATCCAATTACCTCTCCACCAATCCTGGAACAATGGATGGTCTTGTAAAAAATCCATTTGATACAGATATTGATGAAAAATTACTGGAGATCGATCCACAAATTCCTGTTGCAAAATTTTCAGTAGAGGAGATCATTTCACGTGTATTATCAGGGGAATATCAGCTGTCAATAGAAGATGAAGTACAGGCCTATTCCACTCAGGAAAATCTGCATGTTGGTGAAATTCAACGTGTGCTGATTCATGCACGAGGTTGCACGGCTGCGCGACTGATACTTGGTGCACAGGATGCTGGAATGGAGGTGGTTCTGGTGGCTTCAGATCCGGACATGGAAAGCTATCCGGCTACACTGCTTAAGAAAGAAGACCGTTTGGTCTGTATTGGAGGGAACACTCCGCAGGAGAGTTATTTAAATGGAATGAGTGTGATCAGGATTGCTGAGCAGGAGGAAGTGGATGCAATCCATCCAGGGATTGGATTTTTGTCAGAATCTCCTCATTATGCCCGAATTTGCCGGGAACATGGTTTCAATTTTATTGGTCCTCGTGTGGCTAATATGGATAGAATGGGCAACAAATCAAATGCTATTACGACCGCAAAGAATCTAAAAATCCCGGTTGTTCCAGGTAGTGACGGTGCTTTAATGGACCCAGCACAAGCCGTGGTAGTTGCATCAGAAATTGGCTTTCCAGTACTGATTAAAGCAGCACATGGTGGTGGAGGAAAAGGGATTGAGGTAGTCCATGAAGTGACGAAGTTCCAGTCCATTTTCTCCCGTATGTTTCAAGAAGCTCTAAGTGCATTTGGTAATGGAGATTTGTATTTGGAAAAATATATCGGCTCAATGCGTCATCTTGAAGTTCAAATCATCCGTGACATGCATGGAAATTCAAAATTGCTGGGAATTCGTGATTGCTCGGTTCAGCGTAACTACCAAAAACTGATTGAAGAAACTGCTTCTGGAATTCCGAAAAAAATCAGAGAACAGGTTTATAACTATGCAGAAAAATTGATTGAGGAAATTGATTACATAGGCGCCGGAACTGTTGAATTTATTTACGATCTTACAGAAAAGAAGATCTATTTTATGGAAATGAATACACGGCTTCAAGTTGAACATCCGGTATCTGAAATGGTTTACGGGGTTGATTTGGTTCGCTTACAGTTTGAAGTGACACAAGGTTACAACATTGGAGAGTTGGATTATAAGCTGAAGGGCCATGCCATTGAATTACGTGTGATTGCAGAAAAAATTGAATTGGATGATGAAAATGAGCTGCGATTTGTTCCTGATCCGGGACATGTTTCTGAAGTCTTTTTTCCTAAAAAAGCCAATGTGCGTGTTATTCAATCCGTTGATTCAGGTTCTGTTGTCTCACCTTATTATGACAGCCTGATCGCACAGATTATCTGCTGGGGAAAATCACGCAGGGAAGCAATTAACGGTTTACTTAAATATTTAAAAGGAGTGAAAATTCACGGTGTTTCAACTAACCTGGCCTTGAATCGTGCTATTTTACAAGATGCATCTTTCCAAAAGGGAGGTTTCAGTACCAAATATCTTGTAGATTTTTTTGAGGAGGTTGATTCGAAGACTCTATTGAAAGAAGCCCAGAGAGACTCCGGCAGTACAAAAAGTTCTGTGGACCAGAAAGCTATTATGCTGGAAGATTCTGATGAGTTGAAGGTCCTTTCTCCACAGATGGGAGGTTTCTATCGTGCAACATCTCCAGATGATGAACCATTTGTCAGTGAAGAACAAATCATTGACGTCAATCATACCCTTTGTTTACTTGAATCGATGAAGGTTTTCAATAGTTTGACTTTGGCTGATTATAAAAGCCCGGATGGAGAAGTATTATACCCGGAGGGGTCAAAATACAAAGTTATACGAGTAATTGCAGAGGACCAAAACACTGTCAACAAAGGTGATTTACTGTTTGTGATACAGCCTGTGGATGCCTGATCACAAATCACTTGTCATGAAACAACAAAATAAAGCAGGAATTGTCCAAAAAACCTCCCCTCCGCAAAGTTTAACGCAAATTCTCAAAGTAGTCTCTTCTAAAATCGAACTGCTGGAATCACAAATTTTACGTGATGTACGGACCGATATTCCGTTACTTAACAATGTTGCTGAGCATATTCTAAGTTCAGGAGGAAAACGTTTGCGCCCCGCACTTGTACTTTTAGGTGCGGAGATGTTTGGAGGCATTGATGAACGAGTTATGCAGGCAGCTCAAGTTATTGAATATTTACACACCGCAACATTGTTGCACGATGACGTTGTTGATGGGGCGGAAACTAGAAGGGCCAGGCAGGCGGCTTGCAGAGTATGGGGAAATGAAGTGAGTGTCCTTTCCGGAGATTATCTGTTGGCCATGGCATTTCACCGCCTTACAAAATTGCGTTATCCGGAAGTTCTGGAACTGATGTCTGAAACTACAACAAGGATGGCACGGGGTGAATTATTGCAGTTGACACGTTCATACAAGACGGCCAACGAAGATGATTATTTTGAAATCATTATCAACAAAACAGCCTGTCTTTTTGCAACAGCAATCAAAACGGGGGCTTTACTGGCTGGAGCTTCAGGAAAATCTGCTGATCTGATGTACGATTACGGAATGGCAATTGGAATCTCTTTTCAAATTGTGGATGATGCTCTTGATTATTCGGATGAGAAAAAAACGGGAAAGCCGGTGGGTGGAGATTTACAGGAACGAAAAATAACCCTTCCTTTGAGTCATTTGCTGGAACAGGCAAATGTTAGGGACAGAAAGCGTCTGGATTTGATTCTTGCTCAAGCGATTATCGAAAAACCGCAGATAGAGGAGGTAACATGTTTGATGAAACGCTACGGTTCCATCGACTATACATTGGCACACTCCAGGGAATATGCAGCAAAGGCTATGCAGTACATAGAAAATTTTCCTGATACAGAGCTTAGACAATCACTTGCAGGCATTGCTGATTATATCGTTTCTCGTCAAGATTGAAATACCTGTTATAATATCCTATTTCCCTTTTGCAGACAAAGAATGGCTACTGTAAAGTGAACTCCAGCGGGTTGCACGGCGGGCTGCTTCTCCAAGTGAAATTAAAATGTCTTCGATTTTCAGCGGTTTTTCAAAAAAATCATAGGCACCACCCTGCATGCATTGTATGACATGCGGTAATGTGCCGTGTGATGTCATCACATAAATCTGCATCAATGAATTCATTTCTTTGATTTGAAGTAATAATTCTACGCCGTTCATTTCACCCATCATAATATCTGTTATTACAACGTGGAAGAAACTGCGCTGCAAAGTGTTCAGTGCCTCCTCTGAACTATTGGCGGTGCTGACGTGATAACCTTCCTTTTCCAAAGATTGGCGGAGCACCATCCGGATGTTTTCGTCATCATCCACCACCAAAATACTTAATTTAGAATTAGCTGTTGTTTTCATGACGTTCTTCTTATGACATTAAATATTAATTTTCTGTTTTGACTAGCGATCGTAAAAATTCTATACGATCAGGTGCAGCCATAGCGGCATTTCCGATCAGGGCAGCATCGCATGGTATTTTCAGTAAACTTTGGATATCTACTACAGAATGTACACAGCTTGCGCTGATCAATAGTTTATCGTTCTGTTCCTTCCATGTTCTTAAATCAGGATTGCGTTCCCACCACTGTGAAATTACGTCTATACTGCCAAGATCATATGTTTCAACAGGTTCTTCCGGAATAGCAGCAATGGCTCGATTGTTTATCATTAAAATGTCCGGATTAACTGCAAGTGCCCGAGGCAATTCATCTTCCAGAGAACATTCTACTACTGCCTCCAGACCAATCTTTTTTGCTTCATCTATTATTTGGCGTAATTCTGTTTCCTGAAAATAATAAGCTAATATCAAAGCTGCACTTGCACCGCGGATTCGTCCTTCCAGCAGTTGGTAGGAAGTTACAATAAACTCTTTGTGCAGCAAGGGTAAAGTGGTTGCCGCACTCACTTTTTCGAGTGTTTCAAGAGAGCCTCCAAACCAGCTTTCATCAGTAAGAACAGAAATGGCTTTTGCACCTCCTTTTTCGAAATCACAGACCACAGTTTCCGGATCAAGACGTTCAACATTTTTGCGTCCGGGAGCCCTCGATTTCACTTCAGCAATCAGTGATATTGGATCGTTTCCTTTCCGAAGCAGACAATTACGAAAATCTGGGCCTGGTCCTAGTGTTTCTACTTTTACACGTAAGTTATTTTCAGAAATTTCATTTTTTCTTAGTGCTACCTCATTTAATTTAAGATCGTGTAATCTGTCTAAAAATGTTCTCATTGATTTTAAATTTCAAAAAAATAAATGCTGATCAGCAGAACTTGTTCTGCGATCAACAAATGGTAATACAATCAATATGCCGTTAAATAGCATTTCATTCAAATTGTCGAGAGACTGTTCCATTTACTTTTTATAGATATATTATGACATTTATTGTTTTATCTTTGGTTCTTTTTTCAGCTCTCATGCATGCATGCTGGAATCTGTTTTTAAAACAAAGTGAAGATCGCCTGGTGACGATGGCAACAATACATCTTGTTTCCGGAGCAGTTGGAATGGCAGCAGTACCGTTTCTACCATTGCCCTGCGTCGAAAGCTGGCCGTATATTTTTGCATCAGTGGTGCTGCATTTAGGTTACCAGTTATTTTTAGTCAAAGCCTATGTATATGGTGATTTAGGTCTGGTTTATCCAATAGCGAGAGGTATTTCGCCACTTTTACTGGGGTTTATTACTGTGTTCTGGATTGGAGAAGAGCTTACTTTGCAAATGATGTCAGCAATAGGTTTAATTTCTCTGGGCATATTCAGCCTCATGTTTCCAGGGAAAATGTCGATAAAGTATAGATTCCGTCCAATTATTTATGCATTGGCCACAGGAAGTTTCATTGCAGCATATACTCTCGCAGATGGAGTGGGTGTTCGCGCCTCGGGAAATGCTGCTTCATACGTTCTATGGCTGATGGCATTAGAGTGTTTGCCTTTGCTGGGAATAACGTTGATTCTACGCAAACGTGCAGTTTTTAGTTCTATTCACAAAAATTGGAAATATGCTGTACCCGGTGGATTTTTGTCACTGTCTGCATATTGGATTGTCATTTGGGCCATGCAGCATGCACCGATTGCCCTGGTGTCTGCAATAAGGGAAAGCAGCGTGGTAATTGCGGCCCTGATGAGTATTTGGGTTCTTAAAGAGGAAACGACAGTAAAGCATCTTTTGTCTGCTGTAATGGTTGCAGCCGGAGTGATATTGACTCGATTATGAGATGCTTCAATTTCCTCTTAATAATCAACAATAGATTTTTCTGGTCTGTATATTGCAAATTTATAGATAACCACCATTAAATAATTTTTCATTAATGGTGATAATTATTATTATATCAATTACTTAACGAGGTAGCAAAATGAGTATTACACGAGATCAAATCAATACAGCAATGACTCGATTTCTTGATCGGGGAGGTTCAATACGTCGCTATGAGCGGGTTGTCGGCGAACCAATTTTGGGAAGTGATATCTGGCTGACAGAGGATACATTAGAGTTAATTGAAACACAAGACTCAGATTTTCTGGGATAGTCGTTCCGACGTCAGAAATTATTTTTATTAATTATTAACCCATACAGCAAATTTATAGTTATATACTATGAATTACAGGAGAAAAAAATGAGTGTTACAAGCGAACAAAGCAATGAGGCAATGGCCCGATTTTTGGTAAGCCGCTACGAGCGAGTTATCGGCGAGCCAATTTTGGCAAGCGAAACTTGGCTGACTGGAGATATGTTTGAGTGGATTGAAATGCACGACTCGGATTTTTTTGGTTAGATTATTACTTGCAAAGTATTTGTTATAAAGTCCCGTCGCCCTACATTAAAATTTCATGAAACCCTTCCAATATGCCATTATAGGTGGCACTGGAGTTTATGACAGTGGCGTCTCTTCATTCCAGAAAACCGTGGAAACGGAATATGGAGAGGTTGAAGTTGATATTGCTGAAGTTAAAAAAAATTCTATAGTTTTCCTTGCTCGACATGGTAAAGAGCATGGAACCCTCCCCCACCGCATCAATTACCGAGCAAATTTGAAAGCACTGCAGAAGCTTGGAGTTAAACAGATTTTTGCTACTGCTGCAGTAGGCTCTTTAAATCCGGATTACCCTACCGGTTCGCTGGTGGTTCTTTCTGATTTCCTGGATATGACTAAACAACGACCACTTACATTTTTTGAGGGTGGATCAGAAGGAGCAAAGCACGTTAATATGGATGATCCTTATTGCGCCAATCTGAGGAAACATCTACTTGAAGTAGCGAAGAGACATGATGTTCAGTTTAAAGGGAATGCTGTTTATATCTGCACCGAAGGACCGCGTTTTGAAACTGAGGCTGAAATCAAAATGATGAGGGAATGGGGAGCGGATGTAGTCGGAATGACAAGTGTTCCGGAAGTGGTTTTGGCGAAAGAACTGGGGTTGTGCTATGCTTCAGTAGGGTTTGTGGTTAATATGGCAACTGGAATGGAAAGTGGGCCAATTCAATTGGAGTCAATTGGGGAAATGCTGGCCCGGAACAAAGAAAAAGTAAATCTAATGTTTCTGGATATCTTTACAAAAACACTGGATCAGCAAAATTGCGGATGCTTAGACTCAATTGTGAATTTGTAGAATTATTTGGTTAAGACTTTTTATGCACGTTTATGTGCCTGCTCCAGCAATTTCCAGCGCACAATCGGTATCTGCTCCAGGATTTCAGTTTCTGCGATACTGTAGATGAATGAAGACGCAAGAGCTATTGCGTTTGAGTTTAAGGCTTTATTTAAGATCATCTGCTCACAACCCCAAAAATCCCCTTTTTCCACAACTTCATTCCGGCTGTTCTGCATTTCCGTTCCACTGTCCGATAATTCCACTTTACCATCTTTAACCAGCATAAGCCCCTCGCAAGTTATTGAGGCGCCTTTCTCGTATTTTCTGAGTTTCATTTTTTGTGCAATCTGACTTTGGACGGGAGTAGATATAGATTCGCCGAATAACCATGTCTGCCGTAAAAACCCGATTGTATTCTGAGTTTTTTTAATCTGCCCTAAAAGCCGGTGACGGTTTACAAACTCTTTAAACAGAACGGCTGGAATTTTGAGGATTTCAACATAAGTCAGGGCACGAAAAGTACCTGTACTTTTTAGGCCAAAAAGTACAGGCAGGTCTCCAATTAGTGTTCCGCTGGATAACTGAAAATGTGTTTTATCATTCGTAGAAAGTAGTTCTGCTACGCCTGTAAGTACCAGAATAACATGTTCAGGTTTTTCCTGGTCTTTAAGTAGAATAGTTCCGGCACTGACGGGTTCACGTTTACAGTTCAGCAACATGTGAATTTCGCTTTCTTCTGCATTTGGATAATAACCACGCAAATAATTTCCGCCTGCCTGCAGAGCATAATCCTCATGCCCTTCGATCAGTATATCAGTACTACCGAAAGTGACACCGCAGCCAATCTTTTCTTCATCTTTTGTCAGCGTGTGTGCGGTGTGTGCTAAAATAATTTTGTCTGATTTATCAGTCAAAAAATCTTTTGCTTTGCCGTGTATAATTCCTCCACCGATATCAATTTTTTTTACTTGTACAGGACTAAGATAATCTTCCCAGACTTTTTTCTTTAACTTTGGACTTATGCCGGGGAGTTTTTTATCCACCTCAACCATCTTCGTCAAAACATCGTGAGATGCAATGTCTGCTAAATGGGCGTATGTCGCATAACCGTTTTCCCACAGTGTCCTGAAATACAGAATATTTGTTTCAACAGGATGTGGAGAGAATACCGGTCGAACTTCCAGTCCGTCTATGTTGTTCCATTTGTCAAACACCAAATCGCAAACTTCAAAATATTTTTCGAATTCATTCTCACTGATTGACAAAAGTGGGGACAATTTTTTTGTTACAGATGCACGAACCAGAGCTGTCGAGTAATACTTGATCCTGTGATTTGCACGTGCAAGAGTTGTCAGGCCGGCAAAATGATCATCATGTGCATGAGTATGAAAAATACCCTCAACTTCATTTACATCAACACCTATAGCATTCAGGGTGAGGGCAATGTTGGGGCCTGCATCGATCAAAAAGATTTTTCCCTGATAACTAATAACGCTGGCCATGCATGGCCTGTTTATATCCCAACCGTCTCCCTCACCCGTATGTGCGATGGAGAAGTAATCACGTTTAAAGTGGTGGTTTTTAAGTTCGTAGGGAGTCTCGTATCTTTCATCATGACTCAGGTTCAGATTTATTTCTGAACTTTCATCTTTATAAGTAAATTCGTAGCAGTTCATGCTTTTTCTGGCTATATGAACTCCGTTCAGGATTTCGACAGGTTCATGATCAACGATTCGAGCTTCAAGCAGGTCAGAACTGGGACGAACTGCACCAAATGCAAAGTGTAGCTTGATTCGCATCATTTCTTCGGCTTGTTTCTGAGGAATACCAGCATCAAGGATTTCCTCCAGACTTGTCAGACCGTAGTTGCCTCGATGAATATACTCCATCTGAGCATTAACCATGTTCTTGTGTCCTATGATGAATGGTTTTGCACCGGTGTTGTTGGGGTGATTCGGCAAAAGCATTCCTTGACGGTAAAGCATCTGCAGAACAGGAAACTCCGCTAAATTAGCAAAGTCACCATTTTGAATGTTTAAATCGGAGAGTAAAATAGCATTCGGACCAGTTTCATTTGTCACTGTGCCGTGTGGATGTTGAAAGGAACCTGATCCAGGCTCCAGCGAACCAACATCTCTATCAAGATTACGGATTTTACCGGCCTTCATCAAATGCTTTACACTATCAGCCGGACATCCGCAAAGAACGTATAATTCCGCCTCTGGAACTTCCACCCAAAACACACCTGTGGCAATTTTAGTATTAGCAATCCTGGACATCCTGGTTACTGCAAACAATGATCATTGATTACTATGAAACTATCCTCCACTGACAGGAGGTATCAAACAATATTCTGCGCCGTCTGTTAGTAAAGTTTGCTTACCAACGTACTCGTCTTCATTTGCCAGTCTGGTCGATTTTAAAATAGGTGCAGCCTGCGGAAATTTCTCTGCAAGCAGTTCCAGAACCTGTTCTGCAGTGCAGTCTTTTTTGACCTCCAGCAATAATGGATCTTCAGAAATAGTTTCCTGGAGGACAGCATAAAAAATCAAATTAATTTTCACAAATCTAATAATTATTAAGAATTAAGTCAAACAAAACTGTACCCCAAACAAAAACGAGGTTTAAAGAGGCAACAAAAACCGCGGCACTTCCGGCATCTTTTGCCATTCCGGATAGATGATGTTGTTCTGCAGAAATTCTATTAACAACAGTTTCAATTCCAGTATTAAGTAATTCTACAATTAATACCAGAAAAACTGAACCGACCAGCATAATCCGGACAATCGGTGAAACTGATAAAATTAGTGCAGTAGGTATCAAAATGACAGCAGCAGTTAATTCTATGCGAAATGCCATTTCGTTGCGGAAAGTTTCACGCAGTCCCTTCATGCTATGGCCAAAAGCTTTCCGTAATTGAAGTAAGGCTTTCATCATATTTAACCTCAAGCTCTTAAGGTTGCCCGAAACTCATGTTGCAGGCGTTTGACTATTTTGTTGCGGATATTCCCTACTTCTTCATCTGTTAGTGTCCTGTCGTTTGCCTGAAAAGTGAGCGAATATGCCAAACTGCGCTTTCCTTCATCCACCTGTTCACCTTCATATACATCAAATAGTGTTGCTTTGCGCAACAAAGGTTTTCCGGTTTGGAGGATAACTGGTGTGATAGCTTCAACAGGTAAACTGGAATCCATCACAAAAGCGAGGTCTTCAAAGATTGGAGTGAAGTTGGAAATAAAGTCCATCTGGTGATTCTCAATTCCAAGCTTGATGATCAAATCCAGGTCCAGTTCTGCAATACAAACAGCTTGTTCAGGCAACTCAAAAGCACTGCGTATTTTTGGATGTAATTCACCTGAAAATCCTAATTCTTTTCCATTCACCAAAATCTGCACACAGCGTCCCGGATGGCATGGCAACTCCCTGGATTTTTTCCACTCAATTCCTTCAATATGCAATGCCGAAAGAAAATGTTCCAAAACACCTTTCAGATCAAAAAAGTCATAGGTGCCCTCAGTTTCTTCCAGCCAGGATTGAGAATTACGGAGGCCGCACATTAACAAAGACAACCGCTGCGGTTCCTCCGGAAGTTTTTTGCCTTTTTGAGGATGAAAAACACTGCCAACTTCAAACATGACAACTTTATCTAAAAATCGCAAATTCGCATGAGCTGTATGTAATGCTCCCGGCAAAAGCGAACGACGAAGGTGGCTTCGTTCTTGAGTAAGTGGATTTTTTAATGGTACAAATTTAGCAAAATCAACATCATTTTCAAGACGCAAACGGGCCTCATCCATCGGATCCATCATGGAATAAGTAATTATTTCGTCCATTCCAGAAGCCACTAGAATATCCCGGACACGTTCTGTGCCTTCAAGTTTTTGGTTGCTGTGCTGCGGTGGGAGTTCATCATCGAGCAGTGTTGAAGGCAGATTTTCGTAGCCGTAAATTCTGATTATTTCTTCAACCAGATCTGCAGGAATTCGGATATCCATTCGATGGCTTGGAACTGTAATTTTTAAAATGTTTTTCCCTGAAACCTTAAATTCCAGTGAATTTAAAATTTCTGAAATTTGATCAGCAGAAATTTTTATTCCCAGCAGGCGTTCAACATAAAACGGATCCAGTTCCAGTGAAACGGTTTCTTTAGGTCGAGGATAAAGGTCTCCGGCAATCTTCTCAAGAGTTCCGGAACCATTTTCAACCATCAAAAGTGCGGCACGCAATGCAGCCTGCAATGTTCCTTCAGGATCAATTTGTTTGCCGAAGCGTTCACTTGCTTCAGTTCTTAATTTGAGAACCTGCGAAGTACGTCTGTTGTTAAGAAATTCAAAATTTGCTGATTCCAGCAGAACATTTGTTGTTGTTTCAGTAACTTCTGAATCACCGCCGCCCATAACTCCTGCAATTGCAATTAGTCCTGCAGAATCTGTGATCATCAGCATTTCTGAGTCCAATTTCCGCTCAACATCATCCAGGGTGAGAAGTGTTTCACCTTTTTTTGCACGACGCACGATTATTTTTGGAGTATCTCCGTTTGCCCGTTCAATCAGTTTGTCGTAATCAAAGGCGTGCAGCGGCTGACCCAATTCCAACATTACGTAGTTGGTTATGTCAACAATATTGTTGATAGGACGCATTCCAATCCGCAACAACCGTTGCTGCATCCAAAACGGCGAAGGTCCGATTTTAACATTCCGGATTAACAGGGCCGTATAACGCGGACAAATATCCGGATCCTTAATTTCCAGTTCAACAAACGGAGGTTGTTCCAGAACTTCTGTTCTTGAAAGATCCGGCAGCACACTTTTGTCTAATTTCTGACCAGTAAGCGCTGCAATTTCACGTGCTACTCCAAGCATAGAAAGGAGGTGGCTGAAACCGCCTTTTATATCGAAATGCAGGATAGTGTCGCCTAAAAAATCCTGCAGCAATGTGCCAACCGGTGCATCATCAGGAAGAATCAAAATGCCTTCATGTTCTTCACTGAGTCCAAGTTCCAGTTCTGAGCAAAGCATTCCTTCAGAAGCAATACCGCGAATTTTAGCAGGTTTAAGTTTTTTTAGCGCACGATCTTCGTGGTAGGCATCAATCAGCATAGCCCCGGTCAGGGCAAGTGCAACTTTAGGAGCAGGTTCCGGAATTGAATTTCCCATTTCATGGATGTTTGGCGCACCTGTAACAAGTGTAATTGGTTTGTCTGCGCCAAATTCAACATCCACTAAATCCAGGGCATCGGCATTTGGGTGCTTCCGGATTTTCTTAATTTGACCTACAACACAATATTCACCCCAGTTTTCTCCTATTTTTTCTATGGTTTCAACCTCAAGTCCTGCTGTAGTTAAGCGCTCTGCCAAATCATCCGGAGACTGATTCAGTTCTACAAAATCCTGCAGCCAACTCAGGGGTGTTTGCAATGCCATAAAATAATCCTAATATTCGTGTTGAGGTAAATAGGTTTTGCTGAATATAAATTTTAGTCAATAATTTAAATAGACAATTATTCAATTCAGGATGTCTTGTGTAGATGCTTATCCTGAAACCGTAAAAAGCCAGGAACAAATGTTGCTATATTTCCTCATCCTGCAAGCTGTTTCTACGGGAATAACAGTTTTTCCGTATTCGATTCTTCTCCGTTGTCATTCCGGGCGGAGCGCAGCCTAGACCCGGAATCCAGGAGTGTGGTTTATTATCTTGTTTTTAATCCGGTCGTGTATCTGGATCCCGGATCAAGTCCGGGATGACAAAAGAAATACTTTTTCAAGTTAGCACTAAATAGATGAGTGAAAAATGAAGAATATTTTTCGTAGCGCAAACAAAGATGCGTTGAATATCAGCGTTGTATTATCAAGAGAAATGGGGGGAAATGCAAGTCAGATCAGTAAATGATACTTATTTGCATTTTAATCGAAGCGCCCGGAATTGTGCAGCATTGTAAGCCCAATAATCCTTAGATCTTATTTTTTTTAGGGGTATTCCTTTTTGTTTGAGATCGTTGAGGTGTTTCTTTTCACCACGACTGAGCGGTAAATTTGTATGTAACTTTGACCAGATATTTCGATTTAAAAATGCCTGATGCTCAAGAGTCATATCCACGTTGTTTTTCAAACGTCTGATCTTATTTTCTACTTCGTTACGGCACTTGGCCTTACTGTACTCTTTCATGAATAGCCGATCGGTGGCATATTCTTGTGCCTCAACAGAACTGATTCCAATCCATAAAAATATTAATACTGCGGCTGGTTTCCTGAAAGAAAAAATGATTTCAAAAGTTTCATCTATTCTTTCTTTGAAATGACTTAGTTGGCTGTACATGAATTATTCTTTTGTTTATTACTCAAGTTTTTTGTAAAAAATGCCGATGTATAGAACTGATTGGAGAGTAGCTTCAACTGCTCTACCTGGTTCAAGCAAATTTAACACCTAGAGCTACAGTATTTTGCAAATCTATAGAGACATTTCTCTAAGGTACGCACAGGCATAATGATTTATTTCACAAACCGGCATTTGAGAATGGGGAAGAAATGACACAAACAGAAGAAAAAATAGAAAATTTTGCCAATTCAGTTGGCGTGGATCTTAGTCATCAATTTGAGAAACAGGTTTCCAGAACCATCAAGGAATTGATGGATTCATTGGAAAGCCACTTGATTGACGACAATACAAAAGTTGACTATGCTACTCATGTTTTTGCAAAAGCTCTGGACGATATGGTTGATTACCTGGAGACCCCAAAACTGCTCAACTGAGAATCGGTTGACTTTTTGGTTTTAGCTGGCCTGACTTGATTAATAAAAGATATTGAAAAGTCAGCCTTTTGGAATTCTATTATTAAAATATCCGGTTAAGTCATCGATTCTTTCTGCTTCTTTCGAACATATTCCAAATTCCTGATTACTCCAGGCATATGAGGGTGAATCCTCAGTCCTGCTTCCAGTACCGTGATGGCTCCGGACCAGTCCTCCAATGCCATCCGTATCAGTCCCTGTCCGGAAAGTGCTCCAAAGTGCCTCGGTTCCAGTTTCAGAGTTCGTAGAATATCTTCCTCAGATTCCTTGAAACGCCCCATCAGATAGAGCACTGTGGCTCGTTTATTCCATCCTTCCGCAAATTCTGGTTCTATTTCAGTCAACTGGTTGAAATGACCCAATGCCTTTCCCAATTGTTGATTATTCATTGCTTCAATACCCAGAAACATTGAACTCTGAGCCCTTGGATTCTGATGCTCCATCCAGATTTTCCAGATTTGGATTTCGACTGATGAAGCTTTTTGGAAACTTACAGAAGCCTTAAGATTCTTGAAAAGCAAATCAAGCCTTGGATCATTCTGATCTGCCATTATTGGCGATCCCATAACCAGCAAGACGGTGGTCAGGGGAATGCAGAAGATGGAATTGAAAAGGAATCGATTCATGCTGTGTACGGATTTGATATTATTCTTTGACATCTTACAAAGTTGTCATGACAAAACAAGTAGTAACATGATTTGGTATTTTTTTCAAGAGTGGTGACTGTAGCATGAGTGGCAAGCTGAGTGTGATTTAAGCCTCATAATCACTTTAATCTTTTGAGAAGCCTCAGAAGCAGGCGAAGCAAAATATATGGAGAAACATAACGTGAAATCAATTGGAACAATCTCAGAAAATTGTATGCCAGCCGTTTGTTTCTGTATAGTTTTGTCAACAGCCAGAATAACAATAAAAATAATGCAATGTAAATTAAGTATTTCACAATTAATCCTGGATAATTGAGGTGAGCCGGCTGAGATTTTTCGGAAACAAAAGCATTGTTTTTCTTATCAGGTTAATAAGCTTTCTCTTTTGTTAGTTTTTCCTAGCAGTTTTCCTGCCTCAGAAAAAGAGGACGGAGAACACCAGAATCAGCTAGGGCATGACCTTGGGATCTCTCCACGCAGAATCAACGAAATCATTCATGGAAAAAGAAGCATTACTGCGGACACGGCTCTTCGACTTTCCACCTATTTCTGTAACTCTGGTCTTTGTTTCAGATGATACCGTTTAGGAATCCCTACAGGGTCAATTTGGTGCTTTTTACCGTTTCTAAAATCTCTATCAAGTGCAATGCGTGAACCGGATTGATAATTTTTAGCAGTACTTTCACGAAATTAAATATAGAAAGCGGAGATTTTCTTGTCCTCGTATTTAACTTTTTGGCGATCATGTGTAGTCGCCTGCCACGTTGAATTGGACTGTCCCAGTCGGAGGAACACTAATGCTGTTCTTGGCTGCTTCACTCAATGAAATATGCCCGGAAAAATTGAAACAGCATTTGTGGCGAAATCGCTTAATTTGAGAAATTAATTCGCTATTCGATTATTGAAAGGCTTCACTAGGGCACGCTCAACCAATTCCAAATGATCTTGTCCGTAGAACATATCTCCATCCACAAAATACGTAGGCGATCCAAAAACAGACCTATCAATCGCTTCCTTTGTATTTTCCGCATAGATTTTGAGTACTTCCTTAGAATTAGAGATTTCCAATAGTGGCCAAGGATCGATATCTACTGAAAGAGCAATCTTGGCTAGAGAGTCTGTGTCGGCCAGGTCACAATCATAGGCCCAGTGCTGTTCCATCATTTCATGAGCGAGATTGTCAATGTTAATTCCCTTTACTAATCCTGCTATAAGCATAGTGTTGGTCGGTGTTATGGAATTACTATGGTGAGTTGGTGATCGTTTCAATACTGGAACTTCTCTGAACTCTGACCAACGCTCTAGCTCACGGCCGAAGAAGTATTCTAAATTTGCCTCTGTTCGCTCATCCAGGGGTTGACCGCCAACAGCGTCCATGCTGGCACGCAGGTCAAAAGGCCGATGTTTTATGGTATGACCCGATAAGTTTGTAATTTCCATCAACCGTTTTGAACCTAAATATGCATATCCTGAATATGCAGCTGAACCGCAAGAGGAAGTTCCATTTCTACGGGAGCGTATTCAGCTTTGACTTGTTCAGAAAAAGTTTAATATTAACCAACTAAATACTGTTGAAAGCACAGATGAGAACTTTAAGCTTCTTACCCGTATAAAAAATTCTACGCCTGTTGGCGAAATATCTAAACTTGACGTAAACAATCTAACAGTAGCACCGATTAATATTGTAAACTACAGATTTCATAATCTCACTGGAGATAATCTTACGGATGTCAACCTGCAATACGATACCAATAAATACATTGTAGGAATTGCCAATTTTAGATATATAGGTGATGCAGTGCAGAAGCTCATTCTGTCTGGTGATGATGGCTTTGGCAATTTTGTACTTCGCGTTTTTGAAAGTGATGGAGAATGGCATTTAGAAATTGGTAATAGATATTTAGATCCCGAAGAAGGAGGAACCGTTGAATACCAACTAACATTGATAATCTATGATAAATCATATTACCGCAAATTAGATCCCATTTTCACTGATATGAACGGCTCTAATACCGGTGTTGCCTCAAGCACTCCCAACATAAACTAGGATGTCAAAGGTTATCACAAATATTGCAATATTACTCATGGGCTGCTTCTCATTTGGGCAAGTTGGCATCAACACTTCATCGCCATCAGCCATGCTAGAAGTGAATGGAGACACAAAACTAGACGAAAAACTCTACCTAGAAGACCCAGGTGATAATCTTGAAATAAGAGGCGCAAAATTACTTATTGAAAGAACTGATAATAGTATCGTTCAATATGACATAGACCAAAGCAAATATGGTCCAATTAACTATGCTAAGTTAGTTTTTGAAAACACCTCAAAAAATGGAATTACAGACTATGATACCAAAATATCAATCACAGATTATGTTGTAGGAATTCAAGGATATTACTTTAGAGGTTATAGCGACGGTAACACAAGTATTGTGAGTCAAAGTAGCGTAAGTACAGATGACATTGAAGGTTTCCAAGTGTATGCTTATAAAAACCTTGTTACTAACACATGGTTCATAAGGGCATTTGTAAATAACAGCATCTTTAGAAGAACTGATAATGC
>LSNO01000117.1 GCA_002082305.1 SAR324 cluster bacterium SAR324-CTD7B
GGCTTCTCTGCTCTTAGTTTTTTGATCATCGTGGCAACATGTGCCATCCCGCCAATTTTACCTTCTATTTCAGCCTTGTTTACATAATCACCTTCTCTTGACTGTGCCCCCCACGGTTTGAACTCATCCAGGTAACGGTAATAAATCGGGCGTAAATAGGAATGAATATCGTTGGTAGAAATAATCCTTATTTGTTCTGTTTCGGATGCAAAAACAGAAGCAGTTTCTGATATGAATACTGGCCCAAAAAAAATCAGTGTCAAAAAACAAAAACAAATTGCTTTTGTCATTTTCCTGAATTTCAAGACCACTTCAACATCCTCCAGCAGCGACATTGACTGTTCTGTTTGCCGCCCATTTTCCATGTTTGTTGCATTCTGCAACAACCCAAACGGTTCCCTCACCCCCAGCAAGACGTATTTGTGTGCTGATAAACGCTTCTCCGTTTACAGGAGTCATGTAGAATTTTCCCTTGATAACCACAGGATCGGCAAAATTTAATATCTGAATGCTTTTGATATAATGATCTTCTTCCATGGGATGATCCAGGCTGACTACAATAGATGCTTGTGTGCCATCCTCAACTACCGGTGGCATGATGACCTTTGGCAGGTGGATGCGTTCTATCTCAGTCAGATTCTCTAAATCTTTTGGAGCATTGAAAACTCCGCCATACACTTCATTTTCATAAGGAACTCCGGAAAGGAGAGGAACAACTGCCCCGCCAATCACAGAATAACGAATGAACTTTCTTCTGGAAAAATCTTCTTTAATTACCATGAGACAATCTCTTTTATGAGAAGGTTTTGTGAATAATGAAATTGGGGGTTGGCGTAGTTTTTAAAAACTGAAAAAACTACAGCCAATTCCCCAATCCTACTTAGTTTGCCATTGCTGCTTTAATTGCACCTGGGCTAGGAACCCAGCGCACACCATTATTTTGGATGCCTGCAGCAATATCTGTGGTAATCACATCCCAGTCAGCAGGATTTGCTGAAGAGGTGTCTATCAGCGTTGCTACATTTTCCTTTTTTGTGGTAACAAGAGCAAATTTACCTGTTGGATCAAAGGCTACATTATGAGGCCCTAAACCAGTAATGATGTCTTTGATCTTGACATCATCCTGGGTGTCAATCACAGAGACTTGCTCTGATTTTCCAGACTCATTTGTAAACAATCCGTAACGGGGATTTGCAGAGTTAAGATAAAGCCGGTTTGCGTTTGGACCGGTTTTAATCACCTTGATAAGTTCAAGTTTTGCCATATCGATCACAGCAACTGAATTGTCTTTTCTCAAACCACCGTAACATTTTGAGCCGTCCGGAAGACAAGTGAAGTTTCCTCCACCACCTGGAACCTTGATAGTTTTGGCAATTTCATTGGTTGCTGTATCAATGAAGACAATAGCCTTCGAAGCACCAACCATGAAATATTTACCGTCCGGAGTCATTCCACCAGCTCTTCCTCCTTTAATAGGAATGACTTTGATTTCTTTTCTGCTTTTCACATCAACAATCGAAACCCCTTTTGGCTCCTGCTGACAAGTGGTAAACACTTTGGAATCATCTAAAGTGAACATGGCATCACGTGCCCCGTGACAGCCTAGCTCAACAATGTGTGATGGTTTACGGGTTGCCGTGTTGATAAACGACAGGTAACCGTTCTTTTTGTCCAAGATGTTACCCACAACTGCCAGAGGCTGAGTGTAAGCAAAACCAATGTGCAGAGGCGCAATTACTTTCTTTCCGCCCATGCTCAGATGGAATGTATCAACTACCTCATGAGTAGTTAAGTCGATTACCCAGATTAAATCCTTCTCATAACGCTGAGACGAAAACGCATATCGCGCTCCAGGTATAACAAAGATGTGGTGGTTTCCTGTTTCACCCATTTGAATTTTCTTGATTGTTTCTCCCTTATGATAATCAACCACCGAAACTGTCGGTTCTCCCTGGTTATCAATCAGAAAATATCCGGGCATATCCCTAACGGCATCCCAGTTTGACCCGAGAGTATTTTGCGGGTCTAGGCGAAGGAGTGACTGATATTCATCAGAACTCATTCCTGTCGTCGGCGCTCCCATTTTTGTTCCAGTTACACAACCTCCAAGAAAACCTGCTAACATGGAGACAGTTAACATTATTTTTAATTGCTTATTCATAATCTTCTCCTTATTGTTTTTGAATTATTCAAATTGCCGGGAAATTCCGCCAATTCCAGTAATTTTTTTTATATTAGTCCTCCCTTCCAATGATAAATTAACAAGAAAAACACCAATCTCTTTGTGAGATTTGGAGCAGGTTATAAAAACTGATGTTCAGACAACCACTAGTTTTCTGGTTGCTTCATTCCATGAAACAATCAGATACCAGAGAAGCATTAGAATGCATATTGACAAAATCCCCATTTTCCAGCCGATTAAATCCGGTATGAAAAGAGGTTCGCCCAATTTCATGATCCAGCCACTTTCAACCAGCCATTCTCTAAAATATGAGCCTGACAATGCAAATGCAATCAAAGCAACCCAAAGCTTAATATGCCCTTCTCCGGCCCGCCATAACGAACCTGAAGCACATCCACCGGCAAGGGACATGCCGATCCCAAAAATAATTCCTCCCACCAGACTCCCGAACCAAAATCCTGCATACACAATTTCCTCCCAATCTTTCATGTCTGACCATTTTAGTACTGAAAATCCGACTACACTGATAATCACCGCGAGTGCAACCGCCTTGGCAGCATTTCCATCTCCAGACAAAAAAGGTTCACGGAAAGCCCGCACAAAACAGAAACGAGTCCGCTGCATGAGCAAGCCGATCACTAACCCAAAGACTAAAAAACCTCCCCGGATTGAATAATCCAAATCATCATAAACAAAGGCAAGGCTGACTCCTAACAGCAAAACAATTATGCCCGCTAAAGGCTGATTCTTTTTCCGGTCACCTGATATTTTCCTGCTTGCGTGAGAAGAAGCTGGACTTAAATACGTTATTTCCCAAACTAGAAGTTTCAGACCAATAAACGCACCTATCATGAGTCCGGCCATCATTGCCACTCCTGCAAGGGATAGTGCACTGATTGCACTAAAAAATCCTCCAATGTTGCAGCCAAAAGACAGGACTGAGCCAATTCCCATTAATATTCCGCCAATCAGAGCTTTGATTAACTCCCGGGCAGGGGCACCCCTGACCTGGAATTGCTTTGACAAAAGTGCCGAAGCCATAGCACCGACAATGATACCGAAATTTAAAATGGAAGTGGTAAAAAGGTGGGGTTCAATAATAATCATCTCTGAAACCTCAATGGTATTGAAAAACCAGTTTCCCCAATTTCTCACACCATCAGAAACGCTCCAGGCTTTTTCGTAGGCAAACATAAAAACGTTGAGTGCTCCAAACAAAAGTCCGCCAACCCACATCGGCCATTGCTTACCAAACATCTTTGCATAACCGGAAGCAAATACTTCTTTCAAATTTTCCGGTTCTTTTATGGTTTCGATTGTATTCAAGGCTCTATCCTTTCTCCATGAATGAAAAACTTTCAAACGAAACTAGTGAATGTATTATTCTTAATCTGCGTTTACTTTCAATCTCTCTTAATTCGCACAACGCACGAAAAAGTGTCTCTCTCCATTCTCAATCACGATTTGCAGCAATTTGTGTCCGGAAGTCCTGCACCAGGCCTTTATATCTGGCTCAGCTCAAGGATGAGAACTGCTCATTTGCAAAACATCTCCGACCGTCAATTTTTTCATAGACTGCCATGAGCAAATTACGGGAACTACCATCCAGAAATCACCATTCGAATTATAAGTTTGAGTTTGAGTTACATAAGCGAGCTTATTTTAACATGATCCGGTCTAAATTGCAGAAAAATATTCGATTCAAACGTAATAAAGAAATTATTTTATTCAATAAATTTAAGAAGAAGGTGTTTACAAATAATTCACTCATGCCGCTCTTCGGAAACGTGCGGCGGCTTTGCCGCTGAATAAAATTTCACGCACCATCGAAGCTGCATCCGGAACAGAGTCATAACGCCCCAAATGCCAAAGCGTCAGCGATGCACTGTAAAGCAAGGCATCACAGGTGGCACTTTTTTTCCCTTCTATAGCCGCCAGACCTTCCTTTGCGGCAAGTTTTGCAATTTCAGCATTGTTTTCATCAGGTCCAAATTCTCTATCTATTATTGGCATCAGCGCATGAGGAATTGGCACCAGACGATTTTCCTGCTCAATCCCAATTTTCGATGGATCAGCTTCAACAACAACATCTTCACTCTGCTCCCAATAGCGGACAAATTCACCACGTTTGCGTAATGACGGAGTCACCCCGCCTTCCGTTCCACGCATCAAAAGCGCGGAATTGAATCCGGAATGCCTGGCCAGCATGGTGTAAATCGGCGGATACTCATTGTGCACATATCCGGTCAGTAAGTGTGTTTTATTACGGCCCCGTACAGGACCGGTCAAAACCTCGGCAGTTGAGATGGCTGCCCGTTTCACTATTTTCTTACGAAACTCTGCCATACCAAACAGGCTTGGACAAAATTGACTTTGATCAACATATGCCCAACCAATTTCCGGATTACTAATCTGCTTTCCGGCTTCTTCTCCAGTCAACTCCACCGAAACCCCGGCTGCCTGTAAAATCTGGTGGTGCGTCACTCCAAATTTCGGTCCAACCGTTTCTACTCCGTGCGATACCGCTGGAACTCAGGATTCCGCAAGCAATACCGGCAAAAATGGAGAAGACGGAAGACTGCGACCATAACCGTTGTACGGATCGGCGATGTCCACCAATTCATCTACATCAGCGACAACGGTTTTTGTTTTGTCACGGATGCCCTGCAAGATCCCTTTGTTTTCATCATCAGTTTCACGCTTCATTCGCAAACCGATCAAAAACACTGCCGCCTGGACTGGATCTGCCAGACCCTCCAAAACAAGACGCATACCGGCCCTTGACTCTTCATAAGAAATACTTTTGCTGAGTTCAGGCCCAGTAGCAACACGCTTGATGATCGAAGTCATTGTTTTTTCTGGATTCTCCAGCAAATTGTCAAAGGAGGCAGTCGTGGATTTTTTTTGTATATTCAAACAATAAAATATATCAAGCTTCCCGGGCGGCCCTCACAGCCGCTTCAACCTGTTCCGCTGTTGCTTCCGCAACCTCGCAAATTGTGCTTCCGGTGGAAGGGTTCTGAACAGCCAATGACTCGCCGGCACCATCAACTGATTCTCCGTTGATCAATAGTTTTGCAGTGAATGCCATCGTTTTCCTTGTAGTTGAGGTCATTTGAATGTGAGTAAGATGGTGTTCTCTAAGCGCTTAGTCAACAAAAACACGGACTTAATTAGGGCTTGCTGAAAAAGCGCTTCATTTGTCATATCGGATAAACAGACTCAGCTTTTGAGCGCCTGATGAGTAAGAATGGGAGAAATCACACGGTCTGCCAGCAGCATGCCCATACCCATTGCCACCACGAACAGCACGGCATTCACGCTTCCGCTGCCTAGAGAGGTGATCGCCGGTCCCGGACAGTATCCACCTAGCCCCCAGCCCACGCCGAACAGCACTGCTCCAAAGATAAGTGAACGGTCAAGATCCTTACGGGAGGGAATTTGAAACGTTTCCCCCAGCATCGGTGTGGAAAAGCGTCGCTGAATCCATAGTTGGAGCAAAAAATAGCTGATTACAGCGCCGCCCATCACGAAAGCCAGACTAAGATCCCATTCCCCGAAGACATCGAGGAAGCCAATGACCTTCTGAGGCTGTGTCATTCCACTGATACCAAGACCAATGGAGAAAAGAAGTCCGCAAAGAAAGGCTGCAATATTCGATTTAGCCATCTTAGTTCTCAGTGATAAAGGGGTTGAACAAGGGCCACCATCGCCATTCCTGCCACCATAAACGTAACCGTAGCCGCAAGTGAACGTGCCGAAAGCCTGCCGATGCCGCACACTCCGTGCCCGCTGGTGCAGCCTCCGCCAACCCGTGTGCCGATACCAACCAGCAGTCCGGCAATTGTCACGGCCACAAGACCTCGTCCGGATGAGTTTTCAAAATATTCCGTGTTTATACTGTAGAGCAGGACTCCCCCGGCAATCAGACCGGCAACAAAGGCTGACCTCCATGTCCGCTCCTCTCCCTGCTGAAAGAGCATTCCCCCGAATATCCCTGAGATTCCCGCGATCTTCCCGCTGAACAGCAGCATCATGGCTGCCGCAATCCCAATCAGTATACCTCCCGCAAGCGGCATAGCCACTTCAAATTCTGTCATTTTATTCTCCCTGTTTTGGTTGCCTGTGTTCGTTCATCTCTCCACAGGATATCCGAATTTTTTCCACTCCGCCATCCCGGAGCTTCCCAGGCAGACCAAGTTGTCCAGCCCTTTGCTGGTCAAAGTGGCAAACACCGTCTGGGACCTCCGTCCTGAATAACAGTAGAGGTAGATTTTTCGGTAATCCCGCAATTCACCCAGCTGATCCAGTTCCTTTCCCATCGGCAGGTTGATCGCGCCCGGAATATGCCCTGCCTCGTATTCATCCGGAGTGCGGCAGTCGATCACCACCTCGTCCTCGGACAGAGCAGTGAGGATTTTCTGTAAATCACGTACTCCAAATACTTCCTCAGTCAGGTGTCCGTGATCCACTGAAATACCGCAGCCCATGTTTGCCGGAACCGCCTCATCAATGTGTTTGGGCCTCGGCAGGTTCAGTGAGTTCATCAATTCAGCAAAATCCGATTCGGTTTGTGTGGCTGGAATGCGCGGATTGTACTGCTTCTCCTCACCAATGGTGGAAACAGACTTACCATTATAGTCGTGACCGGGATAAACCAGAGTTTCATCCGGAAGAGCGTAGAGCTTTTGCGTGATACTCCGATACAGCATTTCAGGATCGCCCTGCTGGAAATCCGTGCGCCCGCAGCCTCGGATGAGGAGGGCATCGCCCGTGAACACCATGTTCTCAACCTTGAAGCTTGTGCAGGCGTCTGTGTGTCCGGGAGTGGCCAGCGCAGTAAGGGTATGCCTGCCAAAGCGCAATGTGTAACCGTCATTCAGCATGATGTCCGCGCAGGGAACTCCGGAAGGCTCTCCAACCGCGGTTTGCAGCCTCATCTCTTCGCGCAGCATTCCCAGCGACGTTACATGATCGGCATGGACATGCGTGTCCAGCGCGTAGACCATACGCACACCAAGCTCGCCAACAAGACAAAGATCGCGTTCAAACTGTTCCCTCACCGGATCAATAATCACCCCTTCCCTGGTGTCCAAATCCCAGAGCAGGTAAGTGAAGGTCGATGTGTCCTGATCAAAGAGCTGACGGAAACCGATGTAGGGTTGAGTACTCATGGTGACATTTGTCAAGTGAGGTTACGCTGAGGTCGATACGGTGCTTTACTGTGCTGAGAACATGTGGAATGGGGCTTATGAGTGAAATAATAAGTTAACTAATATATTAAAAATTAAAATATAATTTATGATGGTTTCGTAAAAAGTCAAAATACCACACTTGTTTGTCTTTTCTGCTCCTCGATAAAGCCGAGATTCTGTTCCCAACTTGATTGTGTAACAAGTCACACAAAAATTATCTTTCTTAATAACTTTAAATGAATCTACTTTTTCTGAATATAAAAAGTATATACACCACCATCTTCAGCGTGAGACAACAAATAATTTTTATTAATCTTCGACCAGAAAGTAACGTCATTCACGGAACCGGGGTCTGTCGAAGTCATTTTCAATATTTCGCCACTCGACATTCCATCAATTTTTTTCTTGGTTTTTAAAACCGGAAGAGGGCAATTAAGTCCCTCACAATTTAGCTCAGTATCAAAATCACTCATTTCATTATCCTGATGAAATCATAAAAATATTGCTGTGTTTCCCTTGTTTGACAATAATAGTCAAGTTTTTT
>LSNO01000118.1 GCA_002082305.1 SAR324 cluster bacterium SAR324-CTD7B
CGACTTGCATGTGTTAGGCATGCCGCCAGCGTTCGTCCTGAGCCAGGATCAAACTCTCAAGTTATAATCCTATGCTTTTACTGACCTGAAATAAATTCCAGGTTTTGTTATCCTCAAAATAAATCTTGAGAATACAAAAATATTAACGTCTATCCACCGCTTTGGATGGATAGGAACAGGCTTTCTGTCTCTTCTGATTCCCTTTTCAAAGAACTTGCGTTCAACTCCTGCAAAACACTTAATGATAAGCTTAATAAAATTTATTGTCAATACTATTTATTATCAGCAGCATTATTATTTATAGATTCAATTTTTCATTCCAGACAGTATTTGTTTTTTGATTTCTGGAAACATTCTTTGGATTGTTTTGACAATTACTTTTGTAGTGAGGTCAAACTCAAGGTTTACTTTATCCCCTTCCACCTTTTGACCCAGAACTGTGTGCTCCAAAGTTTCTGGAATTAATGAAATTGAAAACCAATTATCTCCGACATCAACTATGGTCAGACTGACTCCATCAATTGCAATCCAACCTTTGGGAATAAGGTAGCCCCCCCACTCTTCCTCACAGTACACAACAACATCTCGATTATTAGGAGTTTTTCGAATTTCATCAATTTTTCCGGTACAATCTATATGGCCTGTAACTTGATGTCCACCAACTTCGTCTCCAAAATAACAAGCCCGCTCAATATCAACGGAGTCCCCGTTTACCAAAGCACCAAGATTACTACGGTCCAGTGATTCCTGAATAATGTCAAACTCAGCACAGCCTTCTTCAATTTTAATTGCGGTCAAACATACACCATTGACCGCAACGCTCGAACCATGTTGAAGATTTTCTGCTAAATCATTCAGTTGAATTCGCAAACGCCGACCGCCTTTTAGGTCAGTAATTACTGTGACCTTCCGGACTCCTTGTACAATTCCTGTAAACATTGTTTTTCTGAAAATGACTTGTTCAAATGTAAATTAACTTTCTAAAGGAGGTCTTCCCATAGTTTTCAGCATACTATTTCTTAACCATCGAATGCTTTCTTGTCTTACTGCAGGAACAAATATTACCAGTCCAAGTGCATCTGTTAAAAACCCCGGTACAACCAGTAATACTCCTCCAACCCAGAGCAGTAAATCTGCCAGCACCTCTTCTGCCGGGACCCTTCTGTTACGTAATTCACTTTCGACCAAAGTCCACAAAGAAAAATTTTCACCCTGCATCAACCATACTCCGGCAGCCAGTGTAACAATACATTGTAAAAAAATTGTGCTGAGAGGCATTAGATATGTTAGCTGCATCAGCACCCAAATTTCCAAACTTGGAACAATCAACAATAAAAGACTAAGAATCCACCACATAAAATACCGTTATGATGGAAGTGATTTTGTAGGAAGGGAATAAGTACAAGTCGCATGAGCGACAGGTTCCGGATCATTTTCAGAATAGATTTTAACCTCTCCTACAATTAAACGTTTGCCAACTTTCATCAGCCACGATTCTCCTATAAGGTCAAGATTCGGTTCGGGTTTTCGCAAAAAATTAATATTCAAGTTTGTTGTTACTGCTAAAGCCACTGCTCCTATTGTAGTTAGGATTGCAGCATAGACTGCAGTATCTGCCAGCAGCATCATTGTCGGTCCAGAAATGGTTCCTCCCGGGCGCAAATGAGTTTGATCAACTTCAAGACGTAATCTTGCACGTCGATTTTCGCAGGACTCAACGATCAGCGGATTTTCAGGAAATTCCTGCTGCAAAAAGTTTTGAATCTCTTCTGCAGTCATAAGTATGTTTTGTTATAACAATTTTTAGAAAAAGATTCTGGTTTGAAATGGCTTGCTGAAACACCTTGGTTCAATCAACAATATTCTATCACAAATTAATCAATAATTTTATCGAACTTTTCTGCATTTGATGAATTCATTGTCATTGCTGAACTCACAGCAAAAGGAAGCCGTCACGACAACACAGGGTCCTGTACTGATTCTTGCAGGTGCAGGCAGTGGAAAAACGCAAGTCATCATACAGCGTATTGCGTACTTGATTCGAAAAAAACAGGTTCCCCCCCAGCAAATACTTGCGGTTACTTTTACCAACAAAGCAGCTGAAGAAATGCGTGAACGTTTAAAGGAAACACTCTCCGGGAAACAAAATGGCGTGCATTTAAGTACTTTCCATGCACTGGGAGTCAATATGCTGCGGAAATCGATTCATCACCTGGGTTACCGTCCAAATTTTATTATTTACGACAAAAATGACCAATTATCTGTCATCAAAACCATCATGGAAGATCAGGATTTTGATGATACAGGATTGATCGACGCAAAGTCAGTACACTTTGAAATTTCCCAGTCAAAGTCAACAGGGGAAGGTCCGGAAGTATTTCTTGATCAGCAGGAATCACAACAAAAACAAATGATTGGAAAAATTTATCGTCAATATCAAAAGACTATGAAGGGCTGTAACGCCATTGATTTTGATGATATCCTTAACCTCACGTTGAGTCTTTTTGAGAAGCATCCGGAGGTCATGGACAATTTAACGGAACGTTTCCGTTATATAATGGTAGACGAATATCAGGACACAAATCGGATTCAGTATAAACTTTTAAGGCATCTCACAAAACAGCACAGGAATCTTTGTGTGGTGGGTGATGATGATCAGTCTATTTACGGTTGGCGAGGGGCTGAAGTTCGTAATATTTTCGATTTTGAGCAGGACTATCCGGAAGTAAAATATGTTCGCCTCGAACAAAATTATCGTTCAACCCAAATTATTTTACAAGCCGCCAACCAGGTGATTTCTATAAATACTCAGCGAATGCCAAAAAAACTCTGGTCCGAAAAACAGGGTGGGGTAAAACTTGACTGGCTTCAGTCAGAAAATGAAGCAGAAGAAGTAGAAGTTGTGACCAGGCGAATTCGCACAAAAATTTTACAGCATGGCAACCGATATTTAGACTTCTCAATTCTTTACCGTTCAAATTTTCAGTCCCGTTCATTAGAAGAAGCACTACGTGAAGCAAAAATTCCGTATCGTGTGGTTGGCGGCGCCAGCTTTTATGACCGTCAGGAAATACGTGATGCACTGGCTTATCTTAAAGTAATTCATAACCCAAATGATGAAGTTAGTTTACATCGAATTATAAACACACCACGGCGTGGAATTGGTAAAACAGCACTTGTACAGGCTAATACGTGTTGTCAGGAAATGCACCTTCCTCTGTTCAAGGTGATGCTGCGTGCCAGAAAATATGAGAAAATTCCAAAAAATGCGGCATTCACTATGGAAATGTTTGCCGGTATCATCATCAATTACCAGCAGCGTTTTGCAAACGAACGGTTTGCTAATGTATTCAAAGAGTTGCTTGATGAGGTCGGTTACATTAGATTTCTTGAAACTCAAAGCGGAGAACCCAAATTGCGGGAGCGCCGTGTGAAGAATGTTCTGGAATTATTGAGCGGTATCCGGACTTATTCTGATAAAAATCCTGAAGATAGTCTTCGGCAATATTTAGAACGGATAACACTATTTACTGAAAACGATAACGATGCAGACAGCAAGGCCAATCAAGTGTCGATTATGACACTCCACAGCGCAAAAGGTCTGGAATTTCCTTTTGTGTTCATGATTGGCATGTCAGAAGGTTTGTTCCCAAACCAGCGTTCACTCGATGAAGGCGGAGTAGACGAGGAGCGGCGTTTGTGCTACGTCGGCATTACACGGGCCCAGCAGGAACTTACTTTTTCGATGGCTAAATCTCGGAAACGTTTTGGAGAAATTATCCGTCAGGAACCATCAAGATTCCTTCTCAATATCAACCCGGAACTGTTGACAGTTCCAATTATAGGGGAAGCTTCTGAAGAAGTAAAAAAAGAGCGGCGTCAGGAATCCCGTTCCGCTTTTTTTACACAGTTTAAACAAATCGAAGCAAGCTAGATTATATGAATTATTTTGTACGAAAAGCTTTGAGTTTTGGGATAGTTATTTTTTGCATAATTTCCTTTTCAGGATTTGCACTTGCTCAAACTTTGATAGTTGTACTTGGAGATTCATTAACCGAAGGTTTTGGAGTTGCAAAAGAGGAAGCCTATCCGCATTTACTGGAAAAGGAACTGCAGCGCAAAGGGCATTCTGTGAAAGTGATAAATGCCGGCATCAGCGGTTCTACGAGTGCAAGCGCACCTTCCCGTCTCCGCTGGTACATAAAGGCTCATCCAGACATAGTTATTCTGGCACTTGGAGGAAATGACGGTTTACGCGGCTTGAGTGTGAAGCACATGAAGAAAAATTTAAGCAAAACAATTGAGTTGGCACAGTCTGAGAAAATCCTGATTTTATTGGCAGGAATGCAAATTCCACAAAACTACGGTACGGAATACACGGAGTCTTTCCGGAATGTATTTCATGAATTAGCCAGGCAGTACCAACTGCAGATGATACCCTTTCTGCTCAAAGAAGTAGGAGGGATTTCCAGCTTGAATCAGGCTGACGGCATCCACCCAAATCCTGAAGGCCATCAAATCATAGTCCGGACTGTAGTGGAATATTTGGAACCGCTTTTGCCAACCAGGCAATAAAAGTGATTATTAGGGGTTAAAAACTTTTTCTTCAGCACATGCAATGAAGCGCAGGCTGACTTCAATTTAGCAGCTTTCAGTCAAGATTTTTCATTTTCTTTAGCGCCGAAAGGATGACCTTCTGCTGCTTTAGATAGATCCTGTTGCTGGGTGCAAGAACATCCACGGCTTTCTTTCCCATTTCAAGAATTTTCAACACACCATGATTTGCCAGGTTCAGTATTTTGCGCTGTTCATACGCATAATATGAAACTTGAGCAAATTCTGACAGCACAATGATGTCTATACGTTTAGGATTAGATAACAAGGCTCTTTTTAAAGCTTTGTGGTAAGCGACAATCGCTTTGTTGAAAGTAGGTCTCAGAGATGGTCGGGCTGAGAATTCTTTCATCACTATGCGTAGAGTAAGAATCCGCAATGCCTGCATATGAAATCTAGCTTCTATAAGATAAGGAAGAGGAAGCTTACTATCAATTTCCTGTAGCTTTGCTATAATCTTGAGGCCGATTGGCTGCAGTACCGGAATTCGTTTAATTACCTCAAGAGCAGCCAGGGTTTTACGGACGATAAGCATGTGTTTGTTCTTGGTGGACTCAGTACTTCCGGAGCCGGCAAATAAACTCTTTACCCTGTGTTTTGAGGACAGATCATGCAACTCATCCAAATGCATAGTCATAGTAATGCTGTCGCGCGTGTCTTCATCAAGAGAATCAGTATATTCCAACAATTTTAGTGTAATTTTGATTTCCTGGATTACAAGCGCCTCATTTTCATCAACCCCCCGCTCTTCATCTTCTTCCATTTTGATCAGGTCTTTAACTGAGATAACATCCAAATTTACATTCTTTAACTGTTTCGATTGAACCACAAGCAATCCTTTTTTATGTGTGCTGATGATTTTTTCTAAATATAAACGGTATGTTTGCCCGGCAATTTGCAGAGTCGCCGGTGTGATGTCACCCAAATAAATAGTGAGAGCTGCCTGTATCATGAGGTTGCGGTAAAGCGACAAAGGGAAATCCCGCTTGTCCTGCATAACTGTTCTGACTAATTTTACCCTTGCTGCACTTGAAGTGAGGTCACTGCTAATTTTTGAAACCAGGGAAGAAACTGCCTTACTTTTTATCTGAATTCCGATTATGCTTGCGTCAATATGTGTTCCTTTATCAGTAGAATCTGCGGCAAGAATCGTTTTGCGCATCCTCATCATAAAGGAAAAGTTTCTCAACTTTTTTACTTCTTCAGTTGCCTGAATTACTTGCCTTTGAATTTTAACAAAATTGAGGTTTGGAATCGGTTTGATTGTACGAGCCCCTCCCTTCCTGGCTTTATTACTAATCCCTCTTTTCCCCCGGGAAATAGCACCCTTACTTTTTATTAATTTTTCCTTTTCCATTACTAATAACGTCTTATTACAATTCAGTTATTGTTATTAAAACATGGCAGTTTTAGGTTAATTGAAAAAATCCGACAAAGTTTTCGGCGTTTTATTTCTAGCATATTTTAGGCAATAACTAAAGTTTGGGCTGTTTATTAATAAAAAACAGTGATAACAGATTTAATGAATCAACTGGACTATGTGGACATTTGCCCCGGTGAGTCAGTACTTTTTAAGTGGAATCTAAGAGAATTTCGCATGATTTATGCATTTTGCAGTGCTAAAAAAAGATATGAGAAAACCTTTGTTCATATTATAAATAATACTCTGATGAGAACAATTTTAGAACAATTATTATTTGACAAGTTAAGAATATGTTGTGGAAATTACAAAGGAAGCACTAGACCTTTCAATATAGAGGGAGTATAATTTTCAGCAAGTGAGATCACTTCAGATAAATTGCTTTCCAGCAAAAATATACAAAAAAAATTTAGGTAATACTCACATTGGAATTTCCGGAAAAACGGAATTTTAATGTACATTAATCCGAACCATCCGTGTAGAGATTTCAAATACTACTGGCTATAAATTTCCTTTGACCAAAACTCTACAATATATATATTTAAGGCTTCCATGCCACAGACCTATTTTCCTGTAAATATGGGAGGTACGACTGAAGGACTGCTTGTTTTAAGTAATGGACGATTTTTTCGTGGAAAATTGAGGGGTGCCCCGGTTGAGGCTACAGGTGAAGTAATTTTCAACACGTCAATGACCGGTTATCAAGAAATTCTGACTGACCCGTCTTACAAAGGTCAAATAGTGACAATGACATATCCACAGATTGGCAACTATGGAATAAATCCGGATGACTTGGAGTCAAAAACAACGCATGCCTCAGCACTGATAGTACGTGAACTAAGTCACATCAGCAGCAACTGGAGGGCTACTCAATCATTAGATGAGTGGTTGATAGAACACAGGATTCCCGTTTTGGATGGAGTAGACACCCGCTCTTTGGTGAAAGCTGTTCGTTCAAGCGGAGAGTGTTCCGGACTACTTGTTCCATCAGATTCACGACACACTCTGGATGAGCTTCGTGAAGAAGCGCTCGACCTGCCTTTGATGGCAGGTCAAAATCTGGCACGACAAGTTTCGACCCGTGAATCATATTTTTGGCCGTCTGAAGCAGAGGGAAAACCGCTGACTGTTATTGCTTATGATTTTGGGATAAAGTACAATATTTTGCGAATAATGAACAGACTGGGAATGAGTGTGACAGTTGTACCCTGGAATACATCAGCAGAAGAGGTGCTTGAAATGAATCCTGAAGGTATTTTACTGTCCAATGGCCCTGGAGATCCTGCTGCGGTCTCGGAAGCAATTGATTCTGTTCGAAATTTGCTCGGTAAGTTGCCAATTTTTGGAATCTGTCTGGGACATCAGATATTATCATTGGCCTTGGGTTGCAAGACTTATAAACTAGAATGCGGACATCATGGTGGAAATCACCCTGTGATGGATTTAGCGACCAATAAGATTGAAATAACCAGCCATAATCATGGTTTTTCTGTAGAGGAAAATTCCCTCCCAGAAGATGTCCGGGTAACGCACCGCAACCTGAATGATCAAACTGTAGAGGGTATTGAATCACTTGTTCACTCAGCTTATTCTGTACAATATCATCCGGAGGCAGCTCCTGGACCAAGAGATGCATCTTACCTGTTTGGCCGGTTTCTTGAAATGCTGAGAGGTTGACTATTAAATTCCAACTTCAAAAAGTAATTTGAAGTAAATGGAAAAATCATAAAATCATTAATCAGATTAAAAGCAAGTGAGGCTAGATGAGCGTAGGTAAAATGACAGGCCCTAAAAAGGCCGCAATTCTATTGCTTGCCCTTGGCGAAGATGGAGCAGCAGATGTGATGAAAAATTTGGAAGAAGCAGAAATCCAGCAGGTTGGTTATTATATGAGCCGCTTTACAGACGTTTCTCCTGAAGAATTGGATATTGTTCTTGAGGAATTCTACAGAAATTCGGTTATGGCTGATGAAGGTGTGAACATTAGCTCATCGCCAGATTTTGTCAAAAATGCACTGACCAAAGCCCTGGGGGCAGACAGGGCAAAAGAGCTAAGTGACAATCTTGGTGCGGGTGAAGAAGAGGCAGGTCTTGAAGCCCTGCGCTATGCGGAACCCATCATGATTGCAAATTATATCCGCACTGAACACCCTCAAACGATAGCCCTTATTCTTTCTTATTTAAAAAATGCCGAACAGTCTTCTGCCGTGCTGCGAGACTTGCCTGAAAGTTTACAGGCTGATATATTGTATCGAATGGCGGTGATTGAAAGTATTCCTCCGGGAGTAATTTCGGAAATGAATGAGGTTCTAACTGAAGAAATGAAAACAGCAGGTAGTATGGCAACAAGTGTGGGTGGTGTTGAACCAGTGGCAGAAATCTTAAACTCTGTGGACAAGGCAACAGAGACCAGGATTCTTTCCAGTATAGAAGAAACAAATCCTGATCTGGCGGAACAAATCCGGGAATTGATGTTCACCTTCGAAGATATGGCTCTCATTGATGCTAAGCAAATGCAGCTCGTTATGAAAGATGTTGATCAGGCTGACATGGTGCTCGCGCTCAAAACAGCAAGCGATGCTGTTAAAGAACTTATTTTCGGCAGCATGTCATCCAGAGCTGCTGAAATGGTACGGGAAGACCTGGAAAACCTTGGTCCCGCCAAATTATCTGATGTGGAAGCTGCACAGCAAAAAATCATCAAAGTTGTCAAGAAACTTGAGGAAGCTGGAACGATTACCATTGCTGGTGCAGGTGGTGGAGACCTAGTTTGATTAAACTTTGATGCGAACTGCTGGTTAGTTGTAGTGAATAAATCATAATGCTGTGTTTTGCAAATTAATTGAAATTAATGGTTTGTGGATTTTCAAGTTGTTTCCTACCTTATAATCATGAGGTTTTTTAGCTGAAGCCTTTGTTTCTTAAAGTAAACTTTCAAAAAATAATTAAAGACTGAGTAAAATAATGCCCAAAACAATGTTTGAAAAAATCTGGAATTCACATCTTGTACATGAGCAGGATGGAAACTCAATCATTTATATTGATCGTCACCTGGTGCATGAAGTGACTTCTCCACAAGCGTTTGAAGGGTTACGTCTTGCAGGACGCCGAGTGTTGCATCCAGAAGCAACATTTGCAGTTCCTGATCACAATATTCCAACCGAAAATCAGGATCAGCCGATTTCAGATCCAATTTCTGCATTACAAGTTGAGACTTTACGTCAGAACTGTAGAGAATTTGGAATTACCCTTTTTGATTTGGGAGATGAGCGTTCAGGAATCGTACATGTAATGGGACCAGAACAAGGTTTGACTCTACCCGGGTCAACTATAGTTTGCGGAGATTCACACACTGCAACACATGGCGCTTTTGGTGCACTTGCATTTGGGATTGGCACCTCTGAAGTTGAACATGTACTTGCCACTCAAACACTGCAGCAGAAAAAACCCAAAACAATGCTGGTTCAAGTCGAGGGTGTACTTCCGGAAACTGTCACACCTAAAGATATTATCCTGGCAATCATCGGAAAAATCGGTATTGCCGGTGGATCAGGTTGCGTAATTGAATATGCTGGAGAAACAATACGCTCCATGACTATGGAAGGTCGTATGACTCTCTGTAACATGACAATTGAAGCCGGTGCACGAGCGGGAATGGTAGCACCGGATGAAAAAACTTTTGAACACCTGAAAAATCGACCTTTTGCACCACGGGGTGATGCATTTGATTTGGCTGTGAATTCGTGGAAAAAACTGCCGTCTGATCCTGATGCAGAATTTGACCTGAAAGTAAACCTAAATGCAAATGATGTTTTACCGCAGGTAACATGGGGAACCAATCCGGGAATGGTGACTGATATTAACAGCAAAGTTCCGGACCCTGAAAACATTCAAAATCCGATGGAACGCAAGTCTGTTGAACAAGCTTTGAAATATATGGATCTTAAAGCAAATATTCCTATTAAGGATATCATTATTGACCGTGTGTTTATTGGTTCATGTACAAATTCACGTATCGAAGATTTGCGTTCTGTTGCAGAATTTGTTAAAGGCAGACAAGTTAATGAACACGTTTCTGCAATGATAGTTCCTGGAAGCGGAATTATAAAACGGCAGGCAGAGGAAGAAGGCCTGGATAGAATATTTACTGATGCAGGATTTGACTGGCGTCAGCCGGGATGTTCCATGTGTTTAGCCATGAACGATGATGTGCTCAAACCAGGTGAACGTTGTGCCTCGACAAGTAACCGAAATTTTGAAGGGCGCCAGGGGAAGGGTGGCCGTACACATCTTGTAAGTCCACTGATGGCAGCAGCAGCAGCAATTGCCGGACATTTTACTGACCCGAGAACTTTGTAAATTCAACCTTGACTTAAACTTAAATAATGGAAGCATTTAACACACTTTCCGGAATCACTGTACCATTTGATAAAATAAATGTGGATACAGACCAAATCATTCCCAAGCAATTTCTGAAAAAAATAGAACGTACAGGTTTTGGCGTTCATCTTTTTCATGACTGGCGATACATCGACGATGAAGGGACTAAGTCCAATTCAGAATTTATTCTGAATTATCCGCGTTATCAAGGGTCACAAATTTTGCTGACTGGTGAAAATTTTGGCTGCGGCTCAAGCCGTGAACATGCTCCATGGGCTTTGCAGGATTACGGTTTTAAGTGCATAATTTCGTCCAGTTTTGCAGACATTTTTTTCAACAATTGCAGGAAAAACGGAATCTTGGCAGTAGAGCTTCAAGCAGAGGAAGTACAGGCCTTGTTTGATGAGGTTGAAGCCAACGAAGGTTGTCTGCTGACAGTCGATCTTCCCCAGCAGACTGTAAGTACTCCTGAAGGCAAAAAGTTCTCTTTCAAGGTTGATTCATTTGCAAAAAACTGTCTACTCGAAGGTTTGGACGATATTGGTTGGACCTTGCAGTTTGAAGACAAAATTCAAGATTACGAACAGCAAGCCAGGAGCCAAAAGCCTTGGTTGTTTCTCGATTTGTAATTAAAGACAGTTCAGAAAATCATGTCTGCCTTACGTTTCTCATCACTGATTATTTTATTCCCAATTCTATTTGCTGCTTGTGGGCGTTCGGAGTTGATTCGAATACGCATGCTGGCCCCAGTAAACGAAGACAAAAAAGATCACTCTATCTTAACTGACACAGAAGAATCTTCTACACCTACAATTACCAATACATAAATTGGCGGTAGTTTATATTTTTTGTTTAAAAGCATCGGCCTGGGCTACACCACTATTACAACCAAAATGGAAAAAGCAGACGAAAAACTCACAGAGAAAACAACACTCGTGACAAATTTCGCTGATGTGGCTTTTGGAATAGGAGAAAACTACACGTTTATGTGGGGCGCGGGAGTTTTGACTGGAGGAAAGTGGGAAACGTCTCTGGAATATGATAGCAAGACATTCAATCCCAAGCACAATTATCTTGGGGGACATTCCTTATTTTTTGTCCTGGGGCACCACGGATTCGGTTTTGAAACGCTGTTGGGCTATCGTACAAACTCCATAAAGGCAGAATTTGAAGAAATCAATTCCTCAGATGATATTGGGAAGACAGGTAAAGACTTCACCTATGAAAGTAATATAATAAGTTTAACAACCTCTCAGGTGCAACTGGGAATTGGGTTTACGTTCTGAATCTCATTAAAATGAGGTTTTGTCCTTAATTACTACAATATTTCTCCTGATTCAGGTACATAAACCGTTAAGCACTTCAAAATAATCCGGAAAAGTTTTGCTCACACATCCGGGATTATTTATTGTCATTGGGGACTCTCCGCAGGCTGCCAATGAAAAAGCCATTGCCATTCTGTGGTCATCGTAGGTATCAATTTCAGCCTTCCGGATTTGCTCCGGCGGTTGAATGACAAGATAATCGTAACCTTCCTCAACCTCAGCTCCAAGTTTGCGTAATTCTGTAGAAACTGCCTGCAGCCTTTCGGTTTCTTTTACCCTCCAATTGTAGATGTTCCGGATGGCCGTAGGTCCGGAAGCAAACAGAGCCGCAACTGCCAATGTCATGGCCGCGTCCGGCATTTGATTCATGTCAACATCAATTCCGTTTAAAGAGTTTCCGGTCAGTTTAACCTGCTGTGGTTCCCATTCAACTTTGGCTCCCATTTTTTCCAGGACTTCAGCAAAACGTGCATCCCCCTGCAAGCTGTCAGTACCGCATCCCTTTACCGTCACAGTTCCTTTGGTAATTGCAGCACCAGCCAGAAAATAAGAGGCGGATGAGGCGTCGCCTTCTACAAAAATGCTTCCGGGAGAGCGATATGTTTGACGGGGAATATGGAAAAGACGGAAGTTTTCGTGATTCACAGAAACACCAAAACTCCGCATCAGACGCAGCGTCATTTCCACGTAAGGCACAGAAACCAGTTTATCGGTTATTTCAATTTGCACCTCTTTGTCTGCATAAGGCGCGGCCAGCAGAATTGCTGTCAAATATTGACTGCTGATTGCACCGCTCAAACGGGTAATTCCCCCGGGAAGGCCGTCTGCAATCACTTCCACCGGCGGACAATCTGTTCCGTTTATGCAACGCAAATTTGCTCCGAGCTGGGAAAGGCCGTTTACCAAATCGATGATAGGGCGCTCCCGCATGCGCTGCACTCCATCCAGAACAAAACGTCCGTGTCCCAAAGTCATGGCTGCGGTCAAAGGCCTGATTGCTGTTCCGGCGTTTCCCAGCATCAAAGTGGCTTCTTTAACCGGAATTATTCCAGATGTTCCTGAAACTGTTATGAGATTTTCTGCACGGTTTTCTTCGAGCTGAATTCCAAGTGTTTCCAATGCTTCCACCATTCGGCGGACGTCATCACTGTCCAGCAGATTCTGAATTTCAGTCTTTCCTTCAGCCAACATGCTCAAAAGCAAAATTCGGTTGGAGAGACTCTTGGAACCCGGTAAAACTACGCTGCCGGAAATTTTCTGGATCGGAGACAAAGTGAGTTTGTCCGGAAGACTCATGCGCGGCCCCGGATTTTTCGTTCAATATAAAATTCAGCTGCTTTGTATGAACTGCGCACCAACGGTCCGGAGGCCACATATTCAAATCCCATTTTGTCGCCCAATTCAGCCAGTTCAGCAAACTCTTCCGGAGGCACGAACTTTTCAACTTTCAAATGTTTTTTTGTGGGCTGCAGATATTGACCTATGGTAAGAAAATCCACTCCGACATCACGCAGATCCTCCATGGCCCGCAAAGTTTCTGCGCGGCTTTCGCCCACGCCGAGCATCAGTGAAGATTTGGTGTATCCCTGCGGACAGTTTTGTTTGAGGTATCGTAAAACTTGCAGTGACTGGTCATAACCTGCACGTGCATCCCGGACTATTGGAGTGAGACTCCGGACGGTTTCCAGGTTGTGTGCTAAAACCGCAGGGCGTGCGTTTATTACTTGTTGAACCAGTTCTGTTTTTCCCTGAAAATCCGGCATCAGCATTTCAATTAACATGTCCGGACAGGCTCGTTGAGTAGACCGGATGCAGCGGGCAATGTGCGCAGCACCCTGATCCGGGAGATCGTCACGGTCAACAGTCGTCAGAACCACATATTTCAAATCCATTTTATTAACAGTTTCAGCCAATTTCTTTGGTTCTTCTGCGTCTAGTGCTCCAGGACTTTTTGCGGATTTGACTGCACAAAATCTGCATCCGCGTGTACATGTGTCGCCCATCAGCATGAAAGTTGCCGTGCCGCCGTTCCAGCATTCACCAATGTTTGGACAATTTGCTTCTTCACAAACAGTACTCAGCTTAAGATTTGCAGCACTTTTTTTGATCCACGAATAACGCTCTCCTCCCGGGAAGGGAACTTTCAGCCACGGAGGTTTTTTTGCAGTTATTTTAGTTGTTTCTGTTGGCACGTGAGTCTTTTGATGATGGTTCGCTATTTCGATTAAAGTCTTTAATTAATCCTCACCATTTCACCACACCTGTATAGACTTCACAATTCAAAACCATTCAGCTGATAGTTGGATATCAGTTGTAAAGTTTTGGTACGAAAGTGCTAAAACAAGTAGTAAGAAGAAATATTGAAAGATTCCCTGGCAACTTTATGTGTTAATGATCCAAAGAGGAAACTGAAGACTTAATAACATAAATTGTGACTTCACATTGATAAGACGCCAGATATGATCAGATGCTTTTCCCAGAACAAGACATTTGAAATTTTCTAGTGTGTTAAAAGCTATTGCACTTTTATTTTGCAGTAAATCCGTCAAGTCTGTCACCGGAACTGTTGAAGCACAAATATCTTTCTGCTGTGATTTTCACAGGATCCTCCAGATTCCACAATAAATGTGGAGAACCGCTTACCTGAATTTTTTCACCACTTTTTAATTCCACTCCGACTGTCTGCGCTGCACCAGAAAATTCAACCGTTTTCACAATGCCGTTTGCCTCGTCGTCAGGAGCAGACACAAGAATAAAATCTTCCGGACGTACCATCAGGATGCGGGTTTCTTTACCGATTTCAGCAGGTACGTCCAAAAAACCAAAAGGTGATTTTAATGATGTTTTCTCCCATTCAACCGAAAGATGGTTGGCTTCACCCACAAAAGATGAGGCCCAAAGTGTTTGCGGTTGCTGGTATATTTCTTCCGGAGTTCCAGCCTGTACCAGCTTACCTTTGTGCATGAGGAGCACACGCTCAGAAAAAGTTATTGCTTCAACCTGATCATGTGTTACGAGAATTGTTGCCACGCCTTCATGTTTAAGAATTCCCCTAATTTCGCGCCTTAGCTGCAAACGCAATTGATAATCTAAATTACTGAACGGTTCATCCATTAAAATCAGCCTTGGCCGTGGGGCAAGTGATCTGGCAACGGCGATTCGCTGCTGTTCTCCACCGCTGATTTGATGGGGCATTTTGGATGCAAGGTGCTGTAAACTGACCAACTTCAGCAATTCCACCACCCGTTTCTGTTTCTCACTTCGGGATCCGCTTACACCATAAGCAATGTTTTTTTCTATACTCAAATGCGGAAACAAGGCAAAATCCTGAAAAATCATACCAAATTTTCTACGCTCCGGAGGCAGGATTATTTTTTCCCCTGAGATCTCCCGTTTTTCCAGCAATACTTGTCCCTTGCTGGGAACTTCCAGTCCTGCTATCAGCCGCAGCAGAGTAGATTTTCCACATCCGGATGGTCCAAGAATGGAAAGGAATTCGTGTTCCTCCAAATGCAGGCTGAAGTCACTGACGGCTTCCAGTACGCCGTAGGATTTGGTAAGATTTCTACATTCAATCATGGTTAAATAAGTTAGTTTTGCGGTGCAGTTTGCCGCAGTTGGCGATTCAGGAAAATTACTGGAAACAAACCGACTACGACAATAGTTAGGCACCAGAGAGAGGCTTCCTTGAGCAGTTCTTCTGTGGCATAACCGTATGCCCTGGTTGCAAGTGTACTAAAATTAAAAGGCTGGAGCATAAGTGTCGCGGGCAACTCTTTCATCACATCGACAAAGACCAGCATTCCGGCGGCTAACACGCTGCCTCGAAGCAGCGGCAAATGTACCTGCTTTAAAGTTTGCCAGGTGTTCTTTCCCAAAGATCTACTTGCGTCTTCCATATCGGAAGTGATCCTCTCAAGTCCTGATTCGGCGGTACCGTAAGCCAGGGCAAGAAACCGTACAAGGTAAGCAAAAACCAAAATGAACAAAGTTCCGCTCAGCAGATAACCAGTAGTTATTCCAAATGTTTCCTGCATCCATGCATCCATTGTCCGGTCAAACCAGGCAAAAGGCAAGAGGACACCGAGCGCAACAACCGGTCCCGGGAAAGTATAACCGAGACTTACCAGGCGTGCTGCCCAATGAATTCTGCGGCGCTTGCTGAGTCGGGAACCGAAAGCCATTAAAAGGCCGATAAATACTCCTAATAATGCGGTTACGCCGGCCAGTAAAATACTGTTTCCGGCATCGCTGAAAAAGCGGTCCAACATCACTCCACGCCAGCTTTCAGTTGCCCACTGAATCAATAAACCTGCAGGCAAAGCAAATCCGAACAGTACCGGAAATATACAAAATAACAAAGCCAGGACGGCACGGATTCCAGAAAGAGGATATCTGGTATGTGCATTTTTTATACTGCTTTGTGCGTGGAAACGCTGTTGTTTTCGCGAGTAGCGTTCCAAAAATATAAAGAAGCTGATGAACGTCAGTAACGATAAAGAAAGCTGAGCTGCACCCGGAGCATTGTATGCTCCGAACCATGTATGATAAATCCCGGTAGTAAAGGTTTGTACGGCAAATAACTGCATTGTGCCAAAATCTGCCAGGGTTTCCATCATTGCCAGGCTGACACCAACCACAATCGCCGGACGCGCCAATGGCAAGGCAATCATAAAAAAACTGTTACCTGCACTTTTGTCCAGCATCCGGCTGGCTTCCATCAATGTAGCCGATTGTTGAAGAAACGCGGTTCTGGCAAGCAGATAAACGTAAGGAAAGAGTACTAGCGAGAGCATCGTTATTGCGCCTCCAAGTGAGGCAATCGGCGGAAACCAGTAGTCCATGTAATTCTGCCAGCCGAACCACAAACGGAGTTGTTCCTGCACCGGTCCGGAAAATTCCAGCAGTTCCACGTAGACCATCGCGATAATGTAACCGGGAAATGCCAACGGCAGTAACAATGCCCATTCCATCATCCGACGCCCGGGAAATTCTGTCATTGAAATCAACCACCCCGTACTCACTCCTAAAAGAAGAGTGCCGCTGCCAACACCAAGCATCAGCCAGAATGTGTTTTTTAGATAACCGGGCATAACCGTGCTTAATAAATGTCCCCATACATTTTCTCCTCCTGAACCGGCAGTTACGATCAGAGAGAAAAAAGGTAACGCAAACAACAAAGCCAGCGAGAGTGTTAAAAGATTCCAGCTTCCGGAAGAGTGGACGGAAGATTTCATTTTTTTCTGGGAGATGAATTCAAGGTTGAATGGAACGTTTTTTGTCTTTGGGAATTTCTATCACAAAGATTTTCTCTGCAACATGAAAAGGCAGAGACGAAGGACCCTCTTTGGATTCAAGTGAGATGGAGCGCATCACTTCCGTTTTTTCAATTACTTTGTGTTGCTTGCCGGGCATCACTTTGTGCTCATGCAGGATCTTCATCAAATCAACTGAATCCTCTAATACCTCTCCAATCATGGCAACCTCAACAGTCATTCCCGGCCGTGCTTCCATGAGAGTGATTGTATTTTCAGGTAATTCGGTTCCGGGCATTGGTGTACCGTGTGGGCAAAATTCGGGTTTACCGAGGAACTCTGCAAGTTTTTCAACTACCATAGGAGTCATTGCGTGTTCCAAAAGGTGTGCGTGCTGATGCACTTCGTACCATGGAATTCCCAGTGTATTGCAAAGAAAATATTCAGAGAGGTTATGACGGTAGGCAATGTCTTCAGCAATACTTTGGCCTTCTTTTGTCAATGCAAGTTCTTTTGTTTTTGTTACATTGACCAATCCATCCCGCTGCATTCTTAAGATTGTTGCATGAACGGTTGGAGGACTTGTGTCCAAACGGTTTGCAAGTGTAACCGCTTTTGCCGGCTCTCCTGCACGGTTCAGTTTGTAGAGTGTCAGCAGATACTCTTCAATAACTTTAGAATGCTCAGTCATAGCACTTTTTAATTGGGGTTTGAAATTAGCATATACTAACAGCAATGTTTGAGAATGACAACCTCTATCTTCCGGTAGCCGAGCGGCGGCCTTTCGTTAATGTACAACTGAAAACGGCAGAAACCATTTCAGCTGCAGAAACTCACTTAGGCCCGCAATAACAAATTACATGTGAAATTTGTTCAACTGTCATGTAGCGAGTTCCTGATTAAAAATTAATGTTCCTGAAATCTTTGTGCTTAATTGTCAAAATCAACTTCATCAAGTATTTTGATGGCTTTTTTTCGGTGACTGCCGATTTCAGCTAAATTACGCTGATCCTGTTTGAAAACACCTTTCTTGACTCCGTCCTGTCCACCACCGAAACCCTGTACGATTCCTGAATACTGAATTCCGGATTTGACCGGATATTCATGGTTCACCTGTGCATACATGTATTGGGCTAGTTTCCCTGAAAGAAACTCCAGCATTTTTACAGCCTCAGCTTTGTTTTTTGCTGCTTTAGTGACTGCGCCTCCGGAGATATTCATGTGGGTACCACGATCACCTTGATTTGGAAAATAAATTCCTACTGATGCGGCCCATGCACGCTGGTCTTCACGCTCCAGCATTTTACCCATGTAATATGTGTTTCCCAGCGCGACATCACACTGTCCCTGATAAATGGCTTTGACCTGACCTCGATCGTTTCCGCTAGGTTTGCGTCCCCGATTGTTTTTCAAACCCTGCAGCCAAGTTTTCGCTTTGGCCGCACCATGTTCTGCAATCATTGAAGAAATTAATGCCACATTGTATTTGTGGTATCCGGAACGGGTACAGACACGTTGGTTGTTTCCGGATTCACCCAATGCTTCATAGGTGGATAATTCACCGACTTTGATACGCTCTTTTGAATAATAAATCACACGGGCGCGAGCAGTTAGAGCCGTCCAAAGCCCTTTTGGGTCACGGTAGTTTCCCGGAACATTCTGTTCAATTACATTTGAGTTTATTGGCTGAAATAGTCCTGCATCTGCAATTGCGGTCAAATTTGAAATGTCCACTGTCAGCAGGGCATCGACCGAACCCGGCTGCTGCTTGAGGCGCTCCAGAGAGCCTTTTTTGAGATAAACAACATTGGCCTTGATTCCGGTTTGTTCTTCAAATACATCCAGAAAAGGCCGGAGCAAAAATTCCTGCCGCTCCGAAAGAATATTTACTTGTGCAGCCGGGGCAAAATGTGGAAACCACAACAGACTTCCGAGAATGAGGGTTATGATTTTTTTATTGTTAAACATAGTATTTCTTTACAAAAATATTAAAAATAACCCTGAGTCAGGATGTTGATAAAAAATTTAATTCTTTGTAAGAGATCTTCCAGCTTGAGCCTTTATCGATTTCCCCCGAAATACTGCAACTTCGATGAAAGAGAAGGAGGAGTTGGAGTAGGGATTGCCCTGACAAAAATACCAGTATTGTAGTTATTGTAAGCACAATAAAATTATTAGTCTACACTAATTTAATTAAAAAGCCTAATTTTTTATTTCACGATAGCAACCAGTAAGAATTTTCGCAATCGATTCAGAAAAGTGTCGGTATTAATATATTATGAATTAGAGATTT
>LSNO01000119.1 GCA_002082305.1 SAR324 cluster bacterium SAR324-CTD7B
CACAATTCTGCGTCAGCATGTATCGCAAGCATCAATGAGTTCCATGCTGACGCAGAATTGTGTATCATAACCGGTGATCTGACCGATCGAGGTTATCGGAAAGCCTATCATGATTTTCGTGAAATTCTCCAGCAACTCCCAATGCCTTTTCATCCTTTAATCGGCAACCACGATCATCGGAAAATATTTTCTGAGGTTTTTCCGGAAGTGCCACTGGACGAATACGGATTTGTGCAGCAAATGCTGGAAACTCCACTTGGACAATTTCTGCTGCTGGACACAGTTGAGCATGGAAAGCATTGGGGATCTTATTGTGAAAAACGAGGTGCATGGCTACGGTCTCAGTTGGAAACAGCCGGAAGTAAAGCCGTTTATCTTTTCATGCACCATCCCCCATTTAAGATTGGTATTCCATCTCTGGACAGGATCAGTCTTCGGGAAGACGCACAGCGCATTCAACAAATCGTGAGCAATTTTTCCAACATTAAACATCTCTTTTTTGGACACGTTCACCGACCGGTCAGCGGCAGTTGGCACGGAATTCCTTTCACCACCCTTCGCGGCACCAATCATCAAGTACAGTTGGATCTAAAGGCCGAGGATTATTTACCCATCAGCCATGAGCCTCCGGCTTACTGCGTGATCTTTCTGGAACCGCAACAGACGACCGTGCATTTCCATGACTATCTGGATGATTCCCTGTACATGAAAAGCCCTCGACCTAAGGAATGAACAAAATATAATTACATAGTGCTCTTAGTTCCAATTATTCAAAATATCCAAGGTACGATCACGTCTTTCATGACGGGATTCGGCGAAAATTTCCAAACCAATCCAGGCTCTCGAGGGTCGAAACGCTTGGTCTGTATTCTGCTCCAAGCCATCCCTGATAACCAGATGCGTCAATTGCATTAAAAAGGCTGACAAAGTCAATTTTACCTGTTCCTGGCTGATGCCGCCCGGGTGCATCAGCGAACTGTATATGTCCAACTTTTTCCGCGTAGCGTTGAAAGAAAGCACGATGGTTTTCGCCCATGATCTGCATATGGTAAATATCATATTGAAGGTAAATATTTGGATGATTCAGATCTTCCAGCACTTGAATCTGTTGTTCAGTATTGTAAATCAGGAAACCAGGCATGTCTTTTGTGTTGACTGCCTCGAACACAGTCTTGATACCCTGCTGAAAGAAAACATCGGCGGCGTGACCCAAGTTACTTTTGAAGGTTTCCATGTATTGGGCGAGACGGTAGGTCTCAGAGCAGCATCCAGGAAGAACGTTGATGAATTTTGGGCGGAGGATATCTGCATATTCAGTGGCTTTAATAACGGCATCCATAAAGTCTATGCGCTTTGACGGAACAGCGGCAAGCCCTTCACCTCCTTTCATCAGGTCGCCCGCCGGTACGTTGATCAGAACAAGTTCCAGCCCCGTTATATCGATTTGAGACTTGATGAGTTCTGCTGGAGTATCATATGGAAATTGGATTTCAACGCCCTGAAATCCGCATTCTCTCGCAGCTCTGAAACGTTCCAGCAAGGGTAGTTCGGTAAACAATAAGCTTAGATTGGCAGAAAAACGTGGCATTGTTCTCTGTCTCTGGTTTCGTTAAAAGAGTAACAACGGTATTTAAGTTAGGAATTTTTGCAAGGGTATATAAACCGGCCAATATAGAAGAATACTGGTCCGGGAATTAATTACCCGATCGGATTTGCATCAGCTAGGCAACCAGTCCGGACATAGGAACAGTTTTACCCGTACTCGCGCCTTTTATGGCCTACCCGGCCATCTCGCCCACACTTTGAGGTTTTGCCACCACGTAAGACACCCGACAAATCAAGTCTTCCCCAAAACTAATTTGCGGATTCATTGCGCCGGCCACCGCAAGTACTTCTCCAGAACTTAGATCGACCAGCTGGCAGGACACCGTGGTGGTAACCACGTCTACCACCAGGCCAACATGAATACCTCATAAAATTAAAATCTGCCTGAGCGCCTCACCATCAGCCAGTCGGTCAAAAGCCTCATTCAGTCCATTAAAACTAAACCGATCACCAAGGAGTTGGTCGACCGGAAGGCTATCCTTCTTGTAGAGGCCAATGTAGCGTGGAATGTCTCGACTTGGTATACAACTTCCCATGTAACTCCCTTTGATGATTCGCTCCTCTGCTGAAAGAGAGAGGTGAGAAAGTGTGATTGTGGCTTCAGGGCCAGGCATGCCTGCGACGACAGTCATCCCCCCCCGGCGGGTAATCTTATACGCCAGATCCAAGGCTGGAGAAACACCAGCAGTCTCGAAAGCGAAATGGACACCACCGTCAGTGAGCTCAAGTATTTGCTCCACACAATTTTCAAGGGTCGAGTTAAAAGTATTGTGTGCACCTAACTGGCTGGCGATCTTCAGTTTTTTTTCTTTGACATCAACTGCGATAACTCTTCCAGCACCTGACGCTATAGACGCAAGCAAAGCGTTAAGACCAACACCTCCCAATCCTACAATCGCGACAGACTCCCCCGGACTGACATTGGCAGTATTGACCACCGAACCAACACCAGTGACTACCGCACAACCGAAAAGAGCAGCTACTTCGAACGGAATCTTTGGATCAATCTTGACCAGAGCATTTTGGGATATCACTGCATATTCACTGAAGGCGGCAACACCTGAATGATGATAGATGCGCTGGCCGTTATTGTGTAGTCTTGTCGTTCCATCAATCAATGTCCCAGCTTTATTTGCCTCGGTTGCCGGATGACAAAGAGCAGGACGTCCCTCCTGACACATATCGCAACGGCCACAGCTAGCCACATAGCTCGGTACCACGTGATCACCCACGGCTAAACCCTCCACTTCAGGTCCAAGCTTGCAAACGATACCGGCGGCCTCGTGTCCGATGACCATCGGCATTGGTTTCGCACGCTCGCCATCGATGGCAACCAAGTCCGAATGGCAAAGACCTGCAGCCTTAATCTGTACCAGAACCTCACCACTCTGCGGCGGGTCTAATTCAACCTCCTCGATGCTCAGTGGAAGGCTGTTCGCATATGGTAGCGGTTTACCGGATTCGCGCAACACCGCAGCTTTAACTTTCATCGTTGTTTCCTTTTGGAGTCATGCATTGATACCAGTATTGTTATTCCAATTGCAAACATGAGCCTTGTGATAGCTCTTGTAATTTCAGTTTGCTTGAAAATGGAAACTCTCACAGCAAAAAAAATGAGTGCCATGGCCTTTGCTATAGTTTCAATCTTGTTGCTAGCACAAAGCTAAACAAGGCAATTTTGCATTTTGTAGTTTTGAATCAGAAGTTACTCTGTAAAACGCATGGATATTTCACGATTCAAAATCTCACTGTTCTATGGCCTTAAAGCATCGGCCCCTCTAATTAGTACATTTAATGCCTGTCCACCTTCTCCGTGATCCGTGTGAGGACCATTAGGACCGTTCAATCGGCGCGGATTTATAGACCTCGTCGAGGATGATCTCGACCAGCTTGAATTGCGACTCCCCGTTGACGTCTTCAAAATAAACATGACTTGGCCAGGACGCACTGACATGATTGTCCTTGGGCAGGTCAATGGTCTCACAAACGCGTTTGATCGCTTCGACAAACGACCGCGCCTCTTTGCGGAACTCCACCTTTGCCGCCTCCAGGTTCTCGATGCTGTTGCGGTCGATCTGGGACGAACCGATGCCCGATGTCAGGGGCATGTTGCGGTCGATGGCCTGTTTTTCGTAGAACGAGATATCCACCTTGTCCGCCTCAAGCCGCATGATGAAGACCGGGTTGACGCTGACCTTGGCCTCGGTCAGCTCGATCAGTTTATCCTTGTCCGGTGCCATGCTCTCCGGAGCCTTGCGCCGTGAGGCGCGAACCTTCTTCTTCACCTCGGCCACAAAATCTCCGCGAAAGTTGTTGTCGAACACCCGGTCGGCATAGGGTTTGTCCCGCAGCATGTGCCGGATCGAACGGATCGACATGGTCTTGCAGTTCTCCGGCCCGATGAAGAAGGGCGATCCCGATGCATCCGACAATTCCACCCATCCATTCGGAAAGTTCTCGAAATGATGATCCATCCATGGTGCCAGAACCTTGTCGCCGAGATGGTCCAGCATGGCATTCACGGTGTCCGGGTCATTCACCAAATCTGCTAGCAGTGGCTCCTGCCCATAGATGTCCGCTGCAAGGCTATAGGGCGCGGAAATCTGCAGAAGAGGCGGCATCCCTGTCAACTCTTCAGTAACGCGCAGGATGTCATCGATCGCCTTGGGCACGCCTGTGGTAAAATCCGGCGTCTCAAGCAGGTGCCAGTTGTCCTTGTTGATCAGAATCGAATCCGGATCCGCCCCCGGCGGGAACCTGTCGGGGTACATCATCTTTTGCTCCAGCGTCTCGCAGGTAAAGGCATAAAGTGCCCATGTCATGTAAAACTTGTGCACCCCCAAAAGGCGGCTCACGGCCAGATTGGTGCGGACATAGCGATAAGGATCAGTGTTGTAGTACTCCCGGGACTCGATTCTATAGAGATCGTGCAGCACCGCCAGCGCCAGCATATGTACCGATGCGGTGGAATTGACCCGATCGGGCGGCGCGAGGATGGCAAAGTTCTCGTCGAACTCGCCCGCGATGGCCTCATCAAAGATCCGGGTCATTTCCTCTTTTGCACCCTTATCGCCGGCTTGCCAGCGCGTCAAAAGGTGAAGCCCGGTTGGAAAGGCATAGTTTTCAATCTTGGTCATGGGTCAGCCTATATCTAATTCTTGTGAGATATAAATTTTCATTTTGTCCTTTATGTGAGGCTAGCTATACATGAAACACAAAAAAATTCTATTATAATCATCGGAGCCTATTACGCATTTGTTCAATGTGCTGATACGTTCTATCAGGATGCCTGAGACACGGCCTCGCTGATTGATGTCTCAAGAATACTCATTCCTTCGTCAATAATTTCTGTTGATACGGTCAATGGAACAAGTATGCGTATGACATTCCGCGCCGACCCTGCCGTCACCAGGATTAAGCCTTTTGAAAGTGCTACCTTGACGATCTCAGCTGTGAGTTCGCCAGCCGGTTCACGAGATTTGCGGTCACTAACTATTTCGATTGCATTCATGCATCCCAGCCCTCGTATATCCCCAATACAATCCCAAGTGTTCTTTTCAGCCATTTCTCTGAAGTGAGTGTCAATTTGAGTACCCAACCTGAGTCCCTTTTTGAGCAGACTCTCTTCATCAATAACATCAAGAACGGCTAGCGCAGCAGCACACGCAACAGGGTTACCACCGAATGTGCCACCAAGACCACCTGGCGGGACACTATCTATGATACTTGAGCGTCCAACAATACCTGACAAAGGGAGACCTCCACCAATGCTTTTGCCTACACATGTTAAATCAGGCACAATACCAAAGTGCTCCATAGCAAACATCTTACCGGTGCGTCCAATCGCTGACTGAATCTCGTCTGCTACCATGACGATTTCATGTTCATCACAAAGTTCGCGCAGATATTCTAAGAACGCTGGCTCGGCAACGTTGTAGCCTCCTTCTCCTTGAACGGGCTCAAAAATGGCAGCGGCGATTTGCGTAGGTTCAATATCACTTCCAAACAATGTTCCAAATGCTCGCTTGGTGTCATCAAGCGTTATCTTGTGATACTTGTCCGGAAATGGAATTCGATAAATTTCTGTTGGGAAAGGCCGAAATCCAATCTTAAAGGGATTCATCCGTGCACTTAAACCCATCCCCATGTAGGAACGACCATGATAGCCATTGGTAAAAGTAATCAACCCGGGACGTTGAGTGAAATACCGGGCAATTTTAACAGCATTTTCGACAGCCTCCCCACCCGCGGAAAAAAACAACGATTTCTTTTGGAAGTCCCCGGGCGCCAACGCATTCAGTCGTTCCGCAAGCAAGATATAATTTTGATAGGGGCTGATCTGAAAACAGGTATGGGTAAAGTTCTGTGCTTGTTTTTCTATAGCGGATATCACTTTGGGATGCCCATGTCCTACATTTTGACATCCAATGCCTCCAGCAAAATCGATAAAGCGATTGCCTTCCACATCCCAAACTTCTGCTCCTATGGCTCTGTCAGCAACAAATGTTGAAGAGTAAGCTAGAGCACGAGCAACGCTTGCATTTCTACGCAGATCTATTTCAGCGTTAGTTGTCATCTTGAATCCATTTTACAGTACAGTACACCTTCATGGCGATATCGCGCGTTTACAACATTTTTAAACAATACACTTGTACCGCAATGATTTTTTATGCAAATATTTTTGTAAATTACTCGCTGTGAAAGCAAGACTGTAAGGGTTTACTGATAATTATCCAATATATTGAAATTCTTTCAAACCACATTCTAAGGCCGCAACCAACCAACCTAAAATTCTTTGTTAATCATTTTAAGAATTTTAGCAAATCGGCCGGAGAAATGGCTCCGGCCGTTTATTTTGGTTGATCAATTATTGTTGAAAGCTACCTTCTATGGAAGCATTGAGGCAACTTCCTCAGACAACTCCTGTTGTAGTGCTTCCATATCGTCTGAATCACCTGTCACAATCGACTCTAGACCATCATAGATGACTTGAGTAATTGCGAGGCTGTTGTCCCCAGGATAAGCAATCCACTCTCGGAGAAGACCTGCCTGGCGTACAGCAGTGTGCTTGTTGGGATTATCCTTGTAAAAGTCTCCCAACATCTCATTGGCAGCTTTATTTGGAGGCATATAGCCGGTGGTTCTCGCAACAACAGCAGCACCTTCACCTGATGTACAGAACTTGACGAACTTCCATGCCGCATCAATTTCTGCATTACTACCAGTGGAAACCAACATAACTGAGTTCCCACCTGCGGGTAATCCCATTGGAGGTCTTCCCATTCCGGGAAATTCAGATGTTTTATAAACAAAATCACCTTTTGCCCTTTCAATGGCTCCAACTGCTGAAGTTGACCAGAAGAACATTGCCACTTTGGCTGCATTAAAAGGCTTTCCTGCATCACCCGCTGCAAGGTTCTGCATTCTACAGCCTCTGAATAATTTCTTCATGGTTTTCAGGGCATTTAAGCCTGCAGGTCCATCAAAGTTTACCTTACCATTTTTAAGAATAGGCTCTCCCTGGCTCCACATCAAAGCCTGAAAAAACCAGTTGCCTGTTATATTCCAACCCCAGAAAAGTGGGTTATCGTATCCGACTGCCCTTAGCTTATCACAAGCAACAATGACTTCATCCCAAGTGGTAGGAAAATCTTTTATCCCCGCCTTGTTCAATGCATCCATGTTGTAGTTACCAACAGGGAGTGAAACTGAAAAGGGTAATCCATATACTTGGCCATTAAATGTCCCAAGATCCAACATAGCCTTGTGATAGCCATCCTTAGCAAAATTCGCCTCTTTTGCTATGAAGGGTTCAAAGGACTTTGCAATCCCCTTTTCTACAAACATAGACTGACGATTAAGCCCCTGAAAAGTTACGTCAGGCAGTTTACCTGCTACTGATTCACGCAGAATCGTATTGGCCGCATCTTCATAGTTATCATAGGTGGCGCGCAGCTTAACCTTGATACCAGGGTGAGCTTTTTCGAACATTGGTACGATTGTATCCTTAATAGTCACATCGAACAATGAAGAATAAGGATAGCCCACCTCAATAGTCACTGCATAAGCAACTGATGATGATAGCGCAACTGAGGCCGCAAAGATTACAGCCAGTGCTATTTTGACTTGCATAAAGCAACTCCTTCTCAAGAGGTCCCGTTAAAAAAGGTCGACAGAATGGGACCCCGCTGGTTCTGTCTTCCCAAAACGGTGAAAAGATCTAAGAGAAACCTATCTCTTAGATTGAACTCACCGTCATTTCATGCCCGTTAGTGTTATCCCTTCTATAAATCTACGTTGAGCTAATAAAAAGGCTACGACTAATGGAGCAACAATCACAGTTGCAGCAGCCATCATGGGACCGTATTCATTACCATCCATATCTGACTTAAACATTCTAAGTCCTAACGGAGGTGTCATCAGGTCACGGTCACCAGTGATAACAATACGTGGCCAATAATAATCGTTCCAATGAGCTACAACTGAGAAAATTGCAAAAGCAAGCAAGGCTGGTATTGCAGATGGAAGCATAACTTTCCAAACTATTGAGAACTCACTCATACCATCCATTCTGGCAGCATTGATTAAGTCATCAGGTATGGTCTTAAAAAACTGACGCATTAAAAAAATCCCGAAAACTGATATTGTCCAGGGAATCACAAGAGCTGCAAAAGTATTTGTTAAACCAAACTTAGCCAGCATCAGATATAAAGGAAGAGCTATGGCATGGACAGGAATTAGAAGACAAAAAATTACCAATCCAAAGACAACATCTCTACCCCAAAACTTCAATTTTGCCAAAGCATATGCACAGGGAAGAGCAATTAGAACCTGAATTGCAAAAATAGATAAAGTTACTATAACACCGTTCAAAAGATAGCGTAACAAAGGCGCTTCTTCAAAAGCTGCCCTGTAATTATACACAATTGGAAGCATGGTACATTCTACTTCAGACCGCCCTGCCTTTAAACATCTGTGATCAGTCATCATTTCCTGAGCACCAAAAAAACCACCTGAAATACTTTGTATTTCTGAAGGTGATTTGAATGAAAATGATATCATCAAATAGAAAGGTAAGATTACAACTAAGGCACCTACTATTAAAACAATATGTTTCCCAGCCTCTGAACCCAACTTAGTTCGTTGTTTCATGAATAATGTACCTTTCTGTTAATGAAATAGACTTGGGTCATGGTAAGTACTAGAACAAAACCAAGAAAAACAATGGTCAAGGTGGATCCCATGCCAATTAAATTTTGTTTCACGCCTTTTTCATACATGGCGTAAACCATCATGTACGTTGATTTGCTTGGCCCGCCTCGAGTGAGTGCTTCAACTGTATCAAAAACTTGAAATGAACGAATTGAAGTTATTGTTACCACGAACACATGAGTTGGACCTAACATCGGCCAGGTTACAAGTTTAAATTTCTCCCATGTGGAATTTGCACCATCTATCTCCGCTGCCGCGTATAAATCCCGTGGAATTGAAGTTAATCCTGCCAAATAAAGTACCATGTTGAAACCGAATGCCTGCCAAATTCCTATAAATGAAATGCTTCCAAGTGCATATTTTTTGTTCCCCAGCCAATTAGGCATTCTATCGCTACAAATTCCTCCATACCAACTTTCTGTTGGATTGAATCCCAACCATGATCCAGTAAAAAATTTATAAAACCACCCAACACTACATCCATCATCAAGAACTTTGTTTATAACTCCCATAACAGGATCAAGGGCGAATTCCCAAGCATATGCCATTGCTAAAAGAGTCGCCATGACAGGTAAGAAGAAAATTGCTTTATATAATTCTCCTCCAAAACGCAATGATGAGATAAGCATTGCCGAGCCTAACCCAAGAAGGACTGAAACAGGTACTACGATGACTACATAGGTCAAAGAGGCCGTAAACATTTTGCTATAACTTGAAAATTTACCCAGTGACTCATAATTTTTCCAGCCAATCCATTTAAAGTCCGTGCTGCCAAGATTATAATCAGTAAATGAAAACGTCGCCGCTACAAAAATAGGCAAAATTAAGATTACAAACATAAGTATAACGGCAGGACTAACAAACCAGAAATGAGAACGTGTGTGGCCCATAATTTAAATCTTAATTTCTATGATTTACTTTTAGTAGGAAGACTTTGTCCATTTCTCTCAAATGCCATGACCTTATCTACCATCCATCCAATCTTAACCATATCACCAATTTTTGCATCAAGTGCTTTGTCCGGTTCACTCCTAACAATCATTTTATGCTGATCTTCTTTCAGATTTACATGAAGATAAATATCGGAACCAAGATTTTCTTTGTAGGTAATTTTTCCCTCAAAACAATTATTACTGTTTGATGAAAGCAACTCAGTATGTTCAGGCCTAAAACCGAGCATAATGCTTCCTTGTTTTGGAGTTTTCATAGAAAGAGATATTGGAAGCCCCATACAAGTGATTCCTCCCTTGCTGTCACTTTCTGCCGGGAGAACATTGATTTTTGGACTACCAATAAATTCTGCAACCTGGAGGTTAACAGGGTTATTGTAAATTTCAGATGGTGTGTCATGTTGGAGGATCTCACCATCCATCATGACAGCCATTCGATCTGACATGGTCAGAGCTTCGGCTTGATCATGAGTAACGTAGACAAATGTTGTCTTTAGTTTGCGGTGCAGCTCAGAAATTTCTGCACGCATATGAACTCTCAGTGCAGCATCAAGATTGGATAATGGTTCATCCATCAGGAAAGCAACTGGTTCTCTAACCATTGCCCTACCAACAGCTACCCTTTGCTGCTGGCCTCCGGAAAGTTGTCCTGGTTTACGCTCCATAAGATGTGTTATTTGCAGGGTTTCAGCAGCTTGAAGAACTTTCTCATTCAATTCAATCATCTTGGAACTTCGTTTGGGTAAAAACCAGTTTAACAATGGAAAACGTTCCAATCTTGACAGTCGCCGAAGTTTAAGAGGCACCATCAAATTTTGCTGAACAGACAAATGAGGATAGAGTGCATAGCTTTGAAAGACCATAGCCAAATCACGTTCACTGGCTCTTACATTATTGACTTCACGTCCATCAATGATTACATCACCCGATGACTGAGACTCAAGACCCGCTATGATTCTTAAAAGTGTAGATTTCCCGCATCCCGACGGCCCTAGAACGGTAATGAATTCACCGTTGGCAATCGATAGGTCCAGAGACTTGATAACTTTATTGTCATCAAATGACTTTGAGATTCCTTTAAGTTGTATTTCGGCCACTATAGATTTTTCTTGTTTAAGCTAAAAGAACCCATAAATTTTTCAAAACTAAATGATAAGTAAAAAATCCACTATGTAAACTAATTGATAAACAATCAATTCGTGTTTCGTGCTTCGCCCATAGAAACTGACACATTCTGTTTTTTTAATCAAGAAAAAATGCAGACATTAAGTATTAGCGTTTACCGTGCTTATGTTCCAGCAAGGTTCCTGTTTTTCTCCCTCATTCATATAATAATTGTTTACCATAAGTTATGGTGAAGATTTAAAGTGATGATTATAACACTCTAAATATCTGTAAAATATAAATTATAAATTCCAAATATTGAAAATAACAATAGTCTCGGAGTAATTTTGCACTCCTAATTTCTTTTTGCACAAACCTTTAGGCTGGACGAAGAGATTTGGTATTTTGCTAGGATTGCTCGGAATAATCTTAACTTAATCTAAGGACAAAACTCCGTTTCATATCAAAATCAATTGCTTTATGGCAGCAGCAGTTGCTTCTTTTTTAAGAGCTGCATATGGAGTGTGAGTACCAAAATGGGGCTGTTGGAAGGCGGCAACCGGAATACAATGCTCCTGATTATTTCATCTAGTTGGATCGTTGGTGGTGCAGTTTATGCCTTTTTGCATGAGAAAAGATTCAGGATCACCTAGGAGAAAGCACATATTATCTTCCTCTCTTCTTTGCTGGTACTGTGAATCGTCAACTTTTTGATGCTTGCAGTTCAACATGGTGATGCCAGCACTGTAATTCCGATTGCAAATATGAGCTTTGTAATTGCACTCTTACTTTCAGTTGCCTCGAAAATGGAGAAACTTGCAGCAAAAAAATGGGTGCAATGGCCTGTGCGATCAGCTCAATTATTTTACTTGCCCAAACATAATGAACTGCTAGAATGTCAACATATAATCTAGTTCGTTTTCATAACCTGTACATCTTGAAATTAAATACTGTTTTGCGCCCCAACTTTAACCATACACTTAAAGCATGAGTACTTACGAAAATTACCATCAGACGAGCCAGGTTTACGATAAAACCCGTTCTGCAGGCGGGGTTAAAATCATTCGCAGCGCATTGGCAGAAAGTAAACTTCCTCTGGAAAAACAAATACTTGTTGATGCAGGATGCGGTACCGGTTTATTTGCGGCGGCAATGGTTAATCATGTCCAGCGTGTAGAAGCAGTTGACCTGAATTCCGGAATGCTGGCCAAGGCACAAGAGAAAATGCTTTCTGAAGAAAAATCCGGACGTATCAATTTTCATCAATCTACCATAGACGCACTGCCGCTTCCGGATGAAAGCGTGGATGCTGTGATGACTAATCAGGTTCTGCACCATCTTCCAGACGATGAATCTTCCGGTTGGCCGAAACATTACAAGGTTTTTCAAGAGTTTTCAAGAGTCTTAAAACCAGGCGGGAGCTTGATTATCAACAGTTGCAGTCATCAACAACTGGAACATGGATTCTGGTTTTATCGTTTCATTCCGAAAGCTTTACGAGCCGTAAAAGAAAAACATGTAGATCTTGATATGTTGTCCGAGTTACTGCAACGGAGCGGTTTTACCAACACTCACCACAAAGTGCCGCTGGAAGTAGTAATGCAGGGTGAGGCGCTTTTTAATGCTGAAGGCCCTCTCGATCCGGATTGGCGGAGCGGTGATTCGATCTGGAGTTTGGTTTCAGATGAGGATCTGCCAGGAGTGCTTCAATATATAAAAACCTTGGGTGATTCCGGAAAACTTGAAGCCTTCATGCAACAGCATGACAAACCGCGAGCCTCCATTGGCCAAATAACTTTCACCATTGCACGCAAACAATTATCTGCGTGAAAGTGATTGTGCGACCACGCAGAGGATTTCAAACATCAGCGTAGCACCCGTCAAAGCAGTGTTTCCGGTTGGATCAAAAGGCGGCGCTACTTCAACCAAATCTCCACCGTAAAGATTCAGATCTCCAAGTTCACGAATCATCAATTGTGCTTCCAGATTGCTGAATCCACCGATTTCCGGAGTTCCGGTTCCCGGTGCATATACCGGATCCAGACCATCGACATCAAAACTTAGATAAGCCGGTTCAGTTCCCACAATTGACTTTGCCTCATTGATGACATCTTTCCAGCCGCGCTCGAAAAACTCTTCGATGTAAATTACTCGCATTCCGGAATCATGACTGAATTTCCAAATATCCGGATCGTTGAGGGAACCGCGGATACCGATTTGCACGGTGCGCTTTGGATCGAGCAAGCCTTCTTCAACTGCTCTGCGGAAAGGTGCGCCGTGATGAAACTTCGATCCGAGATAGTCATCTCCGGTATCACAATGCGCGTCAAAATGAACCATTCCTAACGGTCTTTCTGCAGCAATCGCCCGAAAAATCGGTAAGGTTACCGAATGATCGCCACCAGCAGACACCGGTAATGCACCAGAATTATGAATATCATGGAAGAATTCTTCAATTTCCTGATGACTTTGCTCCAGATTAAACGGGCCTTCCACCCATGCATCACCTACGTCTGCAATCTTTGCCAGAGCATAGGGATCAATTCCGCTTGCCGGATTCATTTTTCTGATAAGACTGCTCTGATTTCGTATTTCACGTGGACCGTGCCTTGCTCCCGGACGGTTGGTCACTCCACCGTCAAACGGTACACCGACCAGAGCGATATCAAGTCCGGATGCAGTTTCCTGAAACGGAGTCCGGAAAAAAGTCGGAATTCCGGTGTAACGCGGACGAATCTGAGGGTCTTCAAATTCCGGATAGCGAAAAGTTCGTGACATAATAACCTCTCATTTGTTTGTTATTATTCTTGGGATTCCACCTGTCCTTCCAAATTGGAAGGAGCAAAAATGCTTAGATACTGATTTTTCGGAGTTTCAGGTGTTTCCTTCTTTTGTTTTTTGGATTCCACCTGACCTTCCAGATTAGTCGGTGCAAAGATACTTTGATATTGATTTTTCGGAGTTTCCGGTGTTTCCATCTTTTTTTCATCAGACTCCACCTGACCTTCCAGATTAGTTGGAGCAAAGATGCTTCCATAATGATCTGTACCGGGAGCAGCTTTTTTTGCCTTAGTAGTACTACTTGTAGCAGAAGCAGCCTTTTGAGCTTCAAGCTTTTTCTGCATTTCTGCCAACCGTTTTTTGCTAAGTTCTTCCTGCATTTTTCGTTTTTCAGCAAATGCCTCAATTTTACACTGCTGAACATTGTATCCTCTGGCCATCCATGCAGTTCCCAACCCAGCAACAAAAATCAGTATTACAGCAACATCCACATCAGCAAGCAAAGCATGGTTGCCCATTTAGACCTGATTTGTTTTTATCGTTTAAGTGAGCTGTGTGTTTCCCATGACAGAAATTAAACTTTTTCTGCAAAATGGCAAGCCACGGAGTGCCCATCGCTGAGTTCTCTCCACTCGGGGACCTCGGTGCGACAGCGGGCTTCGGCTACAGGACAGCGTGTGTGAAATTTACAACCAGGTGGAGGGTTTACCGGGCTGGGTATTTCTCCTTCCAGTTTTTGAGCTTTTGTCCGTTCATTTGGATCAAGGGACGGTATCGCCGAGAGCAAAGCTTTCGTATAAGGGTGACTGGGATTGGCAAACAGTTTACGTGTGGGAGCAGATTCTACCAGAGTTCCAAGGTACATAACCGCAACATGATCACAGATGTGAGCCACCACACTAAGATCATGGCTAATGAACAGGAACGTTAATCCCATCTCGTCCTGCAGGGACTGAAGCAGATTCAGAATGTCCGCCTGTATAGAAACGTCGAGTGCGGCTACGCTTTCGTCTGCTACCACAAAGTCCGGATTGCAGACTAGAGATCTGGCGATGGAAATTCGCTGACGCTGACCTCCGGAGAAGGCATGAGGAAAGCGCCGCAGGTGTTCAAGGTTGAGCCTGCATTTTGCCGCAATGTCACGTACACGTTCGTCTGTTTCCTCACGGGTTTGAGTAAGACCCATAACTTCTAGCGGTTCAGCTATAATGTCGCGGACGGTCATACGCGGGCTTAATGCGGCATAAGGATCCTGAAAGATCAGTTGAGCAAGCTTGCGGTAGTTTTTGAGATCCTTTTTCAGCAAACTGCCTACATCGTAACAAACTTCGGCATCGTCAAAAGTTATCTTCCCTGAACTGATCGGCACTGCCCGCAAAATGGCACGTCCAAGTGTGGTTTTCCCTGAACCGGATTCTCCAACAAGTCCGAAGAACTGACCAGGCATGATGTCGAGTGAAACGTCGTTGACTGCACGCAGCATTGGAGGTTTTCCTAACCAGGTGCGGCCGAGGGCGAATTCTACGTTAAGGTTTTCAACCTGAATAAGCGGCTTATCCATCATGCAGCCTTTCCTTTTGCTTCAAGAGCAAAACACGATGCGTCATGGCCTTTAGATACTTCAGTTCGTGTTGGAACTGTGGCATTACAGCGATCGGCTATTACTTCAGGGCATCGGGTGTGGAACACGCATCCAGGTGGCCGCTCCAGAGGACTTGGAATATCACCCGGAATTGGAGTCAATGGTTCATCAATGGCATCAAGCTTGGGCAGAGCGTTGATTAGTCCCTTTGTATAAGGATGAGACGGAGAGCGCAGCACCTCAGCTACCGGACCGCTTTCGACTATTCCGCCAAGGTACATTACTGCAACTCGATCAGCAACTTGGGCGATAACGCCAAGGTCGTGAGTGATGAAAAGGATTGCCATCCCAAATTCTCCCACCAGATCTTTCATCAGGTCCAGCACCTGTGCCTGAATTGTCACATCAAGCGCAGTGGTCGGTTCATCTGCAATCAGTAATTTGGGCTTAGTCGAGAGAGCCATGGCGATCATCGCCCGCTGCCTCATTCCACCTGAAAGTTCGAAAGCGTACTGATTAAAGCGTTTTGCTGCTTCATTGATTCCAACCCGCTCAAGCATTTCCACCGACAATGCCGCTGCTTCCTTCTTCGACATTGAAGTGTGTATCAACAATTGCTCAACCATCTGGCCGCCGATGGTGATAGCAGGCGCAAAACTGGCCATCGGCTCCTGAAAAATCATTGAAATGGCTCCGCCTCGCACGACCACCATTTCTTGAGATTTTTTCAAAGAAAGCACATCGACAGTTCCGCTTTCCAACTCCAACTGAATATTGCTTTCCGGGCTGTAAACGGAATTTTCCGGATTGAGTTGCATCAAAGATTTTGCAGTGACAGATTTTCCGGAACCGGATTCACCGACCAAACCTAAAACCTCACCGGCATTGATGGCAAATGAAACATTTTCCACTGCGGTAATTCGGCCTTCGTCCGTATCAAATTGCAGAGTTAGATTTTCGACAGTCAGCAGGCTCATTTCTTGACATGGGAATAAGGATCAGATGCGTCACGCAAGCCGTCACCAACAAAGACGAAAGCCAAAACAAAGGCGATAAAGAAAATAACTGGAATAAAGTACCACTGGTAATTCAGCAGGACGTCTGCTTTGGAAACGTTCTGCATCAGTGCCCCTAGTGAATTGACCGGATCAACCAGGCCAAGACCGATGAAACTAAGCGCAGTTTCCGAACGCACCATGTATGGAAAAGTAATCATCAAATCAACAATGATATAACTGGTGAAACTGGGCAGCAAATGTTTCCGGATGATGTGTCCCGATGAAGCTCCGCAAAGTTGAGCCGCCAGTACATATTCCTGACTGCGTTCACTCAACAAATGTGTCCGGATGCGCCTCGCAAGTGTGGGCCAGCCTATCAGACCGAGAATCGAAGCAATGAAGAAGAAGCGTGTTTCAGCACTCCATTCGTCCGGCATGAATGCTGCCAGTGCCATGAATAACGGAATCGGCGGGATTGTCCGGACTGCATCTGTAATCATTTGCAGTACCTGATCAATCCAACCACCGAAATAACCAGCTACCCCGCCAATCACCAGTGACAGCACAAAAGCGATGAAGACCCCCAGCGACCCGACTGCGAGGGATGTGTAGATCGCGTGCAGTGTGCGTGAGTAAATATCCTTGCCGCTGCCATCCGTGCCGAACAGGTGGATGCCCCCCTTGTCGGTTCCGAACAAGTGTGTTTTGAAAGTTAAAGCCCTGAAATCAACATCGAAAATGTCTCCTGGCAAATCCCAACTTAGGTCGATGTAACTGTACTGCCAGTCTTCTACGAAGAATTTTAAGTAGTAACGCTCTTCACGCTCAACCGTGATCACCCAGCGGAAGTTTGTCTTGATCGAGCGATGGCGTTTAGTCGCATAGACGAAAGGCCTGAGAGAAAAACCGTTCTCATCCCAGAATTTTGGAATTTGCGGAGGGCCGTTCTCGTATTGCTTGTCCCGACCTGCCATGGATGGGGCATATGGTGAGAGGAATGGGGCGAAGAGTCCGGTTAAAATCATTATTGTAAGGGCCCAGCCCGCAACCATTGCAGTGCGGTTACTCTTGAAACGTGCCCGGATCAACTGCCCCTGTGAAGCCGTGAAATAGCTTTCCTTCAGTTTTTGACTCGTTTCAGCCGGTTTAGCTTTAGTAAAGATTCCCATGGGTTTATCCGATCAGTCCTTGCCGGACACGCGGGTCCATCAAGGCCAGCAGAATGTCTGTAACAAAATTAACCAGGACAATGCTGGCTGTCAAAAGAAATATAATCGCTCCTGCCAACTGCTGATCATTGGAGCGCGCAAGAGCTTCAATCAGCAAAGCGCCTGCCTCGGTAAGCGTCAGAATCAATGCGACCACCGGCAAATCATTGAAGATACGGTTGAGGTCGAAACCGAGTGAGTTGATCACCGGACCCAGCGAGTGACTCGCAGGGTAACGCCACAACAGGGTGCGCCCGGATATACCGCGTGCCGAGGCGGCGGTGACATAGAGTTTGCCTATTTCGTCGAGCATCAGCGCACGCACCGTCTGCATGGCAAAGGCCGTGGCTGACCAGCCGAGAATGAAAATCGGCAGCCAGGCCCGGGACAAAAAATCCATGAATTTGGCGTAAGACCAGGCGGCGTCGCGAAACTCCTTGGAGAACAGTCCAGTCAACGAATCTCCAAACAGCACCGTCGAGGTCAGCATGATGATCAGCGCCAGCAGGAAGTTTGGCAGGGCAAGGCCAAGGTAGCTGATGAAACGCAGCGCGTTGTTGGCGAATGGATTTCTTGTTGAAGCCGAATAGATGCCGACGGGTATAGCAATAATGTAAGAGACGATCAATGCCGAGAGCGCAAGTCCAAGACTGATCCAGAATTTGTCACTCAGCAACTGGTTGATATTGAGACGCAGGATACAGCTGTCGCCAAATTCTCCCTTGAAAAACACCTTGCCAACCCATGTTCCCCAACGGATGACAAATGGTTTGTCGAGTCCCAGGCGGCGCTCCTCTGCCTGGATGTCTTCAATCGTGATCGATTGGCCTTGGGTGTTCTTGAAGGCAATATAACGTTCAGCGCAGTTGCCCGGCACCAGTTCCATCAGCGAGAACACGATCAGCGAGACAGCAAGCAGCGTGAACAGCGACATCACTGCCCGCATCATAGTGAACTGAAAGAACTTTAGCATTATGTTGAATTAATAACCCGGTGAAGTCAGTACAATAAACGACTTTAATTTGACAAGGTCACATTGTAAAAATTTGGTGAGTCGGCTGTGAAGGGCATGAATGGAAAATATAATTACACATGGCTCTGGATGTGACTTTTTCAAATTAAAGTTTCTATAAAAAGGCTGGAGGCTTAATTCCCCCCCCAGCCCTTTCATTAATTTAATAATCGAGTAAAAAGATTATTACTCGTCGAGATACCACTGGGTTCCGCGATACGGATAAGTCCGGTAGTACTCATAGGAATGCGTTTTGAACTCAGTGAAGTTCTTCAACGCATTACGGTGATAAATTGGTGCCGGTGCCTGTGTGATTCCGATGAAAAGCAGGTTGCCCACCATGTTCTTGACAAGTCTTGCACCAAGTTTATTCGACTCCGCTGAGCCTGCAGGGGCAGACTGGAATGCATTGATGTCATCAATCATCTGCATCACATAAGCTGGAGGCTTCACGCCCTTGCTGCCGTTAGAATCAACATATTCAGCCCACAACATTCCTGTGCGGATTCCGAAGTAGTCGCTAAACGGTGGCACCCAAAGCTCGTTGTTGCCGAGCATGATCGCCATCGGCTGGCTCTTGCGCCAGATGGTAACATCAAGAGCGTTCGAGGACTGTGCAGAACGGAATTCGTCCGGCGTTACTTCCTTGACCGTCGTCTTGATGCCAACGTCTGACCAGTTCTGGGCGACAAGTTCGACCACTTGGCCAGCAATACCTTGAGTCGAGAATTGCAGGTTCAGAACAATTTTGTTGCCATTGGGAAGTTCGCGGGAACCATCGCCATCGGTGTCTTTCATGCCGATTTCATCGAGTAGTCTGTTGGCCATGCCCGGATCGAACTGGGCCATGTGGCTTTCCCATTTCTTGTCCACAAAACTCGGAGTCGGTGAAAAACCGATGTACTGCTTGGGGGTTCCTTGACCGAAGTAGGCCACCTCGTTGATTTCCGCACGGTTGATCGCGACCGACATGGCCTGACGGAAACGCAGATCACCAAAGACCTTGCGCTTTTCCAGGTCTGCCGAGGTCACATTGAACGCAAAGGTCGATAGCGTGATCTCCGGCCGCAGGTGGATCGTATAGTCGCCCTTCTCCTGATTCTCCAGCAGCAAGGGTGCCGAAGCCAGCTGTAGCGACTGTTCCTTGTAATCCGCCTCGGCATTGACGAGCTTCAGGATCCGGACCTCGTTGTCATTGATGTACACCTCATCCTGCTCGCTGATGTAAGGCAACTGGTTGCCCTGCGTGTCAACGATGTGGAAGTATGGATTAGCAACGAGATGCCGACCTTCTGTGGTATCCGTGATGTAGATGTGACTTTCCAGTGTCGGAATCACGTCGGCAGGAAGCTTTGCTACCTTGTCCGGAGAATTCAGTAGAGGCGACGGAGTGTCGGTCCAGTCTGAATTACCAAAGTAGGCCTTGATCACTGCAAGACCATTCTCAAATCCGGCTTTTTGCGCCAGCTTGTCAGCATTCGCACTCAGTTCCGGATGGAACGGAGCAAGGAAGTGCTTAGGCTGGAAACCCTGCGCGAACGAAGTCGCAAAGTGGGCCAGCAGTCCCGGCTTCGGGGCGGGCAGGTTGAAGACCACTGTCTGTGGATCGACCACCTCGACCGTCATGCGCTTGCCGGCGACCAGCAAGTAATCCTTCGGTTTCTCCATAACCAAGGGAGAAAGTCCGAGATGATCGTACCAGAATTTAACGTCCTCGGCGGTGAAAGGAGCACCATCAGACCATCTGTGGCCTTTGCGTAGGTAGAAGGTCAATTGCGTGAAATCGCTGTTCCACTTCCAGTCCTTGGCAATGTTCGGTACAATGGTCTGAAGATCATCGGAGTAACGTACGAGGTTTACGTGACGCACAGAAAGAAAGTCTGAAGTCCCTGCCTCAGTGGCATTCGACAGCACGTCCAACGTACCACCATATTTTCCAATCGAATCATATGGTGCGTAAACTAACGGCTCTGACGGCAGTCGATTTGCAACGGAAGGAACTGAACTGGGGTTCCCACGGATTTTCCCGTTGAGTCTGGCAATATCCGGATTGCCCTGGAAGGTCATTTTGCAGCCCGCCAGTTTCTCGAACTCTGCAAGTTCGTACTGCTGCGGATATTTACCGGCTTTGACACCTTTCATATCCGCGACGGTCGATGCCGGACATCCAGCCCAGACCGTATTTGCTGCTGTCAGCAGCAAGATGGACACGGCGATAAAGCCTACACCCATCATGGTTCTTTTTATTTTCAAGTAAAGCATAATACTTTCTCCTTTTACTTGGTTAAACCAGATTTCACTGCAAACTGACCACCATGGTCAGGTGCAGACATTAAAGGGGTCTAGCTGATCTGGAACTCAGAAAGACCTCAGCCTACTAAAATCGAAAATATACCACAAACTTTTTAATGGATTGCCCCAAAAAAACAGGTTAATTTTTCGTACCAACAAGCGTATAGAGAATTATAAAATATTTCAAGTATTTTTTAACAGCTTCCTTATTACCGTGAATTATCGATCCTACTCCAATGAACCAGTGAACCCTTATATCATTTTCAACCCTAGCATAAACTCCTTATAAAACATCTTCTGTAATTATGTTTCCTGGAACAAATTACTTCCCCACACCCCAGAAACAGCCCCCTTATGGATATTCATTTGACCATATATTTAATGAGTAATCGAAAAGGACAACATTCAAATAATTTCAGCAACCATGTTTAATACCGATTCCATCTTGCATTTGAGAACCCGAACAATTTAATATACAATTCAGGAATGAGACTAAGAGTCCCATTTAGTAATTGTCCGAATAATTTTTCTCACTTTATCTCAAACAGGTCAAGAAAAAAACATGAAAAATATTTTTTTTGATAAAGGTTCTGCCATGCACCGTACTCTTGCCATCCTGGAACAAGTGGCAAACTCTGATCAACCCGTTACATCCACTGAGATTAACGTTAATTTAAATCTCCCGAAAGCTACCATTCACCGCCTTTGTTCTAAACTTGAAGATGAACAATTTTTACAGCGTGAAATCGACGGCAAACGTTTTCTGCCTGGACTTCGTCTGAGACAAATTGCTTTGGGAGTTTTCAGTAATGAACATTTTCGTACACAAAGACATGCTGTTTTAAAACTACTCTCAGAGGATATTGGAGAAACCTGTAACATTTCTGTTCCAGATGGGAGTCAAATGAGATATATGGACCGAGCTGAAACCCACTGGCCATTACGCATGCAGCTTCCAGTGGGCACGAAGGTTCCGCTTCACTGCACCTCCAGTGGTAAACTTTTTCTCAGCCTGATGCCTGAAGAACAACTGAACCGCTTGATTGGCAGTTTAAATTTAGAACAAAAAACGGAGAATACACTGACAACCAGGAAAAGTTTGGAAAAAGCTTTGGAAAAAATTCGAAAAAAACAAGTTGGAACAGATAATCAGGAATTTATTGAAGGAATGGTCTGTGTGGCAGTACCAATTTACGACAGACGGAAGCGCTTATTTGCCACTTTGTCAATTCACGCCCCGAGTTCCAGAATGACTCTGGAAGAGATTTCTCGTCATGTACCACGCTTACAGAAAGCTTCTCATGACTTGAGCTTGATTACTGATCCCGATGACAATTAGTCTTCTTTTACAAATAGATCACAAAAACATTTCGAACAGATTACTTCTTCTAAAACTCCGTGCCTCAGAAGCTACAAATATTTTGTCTAATTTCTATTGCGCCTAAAATCTTATTTACTTTACTCGTGAGACATGAATTATTAAGATACTGCTATCATTAACTTATGCATATCATCTCGACTTAAGGGAGAGATCTGCTAAAGTACTGATATTTTATAAGATCCCTCACATAGTTCGTAATGATACGTAAAACTAGTGACTGTCGAGTTACTTTAATAATTTAGTATTATTTGCTAAGATGAAAAAACAATACGGAGCGATTCTGCTGGCCGGCGGACTGTCATCACGCATGGGGCGGGATAAGGCGAGCCTCGAAATAGGAGGCCGGACAATGCTTGAAAGACTATTGTTGATCTTGCGTCCACTCGTAGCTGAAACAGTTGTAATGCGTGCACCGGGACAGATTCTCCCTCGCATTTCCCGGGAGTTACAAGATTGGATCAAGCTTGGCACGGACTCAGTGGCAGAACGTGGACCTCTCCAGGGTATTGTTGATGCCCTACCTCTTTTGAGTTCAGAGATCGACAAAGTGTTCCTGCTTACATGCGATTTACCCTATTTAACTGAAGAGTGGCTTCAAACTTTGCGTGATATTATGACAGACGAGTATGACATTGTCTGCACAGAAGAGGAAAATATCACTAATCCGCTTTTAGCTCTTTATCGTCGTCCTGTTCTCGAACCAGCCGCAGAATTACTTGCCGAAGGAAAACGACGCCCAATATTGCTTTGGGAAGGATGGCGCATGGTTCGTCTTTCCTCTCCTGAAGAAACTCCATGGATTTGTCAGGATGTAAACACTCCGGATGAATTTAAAAAAGCACAATTATTTTTTCAAAGAAAGCATGATTGATTTATACACAGCCCCTACTCCAAACGGTTACAAGGTTTCAATTTTACTCGAAGAACTCAAACTGCCCTACAATGTAGTCTCTATTGAACTCGAAAAAAAAGAACAAAAAAAGACTGAGTTTCTCAAGCTCAACCCAAACGGCAGGATTCCTACCATTGTGGATCATGAAAACAATGATTTTACCGTTTTTGAGTCCGGAGCCATTTTGATTTATTTGGCGGAAAAGTCCGGAAAATTTCTGTCTTCTGATCCCAATGGACGCTCCGTGACACTACAGTGGCTGATGTTTCAAATGGGCGGAATAGGACCGATGCAGGGACAAGCTCATGTGTTTTATCGCTATGCTCCGGAAAAAATTGAATACGCAATCGAACGCTACCAAAAAGAAACCCTGCGACTTTACACTGTGCTGGATACACAACTCAAAGAACATGAGTATCTTACCGGTGATCTTAGCATTGCAGACATCGCCACCTGGCCCTGGGTCAGGAGTTATCGCTGGGCAGGTTTGGATATTGAAAATCTTCCTCATTTACAACGCTGGCTCGATGTTTTGGCCGAACGCCCGGCTTTTCAGCAGGGAATTGAGGTACCATACAAGATAGATCGAAGTAAGATGACTGCAGAGCAAACTCAGGAAAAAGGAAGTAAAATTTTAATATAAAAAAACTAATCATGTCTTCCCCACTTCTTTCTGTAAAAAATCTGTCAGTTGATTTCACACAAGGCGATCGAGTAACACATGCAGTGAGCAACGCCTCGCTGGAATTGAACAAAGGTGAAACGCTGGCTTTAGTAGGTGAAAGTGGATCCGGCAAATCTGTTACCGCCCATTCTATTCTGCGACTCCTGCCTGCTTCCTCATCTCATCCTGACGGCAATATAGAATTTGAAGGGGAAAATTTGCTCCAAATGTCTGAAGCAAAAATTCGTGGTGTCCGGGGTAACCGAATCGGGATGATTTTTCAGGAACCTATGAGTTCTCTGAATCCGCTGCACACGATTGAAAAACAAATAAACGAGGTCTTGTTTGTCCATCAGGGTTTAGGTCGAAAACAGGCGCGCGAACGTACGTTGGAACTACTGGAAATGGTGGAAATTCAAAACGCAAAAAAACGTTTAGGCGCATTCCCGCATGAATTGAGCGGAGGTCAGCGGCAGCGGGTAATGATTGCCATGGCACTGGCCAACAAGCCTGATTTACTAATTGCAGACGAACCGACTACTGCACTCGATGTTACAGTACAAGCACAAGTTCTTCAACTTCTTCGTCAACTTCAGGAGCAATTTAAGATGGCCATTCTGCTGATTACACATGATCTTGGCATTGTACGAAAACATGCTGACAGAGTTGCAGTGATGACTCAGGGCAAGATAATTGAGACCGGAAATACAGAAGAACTTTTTTTGCATCCTCAGCACTCCTATACAAAAATACTGCTGGAGTCAGAACCTGGCGGGCAGCCTGTAACAGTCACGGATTCTGCCACATATTTTGTCTCAACCAGGAATTTAAAAGTCTGGTTTCCAATCCAAAAAGGTGTTTTGAAAAGGACCGTTGATCACGTTAAAGCAGTTGACGGCGTCAGTTTGGAAATCCGCAAAGGACACAGTCTCGGTGTTGTTGGAGAAAGCGGATCCGGAAAATCCACCCTCGGACTTGCTTTGCTCCGTCTGATAAAAAGTGAAGGGGAAATCCAATTTGGTGATGTTTACCTGGACGCTTTAAATCAAAAACAGATCACACCGATTCGGAAGGCAATGCAAATTGTATTTCAGGATCCGTTTGGAAGCCTTAGTCCACGGATGACTGTGGAACAAATAGTGTCGGAAGGCCTGGAAATCCACAAACTTGAAAAAGAAGAAAATCGTGAAGAGCAGATTGTACAGGTTCTCAAAGAGGTCGATCTCGATCCTGAATTAAGACATCGCTATCCTCACGAGTTTTCCGGAGGACAGCGCCAGCGCATTGCCATAGCCCGTGCCCTGGTACTCAAACCCAGTTTTTTAGTACTGGATGAACCGACCTCCTCACTTGACCGCTCAGTACAGTCTCAGGTTTTAGAACTGCTTCGTAATTTGCAGAAAAAGCATAACCTGACTTATCTGTTCATAAGCCATGATTTAAAAATAATCCAGGCACTTTGTCACGATATCATCGTCATGAAAGACGGAATTGCTTTGGAAGCAGGGCCTACCGCGAAAATTATGAATAATCCTCAGAATCCTTATACTAAAGCTCTACTGAAAGCAGCTTTTTAAAAGGAAAACATCACTATTTCCGCGGATTTACATGCGACAACTGATCCATCTTTTCACCCGAAATTTCATAGGCTTTACCAAATCCTTTGACGAAAAGACCCGAATTCGGCTTCAGTCTAATCAACTGAAAATCGGCAAGCATACGTAATGTTTGCATCAGTTCACCGGCAAAATCGTCAAAAAGAGACATTATCCTCATCCAGTCTTGAGATTCACGCTCCACGATTTCCGCATCACAATCAAAAGTAAGTCGCTTTCTGGCAAATATATTTTCAGCCTGTTCTTCAGGTTCTATAAACATGATTCCAGCCCTTGAGTCATGAAGTAAATTTTTTGTATGACGGGCCAGTGCGCTTATATAAATATAAAACTGATTATTTTGATCTACAACAAAGGGAGCGTAGCTGCTTTCCGGACGTCCATTTTTGCCGATTGTGGACAACTGCAGACTGCGAAATTTTTTCAAAAAGTTCAAATATTCAGTTTTTGTCTTTGTAAGCAAAACTGCTGACTGATTCATTTTTGATTCCTGAAAAAGTGCTTTTTGAAATAAACATTAACACGAAAAAAATATTTATCATATTCATTTTTTTTGTATGCCTTAGATGCCTAATATTGAACGACTTTATTGCTCTTTGATTTAGTATATACAATAATATTTTTATTTTTTTGTAAAAAATCTTTAACTTATTTATCAGTTATTTATGGGTAACTTATTCATCTTTTTAGAAATCTTTTTTGTTGATTTTACCCTTCGATTTGCATTAAATTAGTGAGGCCAGTCTGGTACTGAAACCATTCCATGGACAGGAAAAATATTAAGCCTATCTCAAGCAAAATATTAACTGATTTAGACTTGAGAAAAACAGCAAATGGATTTGAAATATAAGAAAAAATGGAGCTGAGTCATAATCAATCATTAGAATTTAAAGAGTGCCTTAGACGTTCTTTGCCTTCTCATGTAAGCCAGTCATGGTTGGATTCTCTTCAGCTGCTAAAAATAACTCCTTCAAAGGTTGTATTAGGCGGAATTCAACACAAAATATACCGTTACGAAATCAAGACTAATCACGAATCTCTCCTGAAAGAAGTCCTCAACGAACTTTTCCCTGAAAAAGCCCCATTTTCAGAGAAAAAATTCGAATACAAAATATTCAGTTGTACAGGTCGTAAGAAATCCGTACAAACTGAATTTGATCTTAATCAAGATCAAATTGCAAACAAAAATAACGATCTGGAAATAAAAAATTCCAAGTCAGACTTTGCAACAGAACATGCTGCAGGAAGTACCAGCTCATATTCTCTGGATTCCTTTATCCCGGGTAAACGAAACCTATTGGCAAGCAGGGCTTGTAAAGCAGTCGTTGAAATGCCGGGTATAGCCTTTAATCCTTTTGTTATTTATGGTGAGTCCGGATCAGGAAAAACGCACTTGCTTGAAGGAATCAGCAATGAACTCCAGCAAAGCAATCCCAAAAAACAAAGAGTTCAGGTTTCTGCAGAAGATTTTTTGAATGATTTTGTTAATCATCTCAGATTAAGTAAAATGAAAGAATTCCGTGACCGTTACCGAAAGGCTGATGCTTTTCTACTGGATGATTTGCAGGCTCTGGTTCCATCTGCAAAGTGCCAAACGGAACTGCTCTACACAATTAATGCGTTACGCAAGAAAAAAGCGCAAATTGTTATAGCCTGTCAGGAAGCGCCAACACAGATTTCCGGACTAAGTTCCGGACTACGGGGAAAACTGGATTCAGGGCTGACGGTTGATATCGGAATTCCCGATGATCAAACCCGGATTGCAATTCTTGAGAACAAAGCTAAAGAACGTGGAATTCCACTGAACAACGAGCTGGCAAATTTTATCGTGAAGCATATTAAGGGAGGAATAGGACGCATGGAAGGAGTTCTGATGCGTCTCGGCGTACATGCTTCATTGCTGAATGAAGAGCTTACTATAGAATTGGCTCGTTATTCTCTGAAAGACTGGCTTGATGATTCTGCAAAAAAAACCAACTTTGAGCAGCACTCACATGGTAAATCCACAGTTACTATAGAAAACAAAATCCTGCAGCATATCTGCATAATGTTTCAAATTTCTGAAGAAGGACTTCATTCATATCGTCGTGACAGAAAACACATCAAAGCAAGACAGGCAGCCGTATTTTTGCTAAAAAAACTTACCTCACTGTCCCTGAGTGAAATCGGCAAAATCATAGGTCGTGACCATTCAACGGTCCATGCTACCTTGAAAAAAGTCGACGAGAGAATGTTAAAAGATGATTTCTTTCAAAAACAAATGCAAACTTTCCTGCAGGAGTTTGAAGAAAAACCTGTTTCAAGGCGGACCCTTGAACAAAAACGCAGCTACCGTAATTGAGTCCCGGATCAATTAATTCAGCAAAAGCATTTTTCTCCTCTGTCTACTATAATTGCCTTTCCATACAATTTCAGCTAAATTTATCTGCAGACACTATTTCCACTGGGAACAAACATTCAGTCTGATTGTTTAATGAGTCTTAGATCAATCCTGATTCTTTTCAGATTGCAGGTTCTAATAATTTTTGCTTCTTCCGGATGTACAAGTTTGCAGAAAAAGATTTACATTAGCCATCCGGACAGTTTGCGCAAACAAGTTAACATGGTTTGTTCAAACATAGATACGTCCAACTTCATTGTCAGAGATCTTCGAGTCTGGCTGAATCAGAAGGACGGCAAAGAGATTGAATTAAAACACTATAATTCTCTTCTTCCTGACGGCTATTATTTCTGTACCCGGCAGCAACGGAAGTCATCAATTCTCGAATGAATATACTAAATGCCTGAATCTGCTCCAGTAAAAATTCTGATCCGCACACCAAACTGGCTGGGTGATATGGTTATGTCAAGCGGATTTGTCCGCGCTGTTCTTGAAGCCTTTCCAGAATCACAGGTTGATTTAATCGTTAAATCCGGATTTGAAAAAATACCGCTTCCACATCGTGGACAAATAATTCCTTTTGATCCAAAAAAAGAAACTGCAGGAAATTTTGGAAAAACTTTGCGTGCTGAGAATTACGATTATTTTTATGTTCTGCCTCCAAGTTTTTCAGCTGCATGGATGGCACATAAGAGCAAAATACCGCACCGGATCGGCTATTCCGGAGAATTCAGAAGTTTTCTGCTGAGTTTGGCAAAAAAGCCGGAGGCTACCCCACGCTCACAACACTTACTCAAAGAGTACCTGAATTTATTGGCACCAGGGCTTTCTACAGAAAAATATCCTCCGCGGCTAGTACATCGTCAATCTTAATTAGATATTATTTAATCAGAGGATATAACCGTTTCAACTTAATACGGGCATCTTCATTTTTGAAGCGCCAAATAATTTTACTTTCCTTTGAGTTTCGTTCTTCAGTCCAAGCATTAACTTCATTTATTAACGCTGTTTTATCTGGAATTCTTCTATCAAGACATTCGCGACCAAGAATGCTGAACTCAATTTCAGCCATGTTCAACCAACTCCCATGTTTCGGCGTATAATGGAAATCGAGTTTATCCAAAATTCGTCTTGCTTCTTTGGGGTTGAAAGTCTTGTACAAAGATGCCCCAACGTGTGTATTAAGATTATCCATAACGAGCGTAATTTTTTTTGCTTCAGGGTAATCTACATCGACCAATTGCTTGATTTGATGTGCCCAGTCTTTAGCTGTACGATTGTCGGTAATATCAACACGGCGCTTGCCCTCAATTGGGTTAAAGAACATAAATATATTTGCGGTTCCATTACGTTCATATTCTGAATCATAATATTCGACATGATCTGTATTGGCTGGAATTGGAACTCTGGTTTCTTTTGTTAGCTGTTTACTGGTTTCATCCATACAAACTAAAGGATTTTGCACTGAATAATCAAGTTGATAGACATTGAGTATATCTTCCATGGCACAAACAAAACCAGCATGATTTTGTGGTGCTATGCACCATTCTTTGCATTGCCAAGGTTTAATCTCTTTTTTTTAAGTGTTTGCCGTACTGTTTCGTGAGAGATGCTGTCGACATAATCTAAAGCGACCATACGCTCTGATAACAAACGTAATGACCAGCGTGCGTGACCTTCGGGGGCTTCAATGCAAGCCAGAGAAATTAATTTTGCTTCCTGTTCCGGATCAAGTTTTTTAGGATTCGGTCCTTTTTCTCTTTTTACACGTTCAAGAGTAAAGTCCAAGCCTTTTTCAATTAGACGTTGACGTGCTCTTTGCACCGTTATCACAGATAGTTCCAGTTTTTTAGCTATTTGTGGATCTGATAAGCAAGGGCCATCATCTCCTTCGTCAGCGTACAAAAAAATTTGAGCACGGTATCTTTTCGCTGCTGCAATCTTGCCGGTTTTCACCAGTTTGTTCAGCTTTTCTCTTTCACTTTTACTTAACTTGACGATGTATTTTGTCTTGCGAGCCATGTTGTTCTCCATAAAAATTAATCATGGAAAACGAAATGCTATTTTCGCGCCAGATGATATCAATTTAAGAATGACGCTGTACTAGAAATAACTCATGAATGGGTGGAAAAACAACTTGGCTCCTTGGAAATTTCTCTTCCTGAATCTTTTTTTGTCTTCACTCCGGGGGCTATTTTTGGCCCGGCAAAACAGTGGCCTCTAGAACATTTTCGTACACTTGCTACACTACTGCACAATGTTTTTGGAGATCCAATTCTCATTTTAGGTACCGAAGCGGATGTAAAATCTGGTGCTGAAATTTCTCTGGGACTAGACTTTGTTCAAAATTATTGTGGACAAACTTCCCTTTCGGAATTGCTCGCAATTTTAGCAAAAGCCAAGTTACTGGTTGGGAATGACTCTGGAAGCATGCATTTAATGAGCGCATTGCAGCGTCCGCAAATTGCCATTTTTGGCTCAACCTCTCCCGACTGGACTGCACCAATCAATCCTAATGCGACTGTACTTAGCCGCAATTTATCCTGCTCACCCTGTTTTTCAAGAACTTGTCGTTTTGCTCACTATGACTGCCTGAAACTAATTGAGCCTGAGTTGGTACTTGAAGAAACACTAAAACTCCTCACTGAAAAAAACCAGACTGAAGCTTAAATCAGCTTCCAGATTGATTATTCATTCAGTTCTGATGATAATTAATCTGAGATGATTACATTTTTCTGAATTGTCGAATATTTATTTAACCTTAAATGTACAAAAGGATAAATCCTGAATTCTCTCAATTTTACATGTAGATAGGAAATGCAAATTTTCACTTAGATTTCTTTGTACAGAATCATTATTTTCAGACATAAAAAAACCAATGGATTGGATACAGGCCATAGTGCTGGGCATTGTTCAGGGATTGAGCGAATTTTTACCGATCAGCAGCACAGCTCACTTAAGAATTGTTCCGGAATTACTCGGCTGGAGTGATCCGGGGACAGAATTTTCTGCAGTTATTCAACTGGGTACACTGGTTGCGGTGTTGCTCTTTTTCCGTAAGGATGTAGTCCAACTGTCCTCGGCGGCACTGGAAAGCCTCTGGCATAGGAACCTGTTTGAAACTCCAGAATCAAAAATGGCCTGGAGTATTGCAGCCGGAACTATTCCAGTAGTCGTCTTAGGTTTGGGATTTAAGGATTTCATCAAAAACGAGGCACGTGAACTCTGGGTGATCGGAACTGCATTAATAGTGCTGGCAATTTTTCTTTATCTTGCCGAAAGACTTTCGTCTCGCAACCGTGACATTAAACAATTAAGTTTTTTACAAATTCAATTAATCGGCCTGACACAGGCTTTGGCTCTGATTCCCGGCTGTTCCCGTTCCGGATCCACCATAATGGGTGGTTTGATGGTGGGTTTAAATCGTGAAGCTGCTGCGAGATTTTCTTTTTTGCTGGGATTGCCTGCGATTTTTGGCAGCGGTCTATACGAATTGAAGGAACTAATGGAAATTGGAATCAGCAGTGACCAATACATAAATTTAATTCTGGGAATTCTAGCTGCATTTGTTGTGGGCTACCTTTCGATAGAGTTATTGCTGCGCTTTCTCCGTAATCACGGCACTTTGGTTTTTGTAATTTACAGGATTGTGCTGGGAACTGGGATTTTAATTTTTTTGGTATAATAAATTAGTTATGCTCATCGCTCAAATCAGTGATCTTCATATACCCCGAAAAAACACAAAAACATACGGGATTGCGCCGATGGCAGAGAATTTAGTACTCTGTATCGACCACATAAATCAACACCTGCCAAAACCGCACCTGGTTCTGGTCACAGGTGATATTACCAGTACGGGGCAAGCAGAAGAGTTCAATCATGCCGCCAATTTGCTAAACCGTTTCGAGATGCCCTTTTATGTCATTCCCGGCAATCACGACGACCGAGACATACTTCGATCAACTTTTGGAAAACAAGCGTGTCCTGTTGAATCTGAGGGGAAAATTGACTATGTAATTGAAGATTCAGATCTTCGTTTAATCGCTTTGGACAGCACCTTACCAGGAAGTCCGGGTGGTGAAATTACCGAAGCACAGGCGAGTTGGCTCGATGCCCGATTAAACGAAAAACCTACTCAGCCGACAATGATATTTATGCACCACCCGCCGATAAAATGCGATGTCCTTGAAACTGATGTGGACGGTTTTATCGGGAAAGAACTTTTAGGCTCGGTTATCAGCAAGCATCATCATGTTGAAAAAATAATTTGCGGACATATTCATGTGCCGATCAATACCAGTTGGAACGATACTGTAATCAGCACGGCTCCAAGTATGGGGATGCAGTTGGTACTCGATTTGACGCTGAAACGTGAATCCGAGTTTGTTTTGGAAGCACCAGCCTATCACTTACATTATTGGACTACTGATAAAAATCTTATCACTCATGCAGTTGTTGTAAAACCAGTTGACGGACCTTATTTATTTGAAGAGCAGGACGTAATCCGCTCTCAACAACCCTACACTTTATTCTATCCATGAATGGCTTTCGTTGTGAGTTTTTGTTAAAAGACAATCCACAATTCCGAAAATATTTTTGGATTATTCTTCTTATAGAATGTGTTTGGTTAGCTTTGGTCTCGTCTGTGCCTGCTTCACAGAATTCAATCGAACAATCCGTATTCCGTATCACAAATTATCAGCAAAGTCCGGACTGGAAATCTCCATGGAAAATGAAGCCCACGAGCCAAGGACAAGGAAGTGGATTTTTAATTCATGACAATTGGATTTTGACAAATGCACACGTGGTAAGTGATTCTCGAATGCTGCTGGTGAATAAAATTTCAAGTCCGGAACCGTTTCTAGCAGACGTGCTGGCAATTGCTCACGACTCAGATTTGGCTTTACTTAAAGTACGTGATCCCAAGTTTTATCAGGATTTGAAACCGCTGGAGTTAGGTGGTATTCCGGAGTTACGCAGCAGGGTCCGGGCCTATGGGTATCCTGTGGGCGGAAAGGAACTATCACGCACCGAAGGTGTTGTCTCACGTATCGAATTTGGAACTTATGTGCATCCTGGTATTGATTCACACCTGCTAATTCAAACAGATTCTGCAATCAATCCCGGAAACAGCGGCGGACCAGTAACACAATCCGGACAAGCAATCGGAGTTGCTTTTCAATCCAATTTGAGACTAAACGATGTTGGTTATTTTATTCCTGTTCCACTTATAAATCGTTTTCTGGCAGATATTAAAGATGGACGATATGATGGAGTACCTGAAATTGGAATAGAAACCAGTTCCCTTATCAATCAGCACTATCGTCAATATTTGGGTCTTCCAGAAGATACCGGAGGAATACTTGTAGAACGGGTAGTTCCACATTCATCTGCAGACGGTGTTCTTTTAATCGGAGATGTACTGACGAAAATTGAGGATTTGCAAATTGACGCAGCAGGAATGGTGCGTTACAGTGAGCAGCAAGTTACATTTTTTATTGAAGCAGAAAACCGACAAATCGGCGATTCCCTTCAACTGCAGGTTTGGCGAAAAGGCAAATTTATAAACCTGACACTCACACTCAAGGCACCGCCGTTTGGCTCAGAAATGCGAAACAGCTATGATGAGCTTCCAGAATACGTTATTTTTGGCGGGCTGGTTTTTATTGCCCTGAATCGAAATTACATCCATTCTCCGGGGAACATAACTCCACCGCTGGCTTATGAACACTGGTATCGTGAAATAGAACGACCGCGAACCCGTCACGAACAAGTAGTCATTGTTACACGTGTTCTGCCTTCTCCAGTCAATAGCGGCTACACCAATTTACACAATTTTATAGTAAGTAGTCTGAACGGTAAACCAGTCCGATCGCTGGCACATTTGGAGAAGATGCTAAAGAATATGCCTCCAGAAACAACCAATGTTGTCTTTGGAAGCGAATGGCATAAAATCCCTTTAGTTCTGAATTTTAAAGAAAGTCTTGAGCAGCATAATTCAGTTCTCAAACGTTACGGAATTATTGACGGTTCCCGTATTTATGCCGACAAAAACAAGGATTCTCAGTGAAACAAAATAATTTTCTTTATACCCTTTTGAAATGGCCCATAACTGCTACGGTTTTTCTTTTTACTTCAGTATTACAGGCTGATCCTCCGGAAATAAAACCATGGTTTCAACAGGCCGTTCTCCTGAAATCTTATCAGCAGTCTTTTGACTGGCGCACTCCGTGGGAAAAACGCGAAATCCGGACACAATCCGGAATGGCCCTGGTTGTACGCCTACCCGTTTCTGTGAGAATTTCAGTATCTGAAAATGGAAACAACAATAACCTGTACCTGCTGACAACAGCAGAAATTGTTTCCGATGCAACCCTGATTGAGGTGACACGTAAGGACATTCGCAGCCCCTTTCAAGCCAAGCTTGTGCTGATGGACTATGCTGCAAATTTGGCTTTACTTCAAATCAATAATTCAAAATTTTGGCGGAACCTAAGACCTGTGAAATGGACTCCTGTAAAATCATCTACTGATCATGAGGCAAAAGATATTTATTCCCTGAAAATAAAATCTCAAGATGAGTGGACAATGGAGTCCGGAACAATAGACAGAATGGCAGTGGGACACCGGGAAGTAAGCAATGCCTGGTTTCCTCTTTTAAGGCTGAACGGAATTTCCCAAAGCGGTCAGGGATACCCGCTTCTGCAGGATAATGAAACTGCAGGAATGATCCTGGATGCAGGTACTGGAGAAGCTAAGGCAATGCCTGCTGCAATGCTGCTTGAGTTTTTGAAGCACGCAGGCAGTAATCCTTACCGGAGCTTAGCACATCGTGGTTTTATATGGAGCAGATTACCGCAAAGCAGTACTTACAATCATTTTCAAATTCCTCCGGAAAAACCCGGAATCTGGATCAGCAGGGTTTTGCCTTACGGCACAGGTTCTGATGTTTTGATGCAAGGTGATTATTTGACCAAACTGGGAAAATGGACGCTTTCACACGATGGTAAAGTTGAGCATCCGGATTGGGGTATTTCCTTGTTTGATTTGCTTTTTTTAGCTCATTTGAAAGTGGGAGATTCAGTAAAACTGGAAGTAATCCGTGAGGGTAAGCCTGTTGTTTTGCAAACAAAAGTTTCTGCATACGAAGAGAATAGTCGATCAGTTCCCTTAAAAATTGTTGGAACAGCTCCGCGATATGTTATAGAGGGTGGTTTTTTATTTCAGGAATTGACCTTGAATTACCTCAGAATCTGGGGTGCAAATTGGCAAACACGTGCTCCTATGCGGCTGAGGTTGTTTTTGGAGCAAAACAAAGCTGTATCGATTTACGAAAATAATAAAACTGATATATCTTCGACCGGAACAAAAATATCCTCCGAACATCCTCCCCGGATTGTTTTAGTGTCACAAGTTATTCCTGACCCGCTGAACATCGGTTACCAAAAACTTTCTAATGCAGTGGTTTTGCAGGTAAACGGCAAGCAAATACGCCGCCTGGAAGATGTTAGCACAGCTTTTTTAAGTCCAATAAATAATTTTCATAGAATTGATTTCCTTCCAGGTTCAGAGCGTTTGAGCGTCATTTTGCCAGTTGCTGAGCTTGCTGATGCCAACCAGCGAATTAAAAATAATTTCCGTATTCCAAAACTTCAATCGCTCTAAAATCTAAACTCCATAACCGTTTATTAAGAAAACGTAATTTCCATTTAATAATAAACAACATGAAAATTTTCGCAAAAGATCATGTCCAACTAAAATCCTATTTAAAAGCCGCCAGTGAATGGATTGGAGAAGAGACTCTGCGCTGCATTCCGGATGGAGAACCAAAGGAATATCTTTATGATTTGATGCGTGATTATCCGCAGCGTGGAGGAAAACGATTTCGTCCTGCACTAGTTTTACTAAGTTGTGAATTATTTGGAGGTGATCCGGAAAAAGCCTTGACTTCTGCAGTTGCACTTGAATTGTTTCACAATTTTGCACTGGTTCACGATGATATAGAGGACGAGTCTTTATTACGTCGAGGAGAACAGACATTACATCTCCAACACGGAATCGCCCTTGCACTTAATGCGGGAGATGCTTTGCTGGGACTGGTACATGAAACTTTGCTAGAAAATCATTCCAAATTAGACAGTAATTTGGCAGTAGAGGTCCATCAACATTTGAACAAAGTGATGCAGGCCACTTTTGAGGGGCAGGCACTAGATATAGGCTGGGTAGCAAACCAGACTTTTCCTGATCGTGCTGAATACCGTGAAATGATTAGCCGAAAAACAGGCTGGTATTCCGGTCGAGGACCCTGCATATGTGGTGCCTTGATTGCGGGTGCTTCCAAAACAGAGCTGGAAGCAGCCGGCAGATTTGGAGAAGCAATTGGAATCGGATTTCAGATTCGTGATGATTTGCTTAACTTAACTGAAAAAAGTGAAACTGAAGCTCCCAGCGCAGGTGCAGGCGGTTATGGTAAAGAGTATGGAGGTGACATTGCTGAAGGGAAACGCACCTTGATTTCAATTGAACTTCTGGAACGGCTTTCTGCAAAGGATGTCGAACGAGTACGCACAATTTTATTACAAACTCGAGAACACGTTACACATGCCGACATTGACTGGTTTATTTCTCAAGCAGAAAGTACTGGGGCACTGGAATCTGTAGCAAGTTTTTGTCAAGAACAGGCATCTCTGGCTTCTGCAGCTTTGGAATATTTACCTGTTAACCCTGCTAGTTCTTTGCTTGGAGAACTGGTGGAATATTTGACCATAGAACGAAAAGCTTAAACAACACAAAAAAAGAATCGACAAAGCATCTTTAAACAGATAGAATCAAAGGTTAGTTTTTAATCAATTATTTAGCAACATCCTGAAATCTAAGCAGACCTGATGACCCAGATTGCAGAAAAGTTGATAAATTTGCTTACTGTACCGATCAAAAGTGAAGGTTATGAACTTCTAGATGTTGAATATAATAAACACGGATCTAACCAGACTGTTCAATTAATTATTGACAGTATTAATGGAATTGGGATTGACGATTGTGTAGCCGTAAATCGAATCGCACAGGAAGTTTTGGACAATGAAAACCCAATTTCTGATTCTTACAGCATAGAAGTTTCGTCTCCGGGATTATTCCGTAAACTAAAGACTGCTGAACATTATAAGACTTTCACGGGAGAACGAATCAGAGTGCGACTGCAGCAAAAAATCCAGGGAGTAAAAAATGCGGTTGGAAAATTAGAAGAAAGTACTGAACAGGAAATACGCTTAAAACTGGAATCAGATGGGTCTGAATTGGTAATCCCATATACCCTAATTAAAAAAGCTAATCTCGAACCTGAACTGAAATTTTGAATGTTTGTTATAACTTCATAAAAACATAACACAAAAAAAGGTGAATTTTGGAAGAAAACTTATTTGAAATAATTAAAGACTTCTCTAGAGAGAAGGGTTTGGACCATGAAGTTGTGATAAAACTGGTAGAAGAGTCGCTTATTCAGGCTGCTCAGCGCAAACTGCCTTATAGAGAAATTGAGGGACATATCGACGAAGATACCGGAAAAATAAACTTATTCCATTTTAAGGAGGTTGTTGAACTTGTTGAAGATCCTCACAATGAAATTTCTGTCGATGAAGTCTTTGAAATAGACCCTGATGCAGGACTTGGAGATGAGGTTGAGTATGAAATTAGTGATCGCGAGTTTCAGAGAATTGCTCATTCAACACGACCCATTATTTTTGGCAGTTTAAAGGAAGCAGAACGACAAATGGTTGTTTCCATCTTTACAGACAAAGTAGGAGATGTTTTAACCGGAACTGTCTTGCGGGTCGAACCAAACGGACGTGTTGCTTTCAGTTTTCAAAATAATGTCGAAGCCTATTTGTTCCGGAGAGAGCAAATATATGGTGAAAATTTTTCCTTTGGAGACCATGTCAGAGTGTTGCTGTTGGACGTAAATGATAATCCGCATAAAGATTCTCAACTTACAATTTCCAGGACACATCCTGGTCTACTGATCAAGCTGTTTGAGATGGAGGTCCCGGAAATTTATGATGGAATCGTCAAAATTGTCAATGCTTCAAGAGAACCTGGCCGCAGAGCAAAAATTTCAGTTTATTCTACAGATGATGATGTCGACCCAGTCGGCTCATGTGTTGGCATGCGCGGAAGTCGAGTGCAGGCTATTGTAAATGACTTAAATGGAGAAAAAATAGATATAGTCCGCTGGAGCGAAGACATTGACCAATATACCTGCAATGCATTGGCACCGGCCGAAATTGACAGTCTTGAAATTGACGAAGACGCACAACAAATTGATGTTGTTGTTGCACCAAGTCAATTATCACTTGCAATTGGACACAAAGGTCAAAATGTGCGTCTGGCTTCAAAATTAATCGGTTACAAAATCAATATTGTTGCCACTGAGGAAGATGAGCTTTCCATAGATGAGCAACTGGAAAAAGAATTTGCAAAAACTAAAGAAAATGGTCTCAAAAGTATAGACAAATCCGAGGATCTGCCTGAAAGTGACACTGACGAAGCTAAAGAAACTGCAACTGCACTGGAAAATCAAGATGATAACCAAGATTCTTCCCCCTTAACTGCTGAAGAATCTGAAACTACAGAAGACAAAGATAAAGTTGAAGCTGAAGAGACTGATAATACAGAAGATACTAAAAATAATTCTAAAGATGCTCCTGCTGAGAGTAAAACTGAAGTTGAATCTAAAGCCGAAACAAAGACTAAGACTAAAGCTGAAACAAAAACTAAGACTAAAGCTGAAACAAAGACTAAGACTAAAGCTGAAACAAAGACTAAGACTAAAGCTGAAACAAAGACTAAGACTAAAGCTGAAACAAAGACTAAGACTAAAGCTGGAACAAAGACTAAGACTAAAGCTAAATCTTAAAATAAAAACATTTTCACTATAATCACCGGAAACAGCAGGATGATTCTGCTAAGCCTATAAGTCATAGATTTATTTTAAACTGAATTACAACCCCAAAAGAATTCATGTCCGAAGTTAGAGTATTTGAACTGGCGAAAGAGTTAAATCTGCCGGCAAAAGATTTGCTTGTCAAGATGCGCAAAGCCGGGATTCCAGTTACAGGCAATTTCTCTGAACTGTCTTCCGAACAAGCTGAAATAGTAAGAAAGATGGGCAAGAGTGCCAAGGGTATTATCTTGCCAAAGTCTGCTAAAGGATCAGGGAAGATTCGTTTGAGGTCCACTGAAAAGAAACCGGAAGCAACTGATAAGGTCAAAAAATCTAAAACAACTAAGAAATCTAAAATAGTAACAATCTCCACTAAATCTAAATTAGATGATGAAGAAGTTGTAGCAACCCCAAAAAGACGTGTACGCAAAAAAAGGACGGAGCCAGTACATTCATCAGAGGACTCAACAGTTCAAGTTGCCGATAAGTTAAAAACCGATTCTGAAATAGAAAGGATTTCTGCTGATGCAAAAAAAGACAGACCAGAAAAACCAGTCTTAGAAAGTGACCTCTCAAAAATAAGCACATTGGAATCCCAGGAAACTTTACCTGAATCTGGAGATCCTGCTCCAGAAAACAAAGTTGAACCTGATGCTGACACAGTTGAGGACTCAAAACAATCTAAGCTTACTCCGCTGGAAAGAGATCCTGATAAGACAGTTTTACCTGATGATGAAAAGTCTGCAAAATTAGAAAAAAAATCAAAGAAAACTAAAATATTTTTCAAACACCCTCAAACTGATGATGAAGAATTCTCATCAAAAAACAGAGGTTCCCGACCCTCGGAATTTGAGAACAAACGAAGGGGAGGTGGTGGACAGAGAGATTATAATTATCTTCGTGAAAGAAGACCTCGCCGCCGCAGAAAAGACTTTCCAAAAAATCGATTGGATAGGAAAATTTCCAGCAAAGTTTCTGATACTAATGCACCAAAGCACGTATTCAATCCACGTAAAAAAAGCATCCGAATAGGAAATCAGGTTGGTGTTGCCGAACTGGCAGGCTTAATTGGTATAAAAGTTCCAGAAATCTTAAGAAAACTGATGTCCTTAGGCATCATGACAACTATTAACCAGACAATCACAGGAGAAACTGCAGAACTTATTGCAGCAGATTTTGATATTACAATCGAAGTCGAATCGTTTGAGTTGTCTGACCACCTCAGAGAAGAAGAACTTGATGTTTCAGAGTTAGAGGAACGAGCACCGATTGTTACAATTATGGGACATGTTGATCACGGAAAAACATCCCTTCTTGATAAAATTCGCGAATCTCGAATCGCCTCTGGAGAAGCTGGAGGCATAACACAACATATTGGAGCATATCATCTTGAAGTAAAAGGCAATCAGGTCACTTTTTTGGATACACCCGGACACGAAGCTTTCACATCAATGAGAGCCCGGGGGGCAAATATCACTGATATAGTGGTACTTGTTGTTGCGTCAGATGATAAGGTGCAGCCTCAAACAGTTGAAGCTATTCAGCATGCCAGAGCAGCGAATGTTCCGATTATTGTTGCAGTAAATAAAATTGATCGTCCCGAATCTGACCCAATAAGAATTCAACAGGAATTACTCTCACATGAATTAATTCCAGAAGATTTGGGTGGGAGCACTATTTTTGTAAAAGTGTCAGCAAAAACAGGTGACGGCATTGATGAACTACTGGAAATGATTCATTTACAGGCAGAAATACTTGAACTAAAATCGACCTCAAAAGGTTTTGCTCGTGGAACAATCATTGAGTCACGAGTCAGAAAAGGTCAGGGGCCAGTAGGTACTGTTCTTGTTCAACGCGGAACCCTTAAAATTGGAGATTATTTCGTCATGGGCAGCATTCATGGACGAATACGGGCTATGTTCAATGAAGTTGGTGATACAATGATAGAAGCTGGTCCTGCAATTCCTGTTGAAATTTCCGGTTTAAGCAATGTACCCGAAGTAGGAGTAAATTTTGTTGTTCTTGAAGATGAAAAAATAGCACGGCAAATTGCTGAGGATCTTGAACAAAAACTTCGATCTGAAACCATCCGGGAATACCAAAAAACCAGTTTGGACAATCTTTTCAGTAAAATTGATGAAGGTAAGGTTACTGAACTCCGATTGATTTTAAAAGGAGATGTACAAGGTTCCGTTGAAGCTCTCAAAACTTCTCTGCAACAAATCGGAGATGAACGGATTTCTCTAAGGTTCCTCCTTTGCTCAGTAGGTAACGTTACTGAGACCGACATAACACTAGCTTCTGCTTCCGATGCAATTATTGTTGGCTTTAATGTGCAAATGGACGCAAAAGCCAGAGAAACGCGATCAAGTGAAGGTGTAGATGTGAGGCTTTATGATGTTATATACAACGCATTGGATGATGTAAAAGCAGCTATGGAAGGTCTCCTGGAACCAGAAATTAGAGAAGAAGTATTAGGTCATTTAGAAGTTCGTCAGGTTTTTTCTTCTGGAAAAAATGGCATTGTAGTCGGAGGTTTGGTTACAGATGGGAAGCTTCTCCGCAATAGCCTTATACGAGTATTACGTAAGAAAGAAAGTATCTTTGAGGGTTCAATCATTTCTCTGAAGCGCTTCAAAGACGATGTTCAGGAAGTTGCACAAAATTATGAGTGCGGAATAGTACTGAATTTTCTGGAAATTGAGAATGGCGATATTGTAGAAGCTTACGAGCAAATTGAAGAAAGTGCACGGCTGTAATTGATTATGCATAAAACAAGTAGAAGCAATTTCAGCACTTTGGTGCATCGTCGTTTATCTGAAGTTCTTCTTTTTCAAAGCAGTGACCCGCGTTTCAGCAAAGTTACAATCAGCAGAGTTGAAACAACTCCAAGTTTGACTTCAGCAAAAGTCTATGTTTCAATTTTTCCAACCAAAGGCAAAGAAGAATTGATTGCATCTTTAAATCATGCATCAGGATTTTTTAGCCGAAAATTGGGAAAAGTCCTCAAAACTAGAAACACACCACATCTGACTTTTGAGTACGACAGAGGATTTGACCACAGTGATGAAATTGAAATATTGTTGCGTAACGTTCTTCCGGAAGATACTGGACAGCAGCGAGAATCCGAATTTGACAAAAATGAATAGAGTCCGGTTAATATCCTTTTTGATATTCGAATAAAAATAAAGAATTACTTGCGGATAATCAACATCAATAAGACTCAGGGATGGACTTCTTTTGATGTCGTTCGTTTCATTAAACGGAAGTTTAATGAAAAAAAAGTCGGGCATCTCGGCACTTTAGATCCCATGGCAACAGGAGTTTTACCTGTATTTTTGGGACAGGCAACACGCCTGATTCCTTTGTTCAATGATGTTGACAAAACTTACCGTGCAGTATGTAAATTAGGTGAATCCACTGACACATTTGACGCAGAAGGTAGGGTCACTGAGCGTCATAATTTGGGTAATTTAAATCCGGAACAGGTTACAAAAGCTGTTCACACATTTCTAGGACCACAGAAGCAGCAAAATCCTGCATTTTCTGCGTCAAAAATCAATGGTATTCCTGCCTATAAACTTGCAAGACAAGGATTGAAAGTTCCTGCTAAAACCAGGTCGGTAATATTCCATGAATTAGACGTAGAAGCTGTAGATCTGCCCTTCGTTCAAATCCGGATACACTGTTCTAAAGGCACATACATCCGGGCATTGGCCAATGATCTTGGACAGAAGCTGAAAGTTGGAGCACATCTAACTTCTCTGGACCGTTTAGCTTGTGGAAAGTGGTTTAAAAGTGAAAACTCTATATCAATAGAAAAACTACAAGAAACAGTAACCGAAAATAATGTGCCGTGGATTTCTCCATTAGAGTTGCTGGATCACCTTAACACAATCGTAGGTTCTGCTGAAATGGTTGTTTCCATCAAACAGGGACGTCGTGTTGAAGTTTTGCAACAAAACTGGACTGAAAGTGGCGTTAAAATGACTGAAAATTGTGTAATAGAGTCAGAGACAAATTCAGTTAAAACCAAAGTTGTTGATTCTTGCCAAAATTTAGTTGCTATCGGCCACATTATGTGGGAGAATGAGGCAAGTTATTTTCATCCAATAAGGGTGTTTGTATAGAAAACAAAATAAACTTATATGCTGACAAAAAATCAAAAAGTCGAAATTGTAAACAAGTTCGGAAAAAATAATGCTGATACCGGATCTACAGAAGTACAGGTAGCATTACTTTCCGGGCGAATTAATTCATTGACAGACCATTTACGAAGCCAACCAAAGGACTTTAGTTCACGACGTGGTTTGTTGAAACTAGTTGGTCAACGACGAAATTTCATGAATTATCTTAAGAACAGAAATAGCGAGAGGTATGCCGCTATTACTAAACAACTAGAGATTCGAGTCAAGTGACTCATACAAAACTTCACAGAAGACTTGTCCACGGGGGCTGGTCTTCTGCCAGGTATAATTTGGCAAAAGCTGAATTCTACCATTGCAATTCCCCCGTATCATGTAGCATCAAGTCTGCTTTCCTTCTTTCAGTACTTTTTTCAGATTGTTGAAAATTGATTTATGAGTATTGCTTTTAGCACTGTCCAGAACTGGAAGATTATTTTTTCCCAAGTCAGGAAAGAAGAAAGAATTTGTATGCTGAAATTTAAAGAATACCGGAATTCAGACATTAATAACAGGCAGTGCCGTTAAGTTAGAACCGGTAGAACGTTGATAATTAGGAGTAGAATGAAGATAGTAGAAAGAGAATTTGGACCAGCAACTATGAAGCTGGAAACCGGAAGAATGGCCAAACAGGCCAACGGATCCGTATTAGTAACATACGGTGACACAGTAGTACTTGTAGCTGCAACTGCAGCAAAAGGATCAGGGACAGGAGCAGATTTTTTCCCACTTTCAGTTTTTTATGTTGAAAAAGGATATGCAGCCGGACGGATTCCTGGAGGTTTCTTAAAACGTGAAGCTCGACTTTCAGATAGCGAAACTCTGATTTCACGCATTATAGATCGTCCGCTGCGTCCAGCATTTGAAGACAATTACCTGGCAGAAACAATGATTGCGGCAACCGTTTTAAGTCACGACCTGATACATCCATCTGATGTTGCTGCTATGAACGGCGCTTCTGCGGCGTTGGCTATTTCGGATATCCCTTTTCACAATCCTCTTGGAGGTGTCAGAGTTGGGAGAATTGATGGTAAATTTGTAACCAATCCTAGTCCGGAACAACTTGAAGTAAGTGAACTTAACATCTTTATGGCTGCATCCAAAGATGCAATTTTAATGGTGGAGGGTGAAGCTGTTGGTGTGAGTGAAGAAATTATGCTGGATGCACTTTGGTATGGTCAGGAAGCAGTTCTGCCAATCATTGAAATGCAGGAAGAGCTGATGAAGAGTGTTGGCAAGAAAAAACGTACTGTAGATGTGCCGGTTGTAGATTCAGAATTAAAATCAAAAGTTGAGGCAATTACACCAAAACGACTTAATGAAGCTTTAAGGATTAAAGATAAAATAGAGCGGTACGAACGTCTGGACACATTAAAAGATGAAATAAACAACGAAATTCTTGGAGATTCACCTGATGCAGATTCTGCAAAAGAACTAAGTCAAATATTTGCTGACATCAAAAAAGATGAAATGCGCACACGTTTGATTAAAGATCAAATCCGGATAGACGGACGAAAACCTACTGAAATCAGACCAATCACCTGCGAAACTAAAGTTTTGCCTCGAACACACGGTTCTGCCTTGTTCACACGCGGTGAAACACAGGCTCTTGCTGTTACCACTCTTGGAGCGCGAGAAGATGAAAAAATGATTGAATCACTGGATGGTGTCTCTTTTAAAAGGTTCACGCTGCACTATAACTTTCCCAGTTTTAGTGTCGGTGAAGTACGTCCTCCTCGGGGACCCGGACGAAGAGAGATTGGACACGGAACCCTGGCTGAACGCGGATTAACTCCGGTTATTCCAACAAAAGCTGAATTTCCTTATACAATTCGTCTTGTTTCTGAAATTCTTGAATCAAATGGTTCGTCTTCAATGGCTACTGTCTGTGCTGGTTCTCTGGCCATGATGGATGCCGGTGTTCCTCTCAAGGAAGCAACCGCTGGTATTGCCATGGGGCTCATCAGTGAAGGTAAAAACAACGTTATACTTTCAGATATTCTTGGTGACGAAGATCATCTGGGTGACATGGATTTTAAAGTTATTGGTACAGAAAACGGAATTACCGCCCTGCAAATGGATATTAAAATCAAGGGACTTGGACAGAAAGTAGTTGAACAAGCTCTGATGCAGGCACGCGAAGGCCGACTGCACATTTTGGGGAAAATGGCAGAAGCACTGAAAGAATCCCGTAGCGGTCTATCTACTTATGCGCCCCGCTTTATCACTCATAAAATTGCACAGGATAAAATCGGTACGGTCATTGGACCTGGCGGTAAAATGATTAAGAGTATTGTTGAGAAAACCGGTGTAAAGATTAACATCGATGATGATGGTATTGTTTCCATCATGTCACGTGACCATCAAGCGGTGGATGATGCTCTGGAAATTGTGCAAAACCTGACTCGAACAATTGAGATTGGAGAAACTTATACCGGACCTGTCAAGAAGGTGATGGACTTTGGCGCATTTGTCGAAGTTTTCCCTGGAACAGAAGGGCTTGTACACATTTCAAATCTGGCAGAAGGTAGAGTCGAAAAAGTTACAGATGTTTGCAAAGAGGGTGATATTGTCACCGTTAAAGCAACCGGTGTTGACAGACGAGGTAAAATTCAGCTCAGTATCAAAGACGTCTAATTCAGAGAATTCACCACAAACCCCGTATATAAAATTGTCTGCTCATCCTGTTTCAAAAACAGGAGGGCAGGCATCCCACCTGAAACTTTATTCTGTCCCATTAGTTGCTCTACTGTTACTAGTTTTATTGTGTCAGCCAGAACGTCTGTGAGGGATCTGATTATATAGCAGTATTTATTAGATCTCATTCTTTGGTCGAGATTACAAGCCGAATACAATAATATCAGTACTTTACGACAAAACATGACTCACGAGTTATTTAAAGTCCCGCATAATTAAGACTTGCTGAAAAATAATATTATTCAATAATGTCAAAAAGTAATTAGTCAATTAACAGAGACAACTGCAGGGTATTTCCAGAAAAAAGCACTAAACACTCTGCTCTTCAGTTGTTTAAGTTCCTTTTCCAAAAAGGTGGCCTAACAAGATCAATAGTTATGCTTCTTTCGATTCTTCTCCTTTGTCATTCCGGGCGGTGCGTAGCATAGACCCGGAATCCAGGAGAAATGTTTCAGATCTTGTACTCAAGCTGAACGGTGACTCTGGATCCCGGATCAAGTCTGGGATGACAAAGGTAAAACTTTTTCAGTAAGACCTAAGTAATTCTACTCCAATATTCATACTGTAAACACTATTAGTTTGAATTTGGCCAAGTCTCAGGATAAGGTTAGATGCATTATTTCTGATCAACATCACCTGCCAATAAAATATCTTCATGAAACTTGTTATCACAGACTCAGGACTTGGAGGTCTGTCTGTTTGTGCCAAGCTTCTGCAACTATTATCAGAACCTGCAGGGGCAAACCATCCAAATTATCCCGCTGACGATTTACAAATCACTTACATTAACGCTGTTCCTTCAAATAATCGTGGATACAATTCCATGTCCGGAAGAGCGGAACAGCTTAAAACGTTTGAAATAATCCTCCGGAACACTGAAAAGATTTTTGCTCCGCATCACATTTTTGTCGCTTGTGGAACGCTGTCTGTACTATTGGATGACTTGGAGATTCCTTCTGAAAAAACTGTTAAAATTGAAGGGATTCTTCAAATTGGTGTCAAGATGCTTTTATCAAGTCTGCTCAATGATGCTCAATCATCGGCTATCATCTTTGGAACTCCCACAATGATTAATACCGAAACTTTTCAAAACGAACTGTTTAAGAAGGGTGTTGAGGAAATACGGATCATTTCCCAGGGTTGTCCGGATTTGGCAACCCAAATTTCTAATGATCCGGATAGCTCATTTGTAGAAGAACGTATCCGGCACTGGGTTCAAAAAGCCATGCTGAAATTGCCTGAAAAATACATAGATACTTTGCTGATTTTTCTTGCTTGTACTCATTATGGTTATCGTCAAGACCTTTTCCAAAAGGCTTTTAATGAAGAAGGATTCTGCAATATAACTCTGCTTAACCCAAATCTTGCTGCTGCTGAAAATTTAGTCAAAACCGTTTCTAATAATCTAAATCCCAGTTCAACTGAATCAAAGGCATTTTCTGTTGAGTTTGTAACACCTTATGCCATACCTGAACAGGAAATAATCACACTGACGCAATTACTGAGTCCTATCTCACCTGCAACGGCTGATGCACTTAATAATGCCAGGATTTGTCCAGAACTGCTTAATCCTTAATCCATGACTTCACGAGATTTTTCTATAAAATACTTGCTTTCCTGTTTAGAAATTTCTCAGTTGCTTGAGTCTGAGTCAGGATCATCAATTTGGTTTGCACACCTCAATTTGCATGACTTTACTGAGGTTGAAATACCAGACGGAGGCAAAATCGCAGATTACTTACTTTCTGAAATGGACCTTCAGGAAGTTCAATTTTTCCTACTTTTAATCGAGCGAAAACGTTTAGAAACATGGACAGAAAACTCTGAACAGGTTTCCTTTCAGGAATTGATTGAAATCAAACTTCAAAAATCGAATCACAACAATAAAAACGCAACATTAAAAAAGCAAGGTAGTGTCTGGAAAAACAAGCTCGATCCGGAAACTCTCAAGGGAATAATCGTACAAAATCCTGATGCTCCACTCGAATCTGTGGCAAAAAACAGACATGCCGTAATAGTCAATCCGGAACAGTCTTTACGCCTCGAAGTCCTCAATATCCCAAAACCATGGGGACATGAAGGATGGTACACAGGAGTAGAAAAACGCGGTGTGGTGAAAGTTACAGACGAATATGGGAAAACAGAGTTACCTTATGCACTGAATATTTTTAAAAAACAAGTGCTTGCCGATCATCCGGAATCGCTGATTTTGCTCAAAACACTAAATCCTGTTTCTGAGGATGTGATTGGAGATTTGTATTATGAAATGCATGAAAAGAAATGGGAAGTTTACGTGGTTACAGAAATTGACCAAACAGCCTGGCCATCAGGAACAGGAATCATCAAGGCAGGACTGCATCCGGAGAAAATCAAGGATTATCAGGAAATACATGGGTCAAAATGGGTAGAAGTTCTGCTGAAAAATTTCAGGGAAACAATTGGTGAATATGAAAAAATACGACGCCAAATTGATGATTCTACCGAAGATATTCCGAATGAACTACATGAACAGGAACTTAAACTAAGACAGAAAGCTTCAAATTTTGTTGGCGACTGTCAGGTAAAAGTTGGTGACATCATCAGCTTTCCGGTGTTTCAAATGCATTCTCTTCGACATGGAATTAAAGTCATTGAATTTCAAACACCGCACTACGAGCGTCTAATACTGATGTTCGCTCAAAAAGTTCTCACCCAAAATCATTGGGATACTGATGACGCTTTAAACAAAATGCTCCCGGTAGTTTATGAACCTCCTGAACTTGAATGCTTACACAAATCCTCCGGTTTGCTGATAGAACGTTTTGTTGATTTTCCGCAATTTACGGCTGATCGAATTTGTTTGGAACCGGAAACTATTTGGGAGGATCAACTGGATGGAAAATACCATTTGCTAATTACCATCTCCGGACAGGCCAGTATTATACCTAAAAGTGGTTCTCCAGTTAAATTAAATCGTGAAGAGGCCCTGTTTTTACCTGTTGGTGTCGGTAGTTATCGGTTGGAAAGCACTGGAGAGATTCCACTAATTTGCTTAAAGGCAATACCGAAATAATACATGATCGTTGAAGTTGCCCTAAATTTACCAATTCGAAAATCGTTTGATTATCACTGGCCGGATAAACTTACTCTAGTTCCGGAAAAAGGATTACAAGTTCTTGTGCCTTTTGGAGCACAGAAAAAGGGTGGAGTCATCGTTCGTGTTAAAAAACATTCCGGAATTACTAGGCTAAAAAATGTTGAAACACTGGTCGACGAGGAACCACTTTTTTCTGAAGAATTACTGAAACTCACAAAATGGACTTCTGAGTACTATTTTTGCGCATGGGGTGAAACTCTTAATGCTGCAATTCCAGGTGGACTTGCCTTGCGTTTACGTACAACTTATACTCCCCAAACAACCTCACTTCCCGGCCTGGACACTCTGAGCCAAAAACCCCAGATCCTGATAGATACCCAATCAACATGGACACAACAGGAATGGCTTCAGTGCAACCCTGATGAACGTGACCACCAACAACTGCGTAACTGGCTTTCCAAAGATCATGTTCAATCAACTCAGGTGTTACTTGGGCAAAAGACAAAGCCAAAAATGGAACGCTGGATACGTCTGCTCAAACCTGATAATCCGAAAAATTCCGTTTCTCGGCGTAAAACAAAAAGACAGCAAATATTTGAAATATTGAATGAAAATCGTGAAATATGTTGGAGCGACGTTCAAAACCGAGTCAATGCTCCATCACAGGCGTTAAAAAAACTAAAAGAAGAAGGTCATATTGAATTTTTTGAAAAAAGAGTTTACCGCCGATTTATGGAAGGAGGACTTCCTGAAATAGAACCATTTAAGGAGTTAACTCCGGAACAGAAATCAGTTTTTGAAAAGCTTTCAGATTCACTGCAAAACGGAACTTACCGTACTTATTTACTGGAAGGTATAACAGGAAGCGGAAAAACAGAGGTTTATCTTCATGCAGTCCGAGAAGCCCAGAAATTAGGGAAATCATGTTTGATACTAGTACCTGAAATATCACTGACACCACAACTTGTGAACCGGTTCCGTTCACGTTTTGGGGACCACGTAGCAATCTTACATAGTGGTATGGATGATGGTGAACGCTTTGATGAGTGGTCAAGGGTACGTCATGGATTTGCATCAATTGTAATTGGAGCACGCAGTGCAGTCTTTTCTCCAATGAAAAACCTGGGACTGATTGTGATAGATGAAGAACATGATCCTTCCTACAAACAGGGCGAGACTCCGCGTTATCACGGACGAGATGTAGCTATTTTTCGCGGATATGAGGCAGGTGCAACAGTTTTACTTGGTTCGGCCACTCCTTCACTGGAATCTTCAAACAATGTAAGCAACGGTAAATATGAGCTTTTAAGCTTACCTTCACGCATTAATCAGGCACTCTTACCGGAAGTCAGGTTATTGGATATGAAAACGGTACCCGGACAGAAAGGAAGTCCGTACTTTTCCAGCGAGTTGGTTGAAGCCCTGCGCCTACGTTTACTGAAGAAGGAGCAAAGTATTGTTTTTTTGAATCGTCGCGGATTTGCGCCTTTAGTCCGTTGTTCAAAATGCGAATCGACATTCACTTGCCCCAACTGCAGTCTGAGTTTGGTTTACCATCAAGTAGCAAATCAGGTGCAATGTCATCAATGTGACTTTGTTAAACCTCTGGTTCAGAGATGCCCTGAATGTGGAAGTGATCACGCACCAATAATAATAGGTACCGGAACCGAGCAAGTTGAAGAAAATCTTAAAATGTTTTTTCCTGCGGCCCGTATTTTACGCATGGATCGGGACACATTGCACGGCAAACATGCTCTTTCTAAAATGCACGATCGTATCCGCAGACACGAAGTAGATATCGTAATTGGAACACAATTAGTAACCAAAGGCCATGACTTCCCGGAAGTGACTCTTGTAGGAGTAATATTATCTGATTTATCGCTAAACATTCCGGATTTCCGTGCAAGTGAACGGACATTTCAACTATTAACGCAAGTAGCTGGACGTGCCGGACGAGGTTATAAACCAGGTGAGGTGCTGATTCAAACTCATAATCCCAGGCACCATAGTTTACTTTGTGCAAAAGAACACGATACCAGGCAATTCCGGGAACTGGAGCTTGAACGACGTCAGAATCTCCGGATGCCGCCTTTTCATTCACTGACTTTGGTTGTCTGCAGCAGTCCTCATGAAAAACGAGCTGAAAATTTGATTTGGGAAATAGCCGAAAAGATTCAAAAGTTTTCTTCTAACAAAAACTATTCAAACACTGCCCAGTTTACCAGTGAGATCAAACCGATTGATTCAGTACAAGTCATTGGACCGATAGAAGCACCGATGAAAAAATTGCGCAACCGTTTTCGCTGGCAGCTTTTACTGAAAGCAGATAATGTACGACCCATTTTGCGTTTGTTAAAACAGGTTTTAGAAACACCACCTTCAACGAGACGTGATGAGTTGATTCAGATTGATGTAGATCCTCATCATTTGATGTAAAACATGACTAAGTTAAGAACAGATTTTAAGCCTGCAGTTAAAAGCAGTTTGCTGTATGGCAATTGTCTGCTACTCGGAAAACTTAACCAGTAATTACGAATTTAATGTTTCAATGACAAATTTGTACGGTAAAATATAGAGTAAACAAATGGATTTTACACAATGGAGCCAGTTAGCTTTAATCTGTGTCATGGGTGCAATGTCACCCGGCCCAAGTCTTGCGGTAATTTTACGAAATACTATCTCCGGAGGTAGGACTCAGGGTTTAATGAGTGGAGTCGGTCACGGTCTGGGTATTACATTCTATTCCGTGGTTGCGATAACTGGCCTGGTTGCTCTGTTAAAGACTGTTCCTAATTTTTTCCTGATAGCCCAAATAATTGGATCATTGTTTTTAATATTGCTTGGCGGCAAAATGATTATTTCCGGTATTGGTGGCGAACAGGATAATGGGGAACTAAAACAATCAACAATAACCGGGTACCGTGGTTTCAGTGAAGGTTTTTTGATTGCTTTTCTGAATCCTAAAATTGCAGTCTGGTTATTGGCACTTTTCAGTCAATTCGTACAGCCTGATGCTGACTTTACTGAACAGTTGGTAATGGTCTCAACTGTGGGGGGTGTTGATACAAGCTGGTACTGTCTTGTTGCATTTCTTGCTTCCTCCGGAGGACTTGTAAAAGCGCTGCAGCGCAATGCTAAACGTATAGACCTAATAATGGGTGTACTGCTGATTTTATTGGCTGCAGGGATGCTCTGGCGAGCATTTACACTTTTGAGTTAAAACGGACAACATTCATGAAAATTCGTGAAGCTGTAAAAGAGGACTTTGAACAGATTTGGATTATTTTTCAGCATATTGTTTCTGCAGGTGAAACCTATGCTTATCCCGTAGAGACAAGTAAAGAAGAAGCTTTTCAAATTTGGATGGAGCAGCCACACAAAACCTTTGTCTGCGTTGAACAGCAGCACATTTTTGGGACTTACTATCTAAAACCAAATAATCCCGGCCAAGGCAGTCATGTTTGCAACTGCGGTTATATGGTTTCGCCCGACGCCAGAGGGAAAGGATTGGCGACACTGATGTGTGAACACTCACAAAAAGCAGCCAAAGAGCTGGACTACAAAGCAATGCAATTCAACCTCGTAGTAGTCAGTAATGAGCAGGCAATCCGCTTATGGACCAGATTGGGATTTGAAACTGTCGGAAGAATTACCAAAGCATTCCTGCATCCAAAACTTGGTTATGTGGATGCATTGCTCATGTACAAATGGCTCTAAAAAGAAAATGTATCTGTCCTTTAAGGTTGTCATACCATATGCTTAATATACTTAAATTAAGCCTGATATCAATCTTTTGTAACTAAAAACACCTATGCTGAAGGCTATAAGTGAATTAGTGGCGAAACTTCCATGGTCGATGATAATCCTGTTTTGTCTTACTTTGGGACTTGCTCCATTTTTCCCTATACCCCACGTGTGGGAAAAATTAAAAATGTTTTCTTCGGGACCCCTTGTCAGGCCAATCGATTGGTTCGATTTAATAATGCATGCTGCACCATGGATTTTACTTTTGATTAAAATAGTTTTAACTATGAAAGAAAATGGTGTTACAGATAACAGTTGAAATTGTTCCCAGTCTTTGAATTGAAGTCAATAATCCAAATTTATAACGACTTCTGCTGAATTTAGCTGTCAGTGACTCCGTTAGAATTACAACACTAATTAATATTAAGATTTTGAAAAGAATTTTCACGTTCCGAAATCATTTTCAATTCTTCAACACTCCAGAACTGACGTTTCCATTTTAATTGAAAAGTTTCCTGCAGGCAGTCCAGAAACATCTGTCTTAATTTTTTTTGGGCAAGTCCTGGATAAACCCCCGCAGTTTCAAGTGAGTGCATTTCTCTACGCAGATCATCCTCTGCTGCATGTGGGAATATTTGGATTATCTGGGGTATAGAATCTTTGAGAGGAATAGAACCATGCTGAAGAAACACTCTGCATGAAGATGAATGAGAACTGCGTAAATTTCTTACACGTTGTGCATTGCCAATAATTTTTCTACCTTCAACCAATATTTCATATACAGCAGGATCTGCAAAGCAGATATGCGAGTCAGATTTTTTCTTTTGACGGTCTATGGCTTTCAATACAGGATTAAGTCCCAACTTTTTAAAAAAGGCATAAAATCCTTTTGCCAGATAGCGGTAGTTGTCTAATACACCTCCGGAAAAATGCTGATCCAGGACTCCGCCAACAATGGAGTAAGTCAGGTCAAAACCATGTAAAACAGCTTTTCCGCCCGTTGAACGGCGGACAATTGGGATTTCAAGTCTCCCGCATACATCCAAATCAATTAGATTGTCCAATATTTCATTACGCCCCAGTGAAAGAGTAGTACATTCCCAGTCATAAATTCTAAATACTGGATTAGCATCCTGAGAATAATTTTCTAACAGCACCTGATCTGCTGCCATATTGAAACTGCCGGTACGGGGAATGTCCTCGATCAGACGCCAGATTCGCATTTTTAATTAACAAATAGTGTAATAACAAAATTATAAGCAATAATAACAACCCTTTTTATCTGTGATTTCAACAATATAGATTTAACAAAAAATCTTTCAGCAGTCAGCTTATTTGCTATTATATTTCAACCTGAGCTGACAGCTGAAAACTGACAGCTAAATCTTTGGCTATTACAAACCTACTTAAAACTGGAAAAAAGTCCGGCTGTTTGAATTTTCGTTCAGACAATATTTGATTATGATTTTGGATTGAGAATACTTGATAAATCCAGTCCTCCTGTCATTTTTCCTATTTGCTGCCCAAGAGAGTTCTGCATATTTTGCTGGCTTTGTCTGAGTCCTTCATTGACTGCAGAAAGGATTAAATCCTGTAGAGTCTCAATGTCATCTGCATCTACAACTTCCGGATCAATTTCAATGCTTATTGCTTCCTGCTTTCCATTGAAAGTCATCTTCACCATCTCTCCACCAACAGAAACAGAAAAAATCTGTTTGGCAAGTTCCTCCTGTTGCTGTTTCATAGTCTCAGAAAGTTCCTGAGCCTTTTTCATCATTTCATTCATATCAATCATAATTTTATCCCTTAGTTTAAAGTTTAATCTATTTTAAATTATTGTGGTTCAAATTATCTTTATGCATCAGACAATTCTATATTTGTAATTCTGCTGTTTGTAAACACAGAAAGAATATCTTTGACCTGCGGAAATGCTCTTGCATTCTTTCGCTTAAGTTCATTTTTTCTCTCTAAAAGTATTTGTTCATGTTCTACTATAGTTAGCTGAGATGCAGATATTGGAGTAATTTCACAACTAACGTGAACTGAATGGCCAGTCCAGTCGGAAGCAATTTTTTCCAGTAACTCTCTGTTATCTTCAGTCAGCATAGATGCATAATTTCCGCTTTTGAAAGAAAGTATTAATTGTGATCCTGTCAAATTATGAGGGACCGCATTGCGAACAAAACTGGCCAGCTTTGATGACAGTTTTTGAACTTCTTCTGAAAAGTTACACCATTCTTCCGGAGGTTCCATTGAAGTTTCTTCAATGTTTTTTTTGGCAGCAAGTTTTACAATTTCTTGATTTTGATTAATATTATTCTGAGCTTCCGGTGACATTTCCTTATCTGCATTTTCAGTTTGTTCAGCTTTTACCTGGGATACTTCTGTTTCTGCAACATATGGGTTTTCTTCATCAACATGAGAATAATTATCTTGATTTGTAACAGAATGCTGCTTTTCAGTCATTTTTGGTTCAGGAGAACTTTCATTCAACTTGGCAGGTTCAGCAGCAGCTGACTCCGTCTTGTCTGACTTCAAAATGTTTTTAATTACAGTTGCGTCCGTTAATGGTTTATGGGCTCCGGACATTTTTAAAAATGAGTGCTGCTGATTTGCTCCGGAATTATCTTTTTCCGGCCCTGAGAGTTCCGCTGGACCTTCAATTACTGAATCTGTATTTTCTGTATTTGAGTTTCCGGCAGACTTACTTTTACGTATATTTTGTATTTCACTGATAATCTCCGGAAGGCCGACAAGAGGCTCAATGGATGCAATCTGGAGAATAGCCATTTCAAAACAAATCTTAGTATGTGCACTACGCTTCATCTGTTCTTCCAACTCCAACAGAATATGAAAAATCTGTTGTAACTCATCGGCACTGACAATTTTGCTTAAAGTAGAAAATGTTTCCAGATCATCAGCAGGAATATCTTGAAAAAGAGCTTGATTCATCCCAAGTGTCCGCACAAGTGCGATGGTTTTAATGGTTTGTAACAAATCAGATAATACATCATTTACATCATGTCCATGTTCTTGAAGTTTCTGAAAATAACTTATGGCCTCACCATCCTTTTTTTCCAGAAGAGCCTCAATAAATGCAAACCTGGATTCACTGTCCAGTATCCCCAAAATCTGGGCTACTTTCTGATCAGTCGCAGATGTTCCCGTAAAACTTAGAATTTGATCAATTGCAGTCAATGCATCCCTCATTCCGCCTACTGAATTCCTGCAGATCATTTCAATAGCCTTGCGTGACAACTCGAGATTTTCATTCTTGACAACTGTTTCCAGAAAATCTGCCATTTTTTTTATTGAAATTCTTAAAAAATCATAGCGTTGACAACGCGAAATAATAGTCGGAGGAATTTTATGGGGATCGGTGGTTGCGAAAATAAATTTCACATACGGAGGTGGTTCTTCCAGTGTTTTAAGAAGCGCGTTAAAAGACTCGAGAGTGAGCATGTGCGCCTCATCAATGATATATATTTTGTAGCGGCATTTTGCCGGTACATAATTTACGTTTTCACGCAACTCACGAATATTTTCAATTCCACGGTTGGAGGCAGCATCTATCTCGATAACATCTGCAGATGCGTTTTGATTGATTTCAGTACAGTTTTCACATCTATTGCACGGGTCCCCATTGTCGGGATTCAAGCAGTTGACAGCCCTTGTTAAAATTCTGGCTGCACTGGTTTTTCCAACTCCTCGTGATCCAGTAAATAAAAAGGCATGAGCAACTCTGTCTGAAAGAACTGCATTGCGTAAAGTCTGGGCTGTAGTTTCTTGCCCAATCAGATCGTCAAAACGTGAAGGGCGTAACTTGCGCGCCAGAACGACATAAGACATGAGAGGAATTCCAATATTTACGAAGAGAGGCTGAGGAATGCGGCACATCTACGAAATCTTAGTGCTGCTTCCGCTAGGATCTGACACGGTTCGAAATTTTCGATTGCGCACCCCCAGCCACAAGAAGTCTTTATCTAAAGTTTTTAGGCTAATATCAAGACATTGGATTTGAAATAGTGTCTTTTTTATTAATTTAACCTTTCAATTGCCTTTGAATTTCTTTCTAAGTAACTTTTTGTTAGAAAATTGTAATTGATTTTCATAAATAATGCACCAATTTTCAACTCTTAATAATTTAATTTATATAGATTCCACTTCTTCACAAAGACAGTTAATACTGTTAAACTAGTTACTCCAAATATTATAACCCTTTTTCATTAAATATTTTTGTCTTTCAATTATACATGTCTAAATGGTTGGTTGTTTCAGATGTCGTTCAGTTGCTGCATGTTCCTGAAGCAACTATTTATCGTTGGATACGTCAGGGTGATATTCCCTGCATCATTCGTCGCGGGAAATATTACTTTAATCAATCTACTCTAATTTCCTGGGCTGATTCAAAACACATACACCTTGAAGAACACAAAAGAAGATCCCGCAAGAGCAAAGAACAAGTTTCTCAGTCACGCCTGATTGAAGCTCTCAAAGCAGGAAATGTTTTTCATGCTGTTCCATCAAGTTCAATAGAATCACTTTTTCAGCAAGTTTCAGTACAAATGGATTTGCCTCAACCTATTGGAGACTCATTAGCCGAATTGCTTTTGCAAAGGGAACATCTTTCTTCAACCGGAATTGGTAACGGAATTGCGATTCCGCATTGTAAAACACCACTAGGTAAACAAATAAATAAATCCATGGTAGGTACATTTTTTTTGGAAAACTCATTGGATTTTATGGCACCGGACGGTTTACCTGTTTTTGTTGTATTTGTACTTTTGAGTGTTGATTCTTTTCACCATCTTCAACTTATTTCTCAACTTGCCCGTATTCTAAGTCAATCGCAGATGATTGACTTTCTCAACAATTCACCTTCATTAGATAATCTAGTTGAACAATTTCAAAAAACACTGGCAGAGAAAGCTTAACAAATTCCTTTCGCGCGGTTTGGCTGGATCTGACACCGATCTACTTTCACGTTACCAGGCTGTTTCTGCCAGGGAAGCTGTGGTGATGATGACTGCAGCATTGGCAATCGGTCTGGGTTGCGGAGTTCTTGCCGTCGGACTTAACTGGAGCGTACATTCTCTAAGACTCTTCATAAGCGACTTAGACTTAGGTTGGCGAGCCATATTTTTTCCTGCTCTGGGAGCCGGAATTGCTGTATTTTTGGTGCGATCTCTCATGCATGACTCTGCAGGACATGGAGTGTCAGATGTAATAAAGGCCATAGCAATGGGATCAGAAGGTCTCAGGAGACGCATGATTTTCTCGCGATTTTTCGGAAGCTTTCTGACAGTAGGTAGTGGAGGTTCAACCGGTTTGGAAGGTCCAATAGTGAGTATTGGTGCAGCACTGGGTTCAACACTGGGACGCTGGCTTAACATGAATGAGCGTCACAAAAAACTTCTTGTTGGTTACGGAGCAGCAGGTGCAGTTGCAGGAATTTTCAATGCCCCACTTACAGGTCTTATTTTTTCATTAGAAATAATTATAGGAGAATGGACGTATTTAACTATTTTACCCACGATCATTGCAGCTGTTTCTGCAACAGAACTCAGTCGCTGGATAACTGGAAATAAGATTGCTTTCTTTCAGGAAATAGCTGGTTTTTCCCTCACCTCGTTACTTGCCTGCTTTGTACTTGGGGCCTTGACAGGAGTCATCTCCATATTGTTTGCCCGAAGTTTGTTGTTATGGGAAAAATTTTTTACAAAAGTCTCTCTTCATCATTGGATACGTGCCGCAATTGGTGGGCTGTTTGTAGGAACATTAGGTTTTTTTATGCCTGAAGTGTTGTCAGAAGGATACTCAGCTACTCAAGTCTTTCTGACTGATTCAATACGTCCGGAACTTGCTTTTGTTCTGCTTTTTGTACTGCTCAAATTTCTTGCCTGCGGGATGACACTCGGTAGTGGCGGCATCGGAGGAGTTTTTGCGCCCAGCCTTGTGATTGGCAGTGGTGTGGGTTTGGCTTTTGGAATGATCATGCATTCACTCCCACTGGACGGGGTTGCTGAAGATGCTGCTTTTGCTCTAGCAGGTATGGCAGGAATGGTTGCAGGTGTCATGCACGGACCACTGACGGGGATTTTCCTTGTTATGGAAGTAACTCGAGGTTATTCAATGATTTTGCCGCTGATGTTAACTGCAAGCAGTGCAATGGTTGTAAGTTCATTTTTCGAGATCGGTTCAGTCTATACCCAGGATTTGATTAAACAGGGTAGTTTGATCAAGCGTGGAACTGATCGTTACTTGCTGCATCATCTGAATATTGGAGATATTTTGGACAAGGATTTCATAACTATTCGTGAAGATCTGCTTTTGAGAAATTTTATTGAGGAATTCAAGAAGGCACGTCGAAACTATTTTCCTGTTCTGAATAAAGAAAATAAATGTGTGGGAGTTGTTTTTCTTGATGACATCCGTCCTCATCTTTTTGACAGAAGTCTTTATGATTTAGTGACAATGGGATCAGTCATGCGTAATCTGCCCTTAATCAGCCTAAATGAGCCAATCAGTGCTGCCTTAGACAAGTTTGAAACCTCTAAAGCCTGGTCATTACCTGTAGTAGAAGGTGATCAATTTTTAGGTATGCTTTCTAAATCAACTCTCTTCGACCATTATCGTCGTGAACTGCAAATTCAATCAATATAAAAATAATTTACTAAATCACTTGATATTTTTTCATTTTACCCTAACTTTACATCATCAAGTTTTTTTCAAAGAAGAATCCGATTGAAATCCAAGAGTTTTCAGATTTTAATCAACTAACCTTAAATACCATGAGTTATGAACAAATCAGAATTAATAGAAGAGTTAGCGGCTAAAACAGGATACAATCCAAAATTAACGGACAAAATGGTTCGTATCTTTTTTGACCGTATCAAAGCTGCACTAAGTGCCGGTGATAAAGTAGAAATCCGCGGATTTGGTTCTTTTACACTGAAAAAATATAAAGGATATATTGGAAGGAATCCTAAGACAGGAGAAACTGTGGAGGTCAAACCAAAGCAACTTCCAGTGTTCCGGACAGGCAAAGATTTGCGCAGTCGAGTCAATCAGTAACAGTTTAGATATATCATGAATCTTCCGCAGTATCTTTTGCTGGTTGATCCAGTAAGTCACTAAAGCGTGGAGGAGGCTCTATTAGCTTGGTTATTTGAACTGCATTTTTCCCTTTGTAAGCACCCTGAGTAGCCAAATATTTCAGCTTGTCCTGTACCAGAACTTTAAGCGGTTTATTTTGATCCTGATTTAAGAGAATTCTATCACCCTCTTTCAAAGTTAGAAAACTCCGAAGGGACATGCGGGCTTCCCCCAGGTCAACCTTTACACCAACTTTTGAATTAAGCAAATTTTCTTCAAGACGACTTACATTAACTGCATTGACCTCTTCATCATAGCTTGTTTTTCCTGCCTCAAGTTGGGTACGTACTGGGTCAAGCATTGAATAAGGCAGACAAAGGCTCATTGTGTAAGGGACACGGTTGATTTCTACATCGAAAGTAGTACTTGCCACAACCTCATCCGGAGGAACAATAGCTGTAAATTTAGAATTGACTTCCATGCGGTCAAAATAAGGTTCCAGCGGAGTCAATCTCTTCCAGGCTTTACCTAGATCTTCAAGAGCACTGTGGACGACTTTGGACAGCATTTTAATTTCGATACCGGTAAGCTCACGTTTTGGAGGTGGATTTTCAAACCAGCCGTTTCCTCCGAAAAGCATATCAATCAGTATGTACACCAGATGATGTTCAAAAACAAACAGGGCGTGTCCATGAAGCGGATTCATGCCAAAAACTGTCAGTGAAGCCGGAGTAGAAATGGCAGCAAGATAATCGCGAAAACTGACTAACTCCGTAGCACGCCGTGTCATAGTAACCGGACGTCTCACATGATGTGAAAAAGTTTGAGCATAAATTCTAGCAAAACGGTCATAAACTGCTTCCAGTCCCGGCATACGACCGCGAATAATTGGAGCCTGAAAACCCAATTCGTACGGCAACACCACTGTTTTTTCATCTTCTTCCGGGTTCAGTCGTTTGTCTTGTTCAACTGAAATGCGTTTCAGAATCGCATTTAATTCTTTTTTCGACTGAGGCATAAATTTTTGGAGTAAAGTTGTGAAATTAGGTGTTCTGGTTTATCTTGAAAATAATGATGAACATGTTCTGATGATTCATCGTGAAAAAGAAGACGAACATAAGGGCCTCTGGTTAGCTCCCGGAGGGAAAGTTGAACCTAATGAAGCTCCGTTTGAAACTGCAGTCCGTGAAATGCTGGAAGAAACCGGACTGAAAATTGAAGATCCGGAACTAAAAGCAGTACTTTCTTTTCCTGATCAGGGCGACTCACCTTTTGGTGATGAGTGGCATGTTTTTGTTTTTTACTCAAACTGCTATTCTGGTACTCTAACAGAAGATTGTCCGGAGGGTCAACTTGAATGGATTCCCAAAGACAACCTGACTGAACTTGCCTCATGGGAAGGCGACCGGCTGTTTACGCCCAAAATTCTGGAACCCGGATGCTTTTCAGCTAAATTTCTTTATTCTGGTAAAACTTTACTGGATTACACTTTTTCAAAGTCTAAACTAAGATTGTAAATTCGAAATTTTTGAAACGCAAGGCAAGACAATATTTTTCCAAAATTAGTACTATGCTCCGTTATTACTGTCTGATTTTAATTTTCGCTCTATTCATTGGAGGATGCCAAGTTCAGGTACGCTATCCTACAGAATTTCCTTCAAAAACTACTGTAACCCATGAAGAAAATTATTGGTTTTGGGGTTTAGTAGGTGAAAAAAAATACGAAGTTTATGACCTCTGCCCCCAGGGTAGAGTTTATGAGATACTCATTTACAGCACATACATGCAAAGTACATACACAGTACTTTCACTGGGAATCTACAGTCCACGAACTGTCCTCATTGTTTGTTCAATCAGAGGAGAATAGCCTGAAACCGGAAACAACCGGCTATTCAGGGGCTATTTGCAAAAAATAATTCCACATTTGTTGTGTCACAGGACCAACCGGACGACCTGTTTTTATAAGGAGATGAATGACAAACTGTTCTAGTTTCCTTGGATCACTGCGTCAAATACATTGAGTTAATCCAAACCATTGACTGCCTTCATATAAAATCTTACCAGTAATTTTTATATAATTTACTTTTATTTTTGATAAAACAAAAGTATATTTCTGGAAGCACAATCCCGTAAACTCACTATGTTAAAGTATTAATGAAATCACACACACAAGTAGTTGTCATCGGCGGCGGCGTGGTCGGATGCAGTGTTTTATATCACTTGACCAAATTAGGCTGGAAAGACGCAGTTTTGTTGGAACGCTCAGAATTGACATCCGGCTCCACATGGCACGCCGCAGGCGGAATGCACACCATCAACGGTGACCCGAATGTTGCCAAACTGCAACAATATACGATTGATCTGTATCAGGAAATTCAAGAAATATCCGGACAAGATATCGGGAAACATGTGACGGGCGGAATTATGTTGGCTGCGACTAAGGAACGCTTTGAATGGCTCAAAAGCATTCACGCGAGAGGGCGTTACCTCGGCTTGGAGACTGAAATCATCAGTCCCAAAGAAGCACAGAAAATCATGCCGCTCATCAATCCGGAGCATTTTGTGGGAGCCTTACACGATTCAATTGAAGGCCACTTAGACCCTTACGGAACAACTTGGGCTTATGCCAAAGCCGCAAAAAAACAGGGTGGTGAAATTTATCAAAATGTACGAGTTACCGATCTTCAAATCCATCCACAAGGCGGTTGGCGGGTGATTTTGGAAAATGGAGATTCCGGAGAACCGGAACATCCGGTGCGGGTTGAGGAAATCCACGCCGAACATGTTGTTAATGCCGGAGGACTTTGGGCGCGGGAAGTCGGGCGTATGGTTGGTTTGGAGTTGCCGGTTTTGGCGATGGAACACATGTATTTTTTGACTGAGGATATGCCGGAAGTGATGGCCTTTAATCAGGAAAATGAACTGGAACTTCCGGCGGTAATCGATTTTGACGGCGAAATTTATTTGCGTCAGGAGCAACAAGGAATGCTGATGGGAACTTATGAAAAAGCCTGCAAACCATGGTCGCCCAAAGTAACTCCGTGGGACTTCGGACAGGACTTATTGCCTCCGGATTTAGAGCGGATTGCTCCTTCTCTGGAAGTTGGTTTTGAGCATTTTCCGGTTTTTGAGAATGCCGGAATTAAAAAAGTAATCAACGGACCCTTCACTTTTGCGCCGGATGGGAATCCACTGATCGGACCGGTTCGGGGGCTTCCGGGATTTTGGTGTGCCTGTGCGGTGATGGCAGGATTCAGTCAAGGCGGCGGAGTCGGTTTGGCACTCGCAAATTGGATGATTGAGGGCGATCCCGGTTTTGATGTTTGGGGCATGGATGTCAGCCGTTTTGGAGATTGGGCCACGCTTTCCTACACCAATACCAAAGTGCAGGAAAACTATTCCCGCCGCTTTTCGATTCGTTTTCCGAACGAAGAATTGCCCGCCGGACGACCGCTCCGGACAACTCCGGTTTATGACAAAATGCTAACCGAAGGAGCGCAAATGGGGAGTTCGTTTGGTTTGGAAGTTCCTCTCTGGTTTGCCCCAAAAGGCGTAACAGACAAATTTTCATGGCGGCGTTCCACCGATTTTGAACACGTTGCTGAGGAAGTTCGAGCCGTGCGTGAAGGTGTCGGTGTGCTGGAGATTTCCGGATTTGCTAAATATACGGTAGTTGGTTCCGGAGCCTCTGATTGGCTGGATCAAATTCTGGCTTGCCGAATTCCAAAATCCGGCCGCATGACTCTGGCACCAATGCTCAACGAAAACGGAAAATTGATTGGTGATTTTACTTTGGCGAATCTTGATGATGACAAATTTTTTATTGCTGGTTCCGGAATTGCGGAGGAATATCATTTACGATGGTTTGAACAACATCTTCCGGAATCCGCAAATTTGGAGGTTATTCCGCACAGAGCTGACATTCTCGGACTATCGATTGCCGGGGCAAAGTCCCGTGAATTGCTGGCCAAAATTACGGATGAAGATGTTTCCCGAGATGCCTTTCGTTTTATGGACATCCGTGAAATGAATATCGGGATGGTTTCCTGTTTGGTGGGGCGTGTGAGTTACACCGGCGATTTGGGTTTTGAATTGTGGATGGAAGCAGATGTTCAACGATATGTGCTGGAACTGTTACTCCGGGAAGGCGAAGAATTCGGCATCCGTTTATTCGGTCTTCGGGCGTTGAATGCTTTGCGTTTGGAAAAAAACTATGGTTCATGGGCCACAGAATATCGTCCGCTTTACGGGCCGCTTGAAGCCGGTTTAAGCCCCTTTGTAGCTCTGAATAAAGATGCGGACTTTATCGGCAAAGACGCCGCCATTCAGGAAAAATCGGACGGCGGAATTTTGCGTTTATGCACCTTTGTTGTCGAAGCGAAAGATGCTGATGTGATTGGCGATGAACCGATTTGGTTCGGAAACGAGGTCAAAGGCTGGGTAACTTCCGGAGGCTTTGCTCACAATTCAGGAGTTTCAGTAGCGATGGGTTATGTGTCGAAGGAAATTGCTGACGAAAAACAAGGCTGGTTTGTGGAAATTCTTGGAGAACGCTATCCGGCTACTTTGCAGACAGAACCGCTTTTTGATCCCAAAGGTGAGATCATGCGGGGCTAGTTTATGATAAATTACGAGAAAGAATACCAAAATAGTCGCAATGTTTGCGGCGAGCCGTTTCCGGAAATAGTTGAGTTTTTTGAGAATTATGATGATGAATGTGCTACTGTTCTTGATTCTGGTTGCGGACAAGGACGAGATGCCTTGTTCATTGCCCGCAAAGGACATTCGGTTTTAGGAGTGGATACGGCTCAAACCGGTATTGAACAAATGCTGGAAGAAGCGGAAAGTGAAAATTTAGCTGTTGATGGAGTTATTGCTGATATTACGAATTATGAAGCGCCTGATCTGTACAATATCGTAGTTATTGACAGTGTGCTTCATATGTTACAGAATGACGAAATACGCAATGCGGTTCTTGAAAAATCCAGTAATGCAGTCTGCAAAGCTGGTTTTATTTTAATTGCTGACACTCCTAAACATAAATCACTTATTTGTGATTATTTCAAATCTGTACCGAAAGTCTGGAAAATAATTAAAAATGAAAAGAACTTCTTTTTTGCCCACAAGATAGCATTAGTAAAATCATGAGTGCAAACATATTGGACGGCAAGGCAATTGCCAAGGACATTCTTGATGAAGTGTCCAGCAAAGTATCAGAATTAAAAACAAGTGGTTGGGATCCAAAGCTGATTTCAATCAAAGTCGGAGAAAACCCCGCTGTTGATCTTTACATCCGCAATCAACGTTTGAAAGCAGAGAAAATAGGAATTATATTTGAAGAAAAAGAGTATCCGAATGATATATCCGCGAATGAACTGCAGGCGGCTATTGCCAATTTCAATGTTGATCCAAAGGTCACCGGCATCTTTTTACAGCGTCCTGTTCCCAAAAGCATTTCCATTAAAACTTTGCAGAAAGCTATTCATCCACTCAAAGATGTGGAGGGAATGCACCCCGCATCGATTGGAAATATTGTTTACAACGAAATGGAACTCGGCCCCTGTACGGCCATGGCTTCAGTAGAACTGTTGAGACGTACCGGTCAGGATTTAAAAGGTTTGGAGGTTGTGGTGATTGGGCACTCGGAAATTGTCGGTAAACCGATTGCCTTCCTATTGATGGCAGAAGGAGCCACTGTGACCGTCTGTCATCACATGACAAAAAATGTTGCGGATCATTCACGCAGGGCGGATGCTGTTTTTGTGGCGGTTGGGAAACCGAATCTCATCACTGGGGATATGCTTAAATCCGGGTCAACACTGATAGATATCGGGATTAATAGAGTCACTGATGATAAGGGGAAAAGCAGAATTGTTGGTGACAGTGATTTTGATTCCTGTTCAAAAAAAGCCGGCTGGATTACTCCGGTCCCAGGTGGTGTTGGTCCGGTCACGGTTTCTTGTTTGATGCGCAACACCATTTCGGCTGCACAAAAACTGAAGTCATATTATGAGTCACAATTTCAGAATTCTATTGATGCACCATTTTAAAATATTAAACAGCTAATATGCAATATTACAGTCAACAAAGATTGCCGACCCACGTTTACACTCAACCGGAAACTTACGGCTTAAGTCGCCTACCTGTAGATCAAGCCTCAACTTTAATTCCAGATGCTTACACGGCAGCTGATTTCTTTGCTTTAGAGCAGGAAAAGATATTCGCAACGGCTTGGGTTGCCGTTGGTTGTTTACAACAAGTTCAAAATCCTGGAGACATTCTGGTTACGGAAGTTGCTGGCCGATCTATTTTAGTGATGCGAGACAAAACTGGGAAACTAGGTGCATTTTACAATGTGTGCCGTCATCGCGGTTCTAAATTATTAGAAAAAAGTTGTAATATTAAAAGCCTCCACTGTCCGTATCACGCCTGGGTTTATGGACTTGATGGCCAGTGTTTGGGAACGTCGATGTTCCGAAATGAAAAAATAGTAGATACTGTCCCTTCAAACGGAGGAGAAACAGATTTATCTGATACAGCTTTGTTTGATAAGAAGAACTATGGGCTCTTGCCACTTTCAGTACAGACTTGGGGATTTTTGGTATTTGTCAATTTGAGTGCGCAAACGACACCACTTGAGGAATGGCTTGGTGATATACCGCAAAAATTTCAATCACATGTTTTGGAAAACTGGGAGATTTTTGGTGAGAAGAATTATGATGTAGCTTCCAATTATAAATTGATTGAGGAAAATTTCATGGAGTATTATCACTTGCCTTTTGTGCATCCAGAACTTACAAATGTTTCCCGCATGGAAGACCATCACCGTAGTCAGGGAGCAGGGATGTATACTGGCATGCTGACGACACCTGTTTCGCGGGATGTGGATTCGGTATGGCTGAATCTTCCTGCGGTACAGGGCTTGAACAAAGAACATCTGGAGGCAGCGTATCACATTTGTATTTTCCCCAATGTCACAATCACCATACTGCCGAATCATGCTTTTTGTATGATCACCGACCCGATTCGTGCAAACCAAACCAGGGAACGGACCTTCTTACTCACACCTCCGGGGACTCTGGATAACGAGTCGCACACTTCTATGTTTTTAGAATTGGTGAAATTTTGGGATATGGTCAACACTCAGGATTTGGGCATTGTCGAACGGGTCCAACTGGGCTTGAGCAACACCGCATTTACAGGCGGACGAATGTGTCCTAAATTCGAAGAACCACTGCACCGTTATCAAAACTGGGTGGCGGATCGAATGTGCGGTATTCATCGAGTTCCATCCGGAGATAACGATGCAAGGGTATAAAACTCTTTAACACTAGTACTTGATGTGGAGAATTAAGAGTGATTTGTCCCGTCAGGAAACCAGATCAAGAGATGAAATAAAATATTTTTTAATTTCAGAATTTTAAAAAACTATCCAAGCCAATACTAAAAAATAAATGGAATTATGCCTTTAGCTTCAGTTCAAGAAATAAAAGCTGGACGTGCCATTCAACATGGGGCCATGGAATTCTCCACAGCACCGGTTGATTTAGACACAGTAAGGCGTTATCGTTTACAACGTTTGCGTACAAAAATGGGAGAATTGGATGTCTCCGGATTATTGCTGTTCAATCAGATTAATACACGCTATGCAGTGGATGCGACAAATATGCAGATTTGGTGTTCTCATTATGAAACCCGCTGCGTGTTTGTGGCCCTGGATGGTCCGGTAGTTCTGTTCGATTATGCCAATCATCCTTACTTGTCTGAGGGCATACCAACCATCGACGAATACCGTGTTCTGCCAGCCTTTTCTTTTTTCGGTGCTGGAGAACGTTGTCATGATTTTGTAAAAGAATTTGCTGCGCAAATTGAGGGTTTAATGAAAAATCATGGTGGCGGAAATCGTCGGCTGGCGATTGACATTCTGTCCCATACGGCTTGTGATGCTTTGCGCGAAACAGGTTTGGAATTGGTTGAAGGTGAGCAAATTGCGGAAACCGCAAGGGCAATAAAATCAAAAGAAGAACTGGTACTTATGCAAGCCTCGATGGATGTTTGTGAAGCGGGAGTTCTCTCTATGCATGAAGCCTTGGAACCGGGAATTACTGAAAACGGACTATGGGCGAAACTGCATGAAACGAACATTCGTCTTGGAGGGGAGTGGATAGAAACTCGTCTGCTTTCTTCCGGACCACGCACAAATCCATGGTTCAGGGAATGTTCGATGCGTCAGATTGAAAAGGGTGATATGGTCAGCTTTGATACCGATTTGATCGGGCCGTACGGGTATTGCTCAGATATGTCACGTGCTTGGGTTTGTGGTGAAGAACCAAATGACGAACAACGACGTTTGTATGCCAAAGCCTATGAACAAATTGAACACAATATTTCAGTTTTGAAAGCCGGAATGACCTTCAGGGAAGTTTCAGAAAAATGCTGGCCGATTCCGGATGAATTTCTCGCTAATCGTTATACCACTTTGATTCACGGAGTCGGCTTGGCGGACGAATATCCCAATATCATACACTGCGAAGATTTTGATGACAAAGGCTATGACGGCATGATTGAAGTCGGAATGACTCTTTGTGTCGAATCAGTAATAGGATCAGAAGGAGGACGTGAGTGTGTAAAACTTGAAGAGCAAATTATCATGACGGAAACAGGAGTTGAACGTCAATCAAGTTATCCGTTTGCAATGGAAATGCTTTGAAGTCTGAATACAAGTTCTTTACTGTGGCATCTTTGCCTTCGAGATCAGATCTAGTCAGAATTTTTTAATTTTATTTACCATCAGGCAAAGACTCAAACCATTTCATACTATTAAAGATATGTCAAGAGAAAGAAAACGCAAGGGGCGGGCGCAGTCTCGAACTATTAACGGTATTCAACAGCAACCATGGAAACAGCCTCGTAATCCATACTCGCCATTTGAAATTGCAAGTGCCGATCAAATTGAAGAAATTCATCAAGCCAGTTTGCGCATTTTGCGGGAACTGGGGATTGCTTTTTTGGATGATGAGGCTCTGGATATTCTTAAAGAACACGGTGCAGAAGTGGACCGTTCTTCACAAATGGTTAAGTTTTCCCCTGAATTGATTGAGGAATATATCGCCAAAGCACCGTCACAATTCACGCTCCATGCACGAAATCCGGCGCACAATCTGGAAGTTGGCAAGAATTGGACTTTGTTTTCAATGGTGGGAAGTACGCCAAATTGTTCCGATACGGACAACGGAAGACGCCCCGG
>LSNO01000120.1 GCA_002082305.1 SAR324 cluster bacterium SAR324-CTD7B
TCAAGAGATTTGAATGTCATATCATATATCTTCTGTTCTAAATCACTTAGTTTAATCGGCCTACTTTCTAGGTAAATGATAAAGAGCATTACCAAGTTGATTGTAGTATAGATACAAACCCAGACAATGGTATTCCACAAAGGTGGTTCAATGTAATATAAGTAATAGGGTACACTTATGATATACCCTGTAATAGCTAGTAACCTCAGCCAGACAAGTTTTTTTGCCATAAAAGCTGCTAAGAAAATAATATTAGCGGTATTAAGCAGAATTACGTAAATGTTCCACTCATTCATTATCTTCCTCAATTTAATTTAGACTAAGAAAATTATTTATTTATGTTTAGTGTATTACACAAGATAGGCCAAAATATATATATCCCTGTGAAAATGCAAATTTAGTACTCGAATTTCTTTAACTCACGACCTTTCTGAGCATCCTGTACAACATCCAGGTTTTAGAGTAAAAATCATCATTAAACTAAAAGCGTTCGATATCGTCATCACCAAGGTATTCGCCCTGCTGAACCTCAATTATCTGCAGAGTTGTGTTTCCGGAATTTCCTAGCCGGTGGTGCATCCCTTTGGGAATGAAAGCAGATTCGTTTTTTTGTAGAATTACTTTTTCATCCCCACGCTGAACATCGGCTTTTCCCTCCAGAACTACCCAGTGTTCGCTACGCTGTTGATGACTCTGGAGAGACAAACTTTTGCCTGGCTGGATTTCCAGCATGCGGATACGGTAGCTCGTATTTTCCAGAATTGTCGTGGCACTGCCCCAGGGACGCATTACCCGTGTATGAAACTTATATTCATGGCGCTCCTCTTTTTTCAGTGTTTCCACGAGTTTCTTCACGTCCTGGGAACGCGTCATGTCACATACCAGCAGCGCATCATCAGTTTCAACAATGATCAAATTCTCAACACCAATACTCGTTACCAGCTTTTTGCTGCTGAAGATCAGGCAGTTGTGCGTTTCATGGGAAATAACGTTGCCCCGTATGACATTACCCTGTTTGTCTTTCTCTGAAACCTGATAAATACTTTCCCAACTGCCAAGGTCACTCCATTCCATATCAACAGGCAAAACCGCAACCCGCTTTGATTTTTCAAGCAGTGCGTAATCAATTGAGTCAGACTCGATGGATTGGTATATTTTCCGGATTACTTCCGGATCCGCAAGCTCCTTTCCATCAACCGTTGCGTTTTCGAACACAGCCAGCAATCCCGGTGCATGATTACGAAATTCATCCAGCCAGGTTTCTGCGGTTGCCATAAAAATACTCGCATTCCAGGTATAATCTGAGGATTCCAGATAACTTTCTGCCGTTGACTGGTCAGGTTTTTCAACAAAATCTGCAACCTTAAAACCGACTTCAAGTGCTTCTCCTGCCTTGATGTAACCATATCCTGTTTCCGGCCGGTCCGGACGTATTCCAAAAGTCACAAGATAACCTGAACTTGCCAGAGTTTCCGCATTTTTTAAGGCACCGATAAAATGTTCAGGTGCCTTTATCAGGTGGTCCGAAGCCAAAATGACGACCGGCTCACCGCGTTGATTTTCCGGAATCTGAAGAATCCCCCATAGTATGGCCGGTGCAGTGTTGCGGCTAAGCGGTTCAATAAGCAACTGTTCAGGACGATAGTCCGGATATATTTGCGCCATCTGCTGCTGAAGCTCTCCTTCATGTGATGCAGAACCGACAACATAGATTTTCTCCGGATCAATAAGTGTTTCCAAACGCCTGCATGTTTCCTGGAACAGGGATTCGTGAGTTGAACCAAGATTGAGAAATTGTTTGGGAGTCATACTGCGACTATAAGGCCAGAGACGTGTTCCTGTTCCTCCGGCAAGGATCATTGCAATCATATATTTTTTATACCAGTTAATTGTCAGGTTTTTCAGATTTTTGAAGAGATGTTTTTGAGAAAATCCAAATGACTAAGATTTACTGCAATTGAAGTCAGACTGATCAATGAACCGCTTTTCAGTTGCTCAAGTGACTGAATATATGCCCGTAAATGGGCAGCATTCATTTCTTCCAGCGGTTCCAGTAAAGTTGAGAAATCCTGTTCTTTCATTGTCTCAATTTTGTGAGATGCAAGCAGTACTTCCAACAGCCTCAATTTGTTTGCATCCAATGTACGTAAAAGAATGTCCTGAAATTCCAGTTCCCAATCATTGCCTGGCTCCTGCAAAATCAGACGTTCTCGAAGCCAGTCTAGTCCAAATTTCTGTTCTACACTCTCTGCAATACGATATGCCGTAGAGACACCCAGTTTTTTGTTAATGCACAAATGAATTACATCCGGAGCTAATCTTAAACGCCGCAGTGAGGTCCTGACAGCGTCAATTGCACGTTGTTCGCTTAAATCTTCTGATTGAACTTTTTCCCGCTCGGAATCTGGAGGAGATTGATCGTTTTCTGAATTTAATGTATCTACAGAATTATCTGGATGCTCCACCAGTTCACTCAATAATCCATGATATTGGTCGATTTGTTCAAAACCCGGTGGAACTGCTTGACTCTGCAGTACATTTCGAACAAGCATCTTCAAAACATCTTCCAAATCTATCAGTACTTCGTAACGCTCTTTCTCACTGATATCTGTCATAGAATACAGACGCTCCCGTATTTCTGTTGCACCAAGGCTTGACTCCAGTATCAGATAGGTCCTTATTATATCAGGTATGCTCCGTTCAGTGACTTGTGCCATTCTGGAAACAAAGGTTGAACCTGCCTGATTAGTGATATTGTTCGTCAGAACCGTAGAAACAATTTCCTTTTTCAGAGGATGATCGTTGGCATTTTCACCAAAGTGACTTTTTAAAGTTTTAGGAACATACTCTAAATACGTTGCAGTCAGTTCTTTTTCAAGCGGCATTTCTGAAGAGGTAAGCGCTTCGTAGATCTCCATTTTTGCATAAGCCATCAATACTGAAAGGACCGGACGCGGCAAAGGCATGTTTGCATGTTCCAACTGATCAAGTTCTGTACGTGTTGGAATGTATTCGCCGCGTTTATTCATACCCTGTTCCTGCAGGTGCGCAATCAGCTTACGGAACAAACGGAAATTGAGGTTGGAACGAATGCTGTCCATTGAGATCAAACGGTGCTGTCCGCGGTTATTGGCTAATACAAGCTCAGAAACCTCATCGGTTGCTGATGCAAGCAGATCATTTCGCTCTTCCTTTGACCCTACAATGCCTCTTCTAAGAAGCTGCTGGAGTAATATTTTGAGATTAACCTCATAATCCGACATATTTACACCACCGGAATTGTCAACAGCATCGGTGTTCAGTCTAACTCCATTGTTAGCAAGATCAATGCGCGCCAATTGAGTCAAGCCTAAATTAGCCCCCTCACCAATAACCTTCATTTGACATTCAGTAGTATCAATTCGTAAAGAGTTGTTTGCCTGGTCTCCAACTTGATAATGAGTTTGATCAGCAGTTTTAATGTATGTACCTATGCCGCCAAACCACAGCAGATCTACGTCCATTTGTAAAATAAGCCGTACTGCATCTTCACCTTTTAAACTGTCTGCATCTGTACCAAGCATTCCTTTTATCTCAGGCGACAGCTTAATGGATTTTGCATTACGCTCATAGATTCCGCCTCCGGAACTGATTCTTTCCGTAGAATAATCCATCCAGCTGGATCCAGGCAAATCAAATAGACGTTTTCGTTCCTGCCATGAACTTTCAGCATCTGGATCAGGATCAAGAATGATATGCATATGATTGAATGCAGCTTTGAGAAGGAGCATTTTACTCTGCAGCATCCCGTTACCAAAAACATCTCCACTCATGTCTCCTATGCCAATTACTGTGGTGTGTTCAGCCTGAATGTCCCGCCCCATTTCCTTAAAGTGCAGTTTAACGCATTCCCATCCTCCTCGAGCTGTGATTCCTTCTCTTTTGTGATCATAACCGACTGAACCGCCTGAAGCAAAAGCGTCGCCCAGCCAGTAATCGCATTTTTCAGACACTTCGTTGGCTATATCTGAAAAAGTCGCCGTCCCTTTGTCTGCAGCAACAACCAGATATGGATCCGGATCATCGTAGGAAAGAACGTGACTTGGAGTTTGTATCTTACCCTGTGCGTCAAAATTGTCGGTTATCTGCAGCATTGCACTAATGAAACGTCTGTATTGATTTTTAGATTCTGTAATTGCTTCTTCACGTGATGCCGGAGTGTTTTTCAGCACAAAACCACCTTTTGATCCAACTGGAACAATCACCACATTTTTTGTTTGTTGTGTTTTGACAAGCCCCAATATTTCCGTTCTGAAGTCATCCGGCCGATCTGACCAGCGAAGTCCACCCCGTGCAACTGGTCCAAAACGTAAATGCAGACCTTCCATCCCCACATCATGCACATATATTTCTTTGAAAGGCACCGGGTCCGGCATCTGTTCTATTTTTCGAGAATCAAGTTTGATGGAAATACCTGTTTCTTCAGTATCTTGCTGCAGGTAATAATTGGTTCGCAAAGTATTTTCAATCAATTCAAACAAACGACGCAATACTTCATCATCAGTAACCTGTTTTACTGTTACTAAACTCTCAATGAACTCATGTTTTTTCTGCGGCAAAAGCACTTCTTGACGATAAATCAAATTACCAAAAGAAGATTCAGGAGAAAATCGACAGGCAAATGTCTCAAACAACAAGCGTGAGCAGAGGGGATGCCTGAGCAGAACCCCATTTATCGTTTCACTGGTTAAAGGTGCACTTAATTGGAGAGATAGATTGCGATAAAGCTGAAGTACATTAATTTCCCGCCATGCTAAATTTGCCAGTAAAGCCAAACCATTCAAAGGGTCATTTTCTGTTTTTTTCTTGAAGACCTGTTTAACTATTGGTGCCAACAATGGTTTGAAATGCTCTTCTTCTATTTTTCTCCTGTCACTGCGTACTACTCTAAAAGACTGGATGAAAGCTAAAGTTTTTTCATCATTACCAATCCTTGTCGTCAACTGGTCGATTACATGCAGTCCAAGATTTTGCAGGACAGGCATGATCTCAATCAAATGTATTTTCTCTTTGCTGTAAACATAGAGCAGGGAAACAGACTTGCCAAGTACTGATGGAATTGAGAAGTGTTTTAAGTCGAATTGAAGATCATCATCCCGGGTCAGCAATTCCATGAACTGAATATTTTCCAGGGCTTCCAATATTTCAACACGGGCACTGTAATGAGAAGGCATCAGTGGGACATAACGTTCATATAATCGTGCACCTTCATCACCTGTATTTTTACTCTGCAGGAGTTCGCGCAGTTGAATTTTCCACGGTTTTATCAGTCCGCTGATTTCATTTTCAAGCTGCAGCAAATCAACATTAGGCAATTCACTTTTTCCCAGTGTGTCTTCCTGCAGCTCAAATTCCAGATGTAGACGTGATTTTTCACTTCCGCGTGCTTCAAACCAGTCACAGTGCTGATGTGGAATTTTTGCCTTGAGTAAGACAACAGTGTGTTCAATCGCTTCCTCAGAGAAAAGTGAAGTGGGCATCACTATCATCAACTTTAATACTCCTGTAACTCTGGTATTTATCTGAAAACAATAAATATTATTAGGATTGTTGACAGAAAGGAGTCCATCGCAAACCTGAATCAATTCTTTCCTTGATGAACGGAATAATTCAAATTTTGGTGTTGCACGGAATATCCGGACGACTTCATTGTAGTCATAACTGTTCACCAGCATATTCCGGTTTTTGAAAATATAGTCCATCTTCTGGTGAATAAGAGGCGTTTCAACATTTTTTACTTGGAGTGAGCTTCCCCTGAGCAGACCGAGAAAAACATGTTCAACCATACCTGATTTCTTATCCGGAACACGGATACTCAGCATCATCAAGTTTTCAAAACGTAAAACCGGACTGGTGAAACGAATCAGGTCCAATGCAAAAGGGAATTCTGAGTGACGGCGCTTACTAAGACGTGCAGTTACAACATTCAAAAGAGTCTTGGAGGATTTAGCTAGAAAGGTCTCTGCCAAAATTCCCAGTCCGGAATTGTCTATAGTTTTAATGAAATTCGTAGAATCTGAATCCTGCGCTACAAGTGTGATAAAACCCATTAAAGTAAAATTGTCCAGTTTCAACCATCCACAAAGTTTCGACCACTCTTCCTTTGTATCAGAGGAAATGACAGTAACTGTATCAATTTCTTTTTCCATTGATTCCAGCCGCTTCAACATATTTTGACGCTGATTCTGGACAAGCTGAACTGCCAGCATGTGACCGGCAATCAGGTTTTCAATACGTTTCAAGGAAACGATGTCTGCATCAGCATCAATTTCCAGATAGAGATGATCAAATTTTTCTGATGTATCTACTGGAGAAATAACTCCCAAAATCTCTTTCTCTGCAGTCAGGCGTACTCCCATTATAGGATGAAGTTTTCGATGAATCATTAAATCCAACTGACGCAACAGTGCCTCAACAGTAACGACGATAAACGGTGCATCTGGAGAAACTATTTCTATTATTACATTCCCGGCAAAGTATGATTCTTCATGTGTGTTAGATGGCAGTTTATGAGGAACGACTTGTACCATTCCACTCCTGCTGACTGCTTTCCTGAAAAAAGCAAATCGATCTTTGAGAAAGACTTCCAACTCTGAATTGCTGTAGGTCTCACGCATTCGTTCTGACATACCACGCAAAAAATGTGTGATAAACTGATCAAAAACCGAATTATCGGAATCATCCTGCACCAAAGTATTTTCTTCTCTTATCTTCTTAATTTTGGACATTGGATCATCTCTCTAATGGAAAATAGTTTATTCCACGTACATCATTTTTTAAAACAATTACTAATTGAATGGCTGATATTATTTAGTAAAGTAAAATACATCTCTGGACCCGGAGAAATGCTGGTACCAATAGGATCAAGTATTCCTTTTTTTACAGCAGTTCCCGAAATGACAGTCTGCACCAATTTGGGAGAAAATTGCGGTTCCGTGAAAATACAAAGAACGTTTTTATTTTTTATTTTTTTACGGATATCTATCAACCTGCCAACACTTGTTGAAGGACCTGAACTGACAGTAACTGAAGCAATTGGATTGAGTTGATAACGCTTCTCAAAATATTGATATGCATCATGAAAGACAATATAAGACTTTGATGAAACAGAACTCATTTTTGTTTCCAATTGTATGTTTAAATCAGAAAGTCGGAGTATTGTTTTTTTGCCGTTACTGTGATAAGTCTGCGCATTTTCAGGATCAAACTCACTCAATATTTGGACTAAATTCTGGGTGATTTTTTGAGCATTGAGTGGATCCAGCCAAATGTGCGGATCGTTTCCGGGCAACCTGTGAATTTCCTGTTTCTTTAAATGGTCTTGATCATTTTCAGATTCAGGATCAAGTTTCTGCCACTCTTTACCTGAGCGAAAGGGCCGCAGTATGAGTCCCGGTGTATCTTCAAATGAAACCACCCTGGCTCCTGCAGCCAGAGAATGAATTGCTTTGGCCAAAAATCCTTCCAGATTTTCTCCTCCCCAAAAAACAAGATCTGCGTTTTGAAGCTTGACGGCAGCGCTTGGCCGCAGGGAATAGGTATGTGGTGAGTTGTTTCCATTTAAAAGCAAAGCAGGTTCTGAAACCCCCTGCATTACTGTAGAAACAAGTGAGTGAAACGGTTTTATTGAAACCACAACTTTCAAATCTGAAGCTGCCATTGCCAGATTAAACCAGAGAAGTGGAATAACAATAATAAAGCAAATTCCAGTTTTCATCAAAATCCAGTTTTTGCTTTGCGGCTTTGCTTTGAAGAGTAAAATATGTTATAAATATTGCTTACTTCAGGATAACTCTGACTAACTCATTTGTCAATGCCAACCAAGATAGAAACTGCAGCAAATTTTTCAACTGCAAAAGAAAAAAAACAAATCCTGCTTCAAACCGAAAATATGTCTCTATTCGCTGGAGAACAGGAGTTGCTGTCCGGTGTTTCGCTTACTGTCTCTGCTGGCGAAATTGTGACTATCATCGGACCAAACGGAGCCGGTAAAACCACACTGTTCCGCGTTTTGTTGGGAGTGATCCCTCCAAATACCGGGAGTATATATAAAAAACCAAATCTCAGAATTGGCTACCTGCCGCAAAAAATTACTGTAGATCCGATTCTTCCTCTTTCAGTCAGCCGAATTATGAATTTGACTGGAAATTTTTCCGTTCGACAAATTGAAAATGTCCTGGATGAAACCGGTGTTTTATCATTGAAAAACAAGCCTGTGTATCAGCTTTCCGGAGGAGAATTTCAGCGTGTGATGCTGGCGCGTACACTTTTGATAAATCCGGAACTTCTTGTTCTCGATGAACCGGTACAGGGAGTAGACTACATGGGAGAGTCAGAATTGTACAAACTAATTGGAAACCTGAGAAATAAGCATGGTTGCGGTGTGCTGATGGTTTCACATGATCTGCATGTAGTAATGGCTTCAACAGACCGTGTGTTGTGCTTGAACCGCCATGTGTGCTGCGAGGGAGAACCTGAAGATGTGAGCCAGCATCCGGAATACTTGCGGCTGTTCGGTTTAGACTCCGGAAGTGCTTTGGCTGTATATAGTCACCATCACGACCATACACATCAATTATCCGGAACATTGCGTGAGGACAGACCGTGATGATTTTAGATGATTTCTTTTGGCGGGCTGTTATTGCCGGGATGGGAGTTGCCATTCTTGCAGGTCCACTGGGTTGTTTCGTGATCTGGCGAAGAATGTCCTACTTAGGTGACACCATGGCTCATTCAGCTTTGCTGGGAGTCGCACTTGGTATTTTTCTGGAAGTTGATTTGATTTTCGGTGTTTTTGTTGTTGCCATCGCTGTAGCAATGATTCTTTTTATTTTTCAACGACAAAAACAGCTTGCAAACGATGCTGTTTTAGGTACACTTTCTCATGCATCACTGGCCATGGGAGTGTTGGCAATCAGCCTGATGAGTTGGGTGCACGTTGATTTAATGGGATATTTATTTGGTGACATTTTGGCAGTAGACATGACAGATCTTTACTGGATCTATGGCGGCGGTCTTTTGATCATGCTGATATTTCTTTGGCTCTGGCGACCTTTACTTGCTCTTACATTTGACAGTGAACTTGCCCAGGCAGAAGGAGTTCCAGTTATCAGAGTACAACTGATCTTCATGCTTTTGATTGCAGCTGTGATTGCCTTATCCATGAAAATAATCGGAATTCTGCTGGTCACCTCACTTTTAATAATTCCTGTTTCTGCAGCGAGGCGTTTCAGTAGAACTCCTGAACAAATGGCACTTGGAGGTGCACTTATAGGTATGGCCTCAGTTGGACTTGGCTTGTGGGCATCACTGCAGATTGACACACCTTCCGGTCCCTCAATTGTTATTGCTGCAGTACTGTTTTTTTTCGCAGCCAATCTTTTTCCTCTGCGTAAATTTCAATAGAAATTGTTTAAAGATTCTTGGCACTGGTTTTAAAACGGCATCATTCTTTAGTAAAGAAAAATAATAAAAATCCGCTATACAAAAATGACAGCAGACCTGCTTGCAGTTACACCGGAGATCATTCAGCGTTACAATAGACCGGGACCGCGTTATACCAGTTATCCAACTGTTCCTGTCTGGAGCGAAGGATATTTCTCCGAGGATTATGCAGCCTGTTTGCAAAAAGAAGGGCTGAATGAGCAACCGATTTCTCTCTACCTGCATATACCTTTTTGCCGCCAACTCTGTACTTTTTGCGGCTGCAATAAATATATCACCAACAATCAGGAAATAGTCGAGAGATATCTCGATGCTCTTGACCAGGAAATAGCTGGTGTAGCTAAACTCCTGGGCGTTCGAAAAAAAATAGCACAAGTTCATTTTGGAGGAGGAACTCCGACTTTTCTTAACCATTCACAACTCCGAAGAGTAGTTGAGATGATCCACTCCTGCTTTGATGTACAAGAAGATGGAGAATGGGCCTTGGAGGCCGATCCGAGGGTAACTACTAACAAACAACTGGAACTGCTTTATGAACTTGGTTTCCGGAGGATCAGTTTTGGAGTACAGGATTTGGATCCGGCAATTCAACAAGCAATTAATCGAAATCAGACAGTGGAACAGTCATGGAGAACATTGGAAACTGCCCGCAATCTGGGTTATAAAAGCATAAATATGGATCTGATTTACGGACTGCCGCTGCAAACAAGACAGAGTTTTAGAAAAACCCTTGAAGAAGTCTATAAAATGCGCCCGGATCGGCTGGCGATTTACAGCTTTGCCTATTTACCCGGAATGTTCAAAACACATAAGCGTGCAATCAGGGAGAAAGATTTACCTTCACCTGAAGAGAAAATAGCAATATATCTGGAAACTATCCGCTTTTTGGCTGAGGCAGGATATGTAATGATCGGCATGGATCACTACGCGCTTCCCACAGATGAACTTGCTCTTGCAGCAAAAAACAGAACTCTGCATCGAAATTTCATGGGTTACACAACTCTGCACAACATGGCTCAGATAGGTGTGGGCGTATCTGCAATTTCAGATTTTGGAGACAGTTACTGGCAGAACACGAAAGAAATTGATCAATACATGAACGAAGCCACAGAAAAAAAGCTCATACCTCGCAAAGGAATGACACTGGATGAAGAAGATCTGTTACGTCGTGATCTAATTGAAACTCTGATGTGTCATGGAGAAATTTCAATTACGGATTTTGAAACACGTTATAAAATAGAATTTCAGGATCATTTTTCTCAGGCCTGGAAAAAGTTGGAACAATTCAAACAGGAAGGACTAGTGAACTTAAGTTTAGAAAAAATTGAGCTGACACCTGTGGGAATACTATTTACCAGGAACCTGGCCATGCCTTTTGACAGGTATCTTGAAGAAAGTGCGCATCAGCATTTTTCCAAAACAGTATAATAATACTCATGTAGCAGAAGATCCCTGCTCTGTATACCACTGATAAACTTGTTCAAGTCCCTTTTTTAAAGGAATTTCTGGTGTCCAGCCCAGAACACGGATTTTGGAAATATCCAGAATCTTTTGCGGAGTACCATCCGGACGTGACGAGTCAAATGCCAAGGACCCGGAATAGCCAACGACCTCACTGATCGTTTCTGCCAAAACCCTGATCGTTTGATCTTCACCGCAGCCGACGTTGACTATTTCAGAATCATTATAATTTTCCATCAGAAACAAAACCGCATCTGCAAGATCATCTGAATGCAAAAATTCACGCCTTGGATTTCCTGTCCCCCAGATGCTGATCGACTCTGAATCGGCGAGTTTTGCTTCATGAAATCTCCGTATCAAGGCCGGCAGGACGTGTGAGTTTTCCGGATGAAAGTTGTCGTTGATTCCATAAAGATTGGTTGGCATTGCAGAAATAAAATTTGTACCGTACTGGAGATTGTAACTTTGACAGGTTTTGATACCAGCAATTTTTGCGAGAGCATATGCCTCATTAGTTGGTTCCAATTCACCAGTCAGTAAAGACTCCTCACTAATTGGTTGAGGACATAGTTTAGGATAGATGCATGAACTGCCTAGAAACATTAATTTTTCTACACCATTCCTCCATGATTCGTGAATAACATTCGTTTGAACGACTAAATTTTCACGCATAAAATCAGCAGGGTAAGTACTGTTTGCGTGAATACCTCCTACTTTTGCTGCAGCGAGAAAAACAAATTCAGGTTTTGTTTCCTCAAAAAAATTCTGAACTGCCACTGCATCCATCAGTTCCAGTTCGGAATGAGTGCGGGTAATGAGGTTTTCAAATCCTCTCTTTTTGAGTAACCTGTAAATTGCAGAACCAACCAGACCACGGTGTCCTGCAACATAAATGCGAGAATTAATTTTCACAATGATTTTATATTTATTGTTTGATAAACATCGTTATGATAACTAGCTGATAACAGCCAGGTCAAGTTTAACTAAAAAAATAATACATTAGCTGTTTTGTTCCTAACTATGACTATACCAAGTTTAACTTTAAAGAAAAACTTGCCCACAGACTTCATTTCTAAGAGAATAATCTAAAACAAAAAAATAGCATTACACAAGAAATCTATAATGGGAGAACTCACTTTAACTAAAGATACCATCAAGCTGCTTTTAGACTGTGATTTCCATGAACCACGCTCCGTTCTCGGCTTTCACGAAGTCCGTCAGAGAAATAAGCAGCAAATTTGGATTGTACGTGTTCTTGAACCGGATGCAGAAAAGGTTTCGCTTTTCTGGGAAAACGAGACGGAAGCTGAGGCTACCTCATTAAAACGAATTCACCCAGAAGGTTTATTTGAACTGAAAATACCTCCGCGTCCGGAACTAAAGCCTTATCGTTTGAAAATTTCCTACAAAAACGGAAATGAACATATTCGGTTCGATCCATATTATTTCTCTACACAACTTACAGAATACGATCAATTTCTCTTTGCTGAGGGGAATCACCATAGATTTTACCACAAACTTGGTGCACATCCCGTAGAAATTGATGGTGTTCCAGGTACACTGTTCGCTGTCTGGGCACCAAACGCCAAGCGTGTGAGTATTGTTGGAGATTTCAATTATTGGGACGGACGAAAGCATCCCATGCAAATTCTCGGAGACTCCGGTATTTGGGAACTCTTTATTCCTGAGGTAGCTGCAGGAATGCTCTACAAGTATGAAATTAAAACCGGACAAAACGAAATTTTATTAAAGAGTGATCCCGTTGCTTTTACTGCAGAACAGCGTCCTTCAACGGCTTCAGTAGTAACAGAATTGAACGGTTTTCGGTGGCAAGACCAAAAATGGCTGGAAGAACGAGAAAATCGAGATCCTCTCCGGCAGCCGATCAATGTTTACGAAGTGCATTTAGGTTCTTGGCAGAGGGTTCCTGAGGAGGACAACCGTTCGTTGACCTATCCGGAACTGGCTGACCGCTTGATACCATACGCGGTTGAAATGGGCTACACGCACCTTGAATTGATGCCTGTAGCAGAGCATCCTTTAGACGGTTCATGGGGTTATCAGGTTACCGGTTATTTTGCGCCGACTTCTCGTTTTGGTACACCACATGAGTTCATGGAATTTGTGGACCGCTGCCATACATCCGGATTAGGCGTGATTCTGGATTGGGTTCCAGGGCACTTTCCTAAAGACTCTCATGGACTTGCAGGTTTTGACGGCACTGCACTTTATGAACATGAAGATCCACTTCAGGGTGAGCACAAAGAATGGGGCACGCTAATTTTTAATTATGAGCGTAACGAAGTTCGTAACTTTCTGATTAGTAATGCTTTATTTTGGTTTGACGAATATCATATTGACGGCATAAGAGTAGACGCAGTCGCCGCAATGCTGTATTTGGATTACAATAGAAAGGAAGGGCAATGGGTTAAAAATAGACATGGCGGTCGTGAAAATATTGGTGCAGTAGAATTTTTGAAGCAGCTTCATGAAACGCTGTTTCATTACCATCCTGGAATTCTCTCAATTGCAGAAGAATCTACCGCCTGGGACGGTGTTAGTCATCCCACATATGCCGGAGGTTTAGGGTTCAATCTAAAGTGGAACATGGGCTGGATGAATGACACTCTGCGATACATTGAAAAAGATCCGGTGCACCGCAAATACGATCATCATTTGATCACATTTTCATTGATGTATGCCTTTACCGAAAATTTCGTACTTGCGCTTTCTCACGATGAAGTGGTTCACGGAAAGCGTTCAATGCTTGGTAAAATGCCAGGTGACGACTGGCAAAATTTTGCTGGACTGCGAATGTATCTCGCTTTTCAAATGGCACATCCGGGAAAGCAGCTGACATTCATGGGAACAGAGTTTGGACAAAGGGACGAGTGGAGTGAAAACCGGAGCTTAGATTGGCATTTAACGCAATTTCCGGATCATCAAAAATTACAGGAATATGTCCGGACCCTTAATCATTTCTATCTCAGTAAACCTACATTGTTCACCAACGATTTTGACTGGACAGGCTTTCAATGGATTGATCATCATGATCAGGACAACAGCGTTTTATCGTTCATCCGACGAAGTGCAGATGAAGTATCCGATCCAGATTTAGTTTTTATTTTCAATTTCACACCAGTACCCCGTGATGATTATTTGACTGGATTTCCGGAATCTGGTCATTACAGTAAATTATTGGACACAGATGATCCGAAATTTGGCGGATCCGGATACAACCAACAGCAGCAAATCATCACTAGCCCCCAGATGTGGCAAGGTCAGCCGCACCGCGCCACAGTTAATTTACCTCCGCTTGGATGTTTGGTTTTTGAGAAAATGGCAGGCATGTAATCCCGGCCTGCCAGAAAACCATAACTAACCCTCAAAATATATAAAACCGAAAAGAATGCCGCAGACACGAAAAGAAATGGAGAATATTTGGGAATTGGTTGCCACGTACCGTTCAATGGACCGGGATGGGTTGATCGAATCCATTGCAAATCATCTTGAATTCTCGCAATGTAAAAATCGGTTTACTGCAGAAGATTTTGATGTCTACCGGAGTTTCGCCCTGTCAGTCCGGGATCGGCTGGTTGAGTTCTGGAATGATACACAGCAAACCTACCTCAAAAAGAAATGTAAACAAGTCAATTATTTTTCACTGGAATATCTGATCGGCAGAAGTTTAAATAACAATTTACTCAACCTGGGCATCAGCCAGGCTGGTGAAGATGCAATCCGGAAAATCGGTTATGATCTTGAAGAACTGCAGGAGCTTGAACATGATGCAGGTTTAGGCAACGGTGGTCTTGGGCGGCTCGCTGCCTGTTTTATGGAATCAATGGCGACTTTGCAACTGCCTGCACATGGATATGGAATCCGCTATGAATTCGGAATATTCAAACAGCAATTTGAAAATGGGGCACAGGTGGAGGCTCCGGACAACTGGTTGGAAGAGGGATACCCCTGGGAAATTCCTCGATGGGAAGTGGTTTATCCTGTCCATTTTTTTGGTCGCGTAAAAAAATACACGAATGAGAAAGGTAAATTGTCCCGGAAATGGGTAGAAACAGAAGAAGTCTTGGCAATGGCTTACGATGTTCCCATTGCCGGATTTGGAAATCATACAGTTAATAATTTACGTCTTTGGTCAGCCAAACCTTCAAAAAGTTTTGATTTTCAATTATTTAACAGCGGCGACTATATTCAGGCGGTTGAGGAAACACAGCGCAGCGGTACCATTTCAAAAGTATTGTATCCGAACGATCAAGGATTTTCCGGAAAAGAATTGCGGCTTAAGCAGCAGTATTTTTTTGTAGCGGCTTCACTGCAGGACATCATTCTACGTTTCAAGGTGCATTCGGAGACTTTTGATAAATTTCCGGAACATGTTTCAATTCAGCTCAATGACACTCATCCCTCAATTGCAATTCCGGAATTGATGCGGATTTTTGTGGATGAGGAAGGTTTGGAATGGAATGAGGCCTGGGCTATCACCACACGTGTTTTCGCCTATACCAACCACACCGTCCTTCCGGAAGCATTGGAGCGCTGGTCCGTTGATTTGATGGGACGTTTGCTGCCGCGTCACCTTGAAATTATTTATGAAATAAATGATTTATTTTTGGAAAGTGTGAAAGAAAAATATCCGGATGACGCAGATTTATTACAAAGAATTTCCTTTATTGAGGAAAATGATCACAAACAAATCCGTATGCCTTATCTTTCAATCGTTGGAAGTCACACGATTAACGGTGTAGCGGAGCTTCATACAGAATTGCTGAAAACTACAGTTTTTAAAGATTTTTACAAACTGTTTCCTGAACGTTTCCAAAACAAAACCAACGGTATTACACCCAGACTTTGGCTGCGAAACACAAATCCGGAATTATCTGAATTAATCTCAGAAAAAATTGGCGCTGGCTGGATTACGGATTTACAGAAATTAAGGAAACTGGAACCATTTGCCGATGATCCTGAATTCCAGGAAGCATGGCGCTCAGTCAAGCGCATAAAAAAGGAGCAACTGGCAAATTGGCTTAAGCAGACCAGTGGAGTAATAATCGATCCTGAATCACTATTTGATGTCCAGATAAAGAGGATCCATGAATACAAGCGGCAATTACTGAATATTTTGCATGTGACTTATCTTTACAACAAAATCCTGGAGCATCCGGAACTTCCTTTCGTTCCACGCACAATTTTGTTAGCCGGTAAAGCAGCACCAGGTTATTACATGGCAAAACTCATCATAAACTTAGCCAACGATGTGGCGCGTGTTATCAATAGTGATCCTGCAGTGCAGGGGCGTTTAAATCTTGTTTTTGTACCAAATTATAATGTCTCAGTTGCAGAAAAAATAATTCCAGCAACAGATATTTCTCAGCACATTTCAACTGCCGGTACTGAAGCCTCAGGTACCGGAAACATGAAATTTATTTTAAATGGAGCCCTAATACAGGGGACCATGGATGGTGCAAATATCGAGATTGCAGAAGAAGTCGGCAGGGAAAATATTTTCACTTTCGGTTTAAGTTCGGATGAAGTTAGTATTTTGGCAGAATCCGGTTACAATCCCAGAGTTTCATACCAAAATAATCCCGGATTGATAGAAGCGCTTTCGATGATCAACACAGGATATTTTAACCGTGACAAGCCACACCTTTACAATGATCTCTACAACTCACTGGTTTTTGAGGATAAATACATGCTGCTCGAAGATTTTGCGAGCTATGATGAATGCCGGCAGAAGGTGATGAATACCTGGAAAGATCAGAATACCTGGACAAGAATGTCAATTTTGAACACAGCTGGATCAGGTAAGTTTTCCAGTGATCGTACTATTGCTGAATACGCAAAAGATATTTGGGGACTTGAGGCCGTTACTGTTGAATTACAAGGCAAAAAAGTTCGCTGACAGTATAACTCGTGAACAAAAGATCTTCCCTGTAGTGGAGTATGATTACCAGGTATTATGGACGGCAGTTAACTGACCGGCTCACTACTTTTCAAGCCTACTGTGATTTTTGCAGAATCCCTGAATTGCGTTAGTAATTTCTTTTCGGTAGACTTTGCGGTTTCAAAATGTCGCTGTTTCACCATATCGTAACCACGAATCTGTTCCGGTATTTTTGCTATTTCCAGCGCTATATTTTGGTTTTTCTTTGTCAGTCCACGCAGAAGTTCCTTAATTGTTTGTTCATATTCCTGAATTAACTGCCGCTCCATTCGGCGTTCCTTTGTTTTTCCAAATAGATCAAAAGCAGTTCCGCGCAGGAACTTAAACCGTGACAGCATTTTCAACACAGGAAAAATCCATGAACCGAAAGCAGATTTGATCGGCTCCCCCGTATGTGAATCACGATGAGAAAACAAAGGTGGTGCTAAATGCAGCTTCAGCCGAAAGTCTCCCTCAAAACGGCCCCGTATTTTTTTCAAAAAATCTCCGTTAGTATAGAGACGAGCTACTTCATATTCATCTTTGTAAGCAAGTAATTTAAAATAATATCGTGCTACCGCCTCAGTCAAGGATAAACTACCTGGAAGACGGTCGGTTTCAATGGTGCGAACACGCTCCACCAGTTGTAAATAACGCTTGGCATAAGCTTTATTCTGGTATGCAGTCAAGACGTCCGCACGATGCTGTATGAGTTCATCCAATCCTTCAGGAGGATCCTCAAGATGAAAACCTTCTACGATTGAGGCCGTCAACTCCCGCACGCGTTTTCCATCATGTGCTGTCCTCCTGCCCCATAAAAAAGACTGTTTGTTACTCTCTACTGACATGCCGTTGATTTCGATAGCCTGTTCAATAGAACTACGTTCCAAAGGAATTAAACCTCGTTGAAAAGCAAAGCCGAGCATAAACATGTTGGTGGCAATAGTATCACCAATCAAGGCAGTTGCCAGGCGTGATGCATCCAGGAATTCGGTATTGTCTGTTCCAGCTGTTTGCTGAATTGCCTGTTTGATTTCCAGGCTTGGAAAAAGCATATCCGCATTTTTGGTAAAATCACCGGTAATCATTTCATAACTGTTTATCACAAGTTTTGTATGTCCGGATTTTATGACTGAAAGAGTTTTATGTCCACCTGTCACCACCAAATCTCCTCCTATCACCAAATCGGCACCTTGAGAAGCAATCCTTGGTGAATGAATATCTTCCGGACTTTTTCCTATGCGCAAATGTGATAAAACTGCACCGCCTTTTTGTGCCAATCCAATCATGTCAAGAATACCAATTCCCTTTTTTTCAAGGTGTGCAGCCATTCCCAGTAAAGCACCAATTGTCACAATTCCAGTACCTCCAACTCCGGTCAAAACAATGTTATACGTGCCTTTAATTACAGGTAGCTTTGGTTCAGGCAAAGAGGTCCATTCAACATCCATATTGGCAGAAGGAGCATTTTTCCTCATTTTTCCGCCAATGACACTCACAAAACTGGGACACAAACCATTGACACAGCTGTAATCCTTGTTACAGGCAGACTGATCAATCACCCGTTTTCTGCCAAATTGAGTCTCAAGAGGTAAAACTGCAACACAATTTGATTTAAGACCACAATCTCCGCAGCCTTCACAAACATCATCATTGATATAAATCCTGCGAGGTGGATCCGGAATTAATCCACGTTTCCGTCGCCGACGTTTTTCTGCAGCACAAACCTGTTCGTAAATCAGCACCGTCACGCCTTCAATTTCACGCAATTCTCGCTGCAGAATATCCAAATCCTTGCGGTCGTAAACCTTTACGTTTGCCGGGATGCCGGAGCTTTGAGTAAATTTTTCCGGTTCATCACTGACTACATCCACCCTTTTTGCACCTTCTGCATACATCTGCTGAATAATGCTCTGAACAGTCATCGGTCCATCAAAACCTTGTCCGCCGGTCATGGCGACTGCGTCATTGAACAAAATTTTGTAGGTAATGTTTATTCCGGAAGATACTGCTGCACGGATGGCCATGGTTCCGGAATGGAAATAAGTACCGTCTCCAATATTTTGGAAAATATGTTTGCGTGTGCTAAACGGTGCCTGCCCCACCCAGTTTGCTCCCTCTGCTCCCATATGAGTGAATCCAATTGTATCACGGTCCATCCACTGCACCATGTAATGACAACCGATTCCCGCCATTGCAATGCTGCCTTCCGGAACTACCGTGGACGTATTGTGAGGACAACCGGAACAAAAGTACGGCAACCTCACCATTGATTCCTGAGGTAACAGTGAAGAGTCCATGCGGATTTCCATTTCCTGCAAACGTTTTTTTAGCTTTTCATCTGTCCGAAAAGTCAAAATTCGTCGAGCAATAGTTGCGGCAATGTGGTTAGGATCAAGCGCTCCAGCAGTTCGAAACAATGGTTCTCCAGTTTCATCTGTTTTTCCTATCACTTTTGGACGGTTGGAAAGATCGTAAAGGAATTCTTTTATTTGTGGTTCAATTAGAGCCCGCTTTTCCTCAACTACAATAATCAAATCCAGCCCTTTGGCAAATTCAAGTATACCTTGCGGTTCCAACGGCCAAGGCATGGCTACTTTGTAGAGTCGTACACCAAACTTTTCTGCTCCAGTTTCGTCAATTCCCAGTTCATCAAAAGCTAGTCTAGTATCAAGGTATGATTTTCCAACAGTAACAATACCAATTTTTGCGTTTCCTCCAGGCCATATTGTTCGGTCCAGTTTGTTTGCCCGACAAAATGAGCGTACTGCATCAACCTTAAATTCGTGCATTCTCCGTTCCTGCGCCTGCGGCGTGTCCGGAAAGCGAATATTTAAACCATCTACAGGAAAATTAAAATCATTGGGTAATTCCAATTTGAGTCTTGCAACATCAACATTGATTGTAGAAGTTGCTTCAACGGTATCATGTACACACTTTAAACCAACCCAGCATCCGCTGTACCGAGAAAGCATCCAACCTATAATTCCAAAATCAATTATTTCCTGAACACTGGAAGGATTAAGAACCGGAATCATGGCGTCTAACATGGCGAATTCACTCTGATTACAAGTAGTTGAGGACTCTGCCGTATGGTCATCCCCCATTAATGCCAGCACGCCTCCAAACTTCGATGTCCCCGCAAAGTTAGCGTGTCTTAACACATCGCCAGACCGATCAACCCCGGGACCCTTGCCATACCAAATTCCAAAAACCCCATCATATTTTCCTTCACCACTCAACTCCGCCTGCTGTGTTCCCCAAAGCGCTGTTGC
>LSNO01000016.1 GCA_002082305.1 SAR324 cluster bacterium SAR324-CTD7B
TTGGGCCCTATAGTCCCTACTCCTTGTCTCGAAAAAAAATCTTTTGGCGAGGGGGACCAAAAAGCAATATTTTAGAGGCCAGCGTCCTGAACTGTTTGATTTAAAGTGCCGATTCCCAGGAGCTCTTTCTCTTAAAAATGGCCGGCTTTGTCATGCCCTTTTAAAGAAAAGAGCTCCTGGAAATCGGCACTTTAAATCAAAGAGCTCCATGCTGCCAAAGCTGTGACCCGGCAACGCAAACCAGAGCAAAAAAAGCCATGTACTCTTTCACTTAAAGGACCCAAAGCCCTGTACTCTTTCATTAGAAGAATGAAAATTTGAAAAACCGTAACCCTCTACTGTTTATCTTGAAATACAAAAAAGCCGGGTAAAACACAGTAAAAGCCTGTACCCGGCGGGACAAACCCTTGTATTTATATTAAGTTAATCCTTTTCAGCCCGTCGCCTTATAAATACAAATTTCCTTGATGCCTAGTTTTTTGTTGCAGCTTTTTTTCCTTATTTCTTTTTGCGGCGTCGGTTTCCATTAATTGTATTTTGTTTATCAAAGAGTTTGTGTTTTGTTTTCTGTTTTGTGTTGCTGTTGTTGGTTGCGCCGTCGTCGTCGCAGTTGTTGTTGCTGCTGTTGTTGCTGCTGTTGTTTTGTATTGTTGGTCGTTGTTGCTGTTGTTGTCGTCGGTGTTGCTGCTGGTGCTGTTGTGACACCCTTTGCTGTGGCAGTTGGCCCCATCATTGTCGTGGTCTTGTTTTTTTCGTGCCTAGATGTGTTGGTTGCTTCTGCTTAGCATTTATATTGTTTGTTATTCCACTGTGTCGGAAATCTTGTCCCGCTCCCTGTGTTCGAAACATGCTTATTTGCGTGTTTACACGCATTTTCTCGTATTTTCTCGCTGTTTCTGATTATGCTGCGGCTGTTGCAACACCCTGTTCTTGATTTTGTTTCATGCTTCCTTGTTGCTTTGCTGTTTGCTGCTGTTGCTGCTGCTGCTTGTCGCGTTTGTTGCTTGTTCGCCTGAGCTTGCGCTGGCGCTTGTTGCGGTCATGTTTGTTCCTGCTGATGTTGTTGTTGCTGTTGTTGCCGTTGTGGTTGTTTGTGCCCGCGAGTTCCGTTTTGTTTTGTGTGCTGGTGTTTGTTGCGAGTGTTGTTTTTGTCTCTTTGGCGTTGTGATCATTATTGCTTCTGCTAGGGTGCTTACTTCTGTGATTGACATGGTCGTATATTTTTTGTCGTTCTTTGTTTTTGTTTTCGTTGCTGTGTTGGTTTTGTGTTCGCGCTTGGCTCGTTGTTTGTATTTGCTTCCTTCTTTGGCTTTGTTTTGTTATTGTTGGTTTGTATTTGCCTCGCCTTGGTGTCTCCCCTTGGCCCTGTTGCTCCTTGGAGCCCGCGCTTGCGAAAAGCGGTGCCTATTCTGGCAACTTCTGGGGCCAAGGCTTGAAAGTGCTCAAAATGAGCCTTCTGAGGCCTATTCTGGCCACTTCTGCGGGCAAGGCCTGAAAGTGCTCAAAATGAGCCTCCTGAGGCCTTTTCCGGACTCTTCTGGAGCCAAGGCCTGAAGTGCTCAAAATGAGCCTCCTGAGGTCTATTCTGACCACTTCTGGGTCCAATGCCCGAAAGTGCTCAAAATGAGTCTTTTGAGGCCTATTCTGGCCACTGCCGGGGCCAAGGCCTGAAAATGCTCAAAATTGCTGAGAGCCGAAAGAGCACGCGCTCCACAAAGGCCCCCCTGGCCCTCCTTGTTCTCATTGATCGCTACCCAGACGTTAATGCTAAAATCGTTTACTTCACATTTCCCAGGTCCGGGCGGAATGACCAGATTTGGCCACTCCAGGGCCAAGCCCCGAAACCGTTCAAATTGAGCCTCCTGGGGCTCATTTTCCCGGTTGGCAACTTCCAGAGTCAAACTGGGGCTTCAGTAAAGGTTGGAAGTCCTGTGAAGTCCTGCCCCGCCTAACCCAGAAGTCCGTGAAAAAATCACGGACGTCGTATGAAATGCCGCAGGAGGACTGCGCAGGATGTTGGATTTGTGAAGGAACGCTGCCCTGAGGTGGCCAATATTCTGGCCACTTCAAAGAAGGCCAAAACGCTCAACTTCCAGGGCCAAGGCCTGAAAGTGCTATCAAAATTAGCTTTCTGAGGGTCTATTCCGAGCATTTCTGGGATCTCACCCAGTAACTGCGCGGCTTCTCCCTTCCATCCTCCTTTCCTGACGTGGACGCAATTTGCGTCCACGCGGCCCACTGCAACATCTGCGAGAAGCGCCCCAGGACGCTTCCATGGCTACAATTTGAAAGTGCATGAATGAGGTAAACATTAAAACCGTTAACGTCGGGAAGAGGCTTCCTGGTCTCTGGCTTGATAACCGGAAGTGGGGCCAAATTGGCCCATCTTACCCCCTCAGACGTCAGTGCAAAATGCACTGAAGTCAAATTATACTATGCCCGTGGACTTCAGCGGGTGCTCGGGGGGGCTTGTACATGTTGGTTCTTGTTGCTGTTGCTGCTGTCGCTGCTGTTGCTGTTTTCCGTTTTGTTTGTGTGCCGATGCGTTTGTTGCGATTGTTGTTCTGTCTCTCAGTCCTTGTGCTTACTATTGTTTGCTAGGGCGTTTGTCTCTTTGTTTGGTGTTGTTGTCGTTTCAGTTTTGTTTTTGTCGCTCTTTGTTTTTGTAGTTGTTGGTGCTTTGTTGGTTTTGTGTTTGCGCTTGTCGCGTTGTTTGTATTTGTTTCCTTCTTTGGCTTGGTTTCATATTGCTGGTTTTGTTGTCGTTTCAGTTTTGTTTTTGTCGCTCTTTGTTTTTGTAGTTGTTGGTGCTTTGTTGGTTTTGTGTTTGCGCTTGTCGCGTTGTTTGTATTTGTTTCCTTCTTTGGCTTGGTTTCATATTGCTGGTTTTGTTGTCGTTTCAGTTTTGTTTTTGTCGCTCTTTGTTTTTGTAGTTGTTGGTGCTTTGTTGGTTTTGTGTTTGCGC
>LSNO01000121.1 GCA_002082305.1 SAR324 cluster bacterium SAR324-CTD7B
GGTGCCGACATAGGGCCATTAAAGGAGGAAGGAATGGTATTGGCCGGACTTAGACCTGATAGCCAACGCTATTTTGATCATCACCATGCGGAAAATGATACTTTTGAGCACGTGAACAAGCGCGAATTGGAACTTGGTGCCGCTACCATGGCCAGCCTTGTTTATCTTATCGATAAATACGGAACGGTTCCTGTGAAAAAAATCAAAGGATAAAAGATAAAACTAAAATTAAGCTGTTCAATCACTATGTTTGAACGGTTTTCTTTTTGGTAAGAATTACGCTTTGTTGGCTTTTCTCATTCGTTTTGGTCCGTACCAAAGCCAAAAACCAGTGACGGTAAAAATAAATAGGGAAACGCCCATTACAGTTGTATAAACCAATTTAACATACCCATCGGTGCCTAGATAATCGTCCACAATAGAGCCATCGTGAACGTTTTCCAAAAAATCAGACCGTCTTTTTCCGATGGAGAGTACATTGCCATTAGCACCATCCAACTGGATTTCATAAAAGGAGTCGACAAAAATAAATTTTACAGAGCCCTTTTCCTTTCTAATATCAATACGATCAACTTCTAAAGTTCTGTCCCTAAACTCATTTTGAATTGTAGTGATGGCTATGGTATGAAGACTATCAACGGGCAGCCATTTTTTTAGGTCGGCAGTTGTACCTTTTTGTGTCTTGGGGAGAATATATCCGTTGGAGTTCTTTTTCCATCCCAAGATGAGTCCGGATATGGATATAAAAAAGAAAAAAATGAATAATAATGCTCCTGTGGTTCGGTGTACTTTTCTAAATATGCGTAATACTTTGGCTTGCTTCTTCCTTTTGCCCATTCGTCCTATTAAAAATCCTAAAGATCATTAAAATTTATGGAAGGATAATACGTGTCACAGCCCGATTTTGGTGAACAAGTCCGTATTTAACATAAATTTTTGAATGTAATGATGCTAAGCTGGAAGAACCTTTTAAAAATACTAACTGACGGCAAATGGTATGCTGAATACACCTATGGCTAATTTGGCCTATACATCAAGAAAGAGCAGTACAAGCTACTTTCCTGTAATTTTTCAAAATTTCCACACTTTTCCTTTTTCAAGCAGTTTTTTTGCTTCTGACCAATTGGGAAGCGCCTCGGCATCAATGGTAATGGTGCGTATTTCCTTGGCAATCTCTCCACTGTTTTTCATGGCTTCAAGGTGTGCGCCGCTATGGGCAAACTCCCTCAATTCTTCTTCTGTGTTCCAGAGCGTCATGGTGTAGTGTGTGGTCCAAACTCCTTTTTTCTTGAAATCCTTATAGTTTGTAGCCCTTAATTGTTTAAGGATTTTTAGGGAGGTTGCTGAGAGGGCAAAGAATTTGAACGGTCCCCTTAGTTCAATGGACGTAATGGTCGCTTTCATCAATAGATGTGTTACTTGATTAGTGTTAAGGGGTCGCTGCAACAGTTGTAAAGATACGTTTTGTTTGAAAAATAGCGGGGCACTAATTATGGGCAATCGTTATAGCGTCAGAATAAAAACTCGGAAATAAATATTGGATAGATTGATTTATATCAATTTTTCGAGTTTCATTTCACCGATTACTATTATTGAGGCGAACATGGTCCATAGAATCACGGGAATAGTTAAAAGTGCGGAAACCTTGTTTATAGGAAAAAGTTTGTATACAACCAAAATGGCAAATATGATAACGACTAAATTTCCGATTAGTCCGAACCAGAGCGCAGAAACATGGGTTATTTTTGCCAATCCCAGCGTGTAGTATGCGTAAGTAGCGCACAATAAAGCAAGGCCGTACAGCCACCATTGGTGGTTTGTTGATGTCTGAATCAGGTAATATCTGCCAATTCCCAGAAGGGTGAACAGTACAAACCAGACAATGGGAATAACAAATCCGGGCGGTGCATACCATAATTTTGGTGCTTCCCCGTTTTCAAAATTGAGTCCAAGGAAGGGAGCTGGAATGTTCACCACAATGAGTATTCCATAAAATGATAAAATGCTGAAAAATAAAGACCACACCATCGTTTTGTTTTAAGGAAAGTTCAATTAAAAAAGTAGTTCAAAAAACAGATTTCAAGTATTCAAGTAGTTGATGGTCAACCTTGAAAGCAAGATGTTAAGGGAAGAAAGGATAAAACTCCAAAAACCATTTTAAACCGTTCGATGTATGCAATTGCTTATCAATAACCCGAATAGCATCTTGGGCTTGTTCAGAATTAAGCACCTTGATTTGAGCCAAAGAGTCAAAATTTGAAGAATTTTCTTCCCCTCTGCCTAAATCATTAGTTTTAATGCTCCCCAAAGAGTATTCTGAGAACTGGTTAGCTTCAGCACCAATCTGGAAAGTCAATGAGTTTTGCGAAAAAGTTACAGTTCCGGCATTTCCTCCTGCAGGTGCAGTTTCACCTGTATAGCGGATCTTAATTCCCTCAACTGTATCAGCTCCATGATCACCGGTCAAAATCTGACCTCTCCCGGATGCCTGCTCTCCATTGATTTCGCCAGATACATCTGTACCATTTGCAATCAGTTTGTTTATGTTTGACACACTAGAAACAAGACCGGCTGTATTGCTTGCAGCATGAAAGGTATGCTCGCTTCCGAACTCCTTGTGTCTTAATGTAATGGCCTGTGGAGCTCCACTGCTTGTCGCAGGCGGATAAGGCCGCATCAAATCAATTTTTAAACCGGCATCAACGATTGCGGTTTCCAGATCATTCAGGGTCTGTTCAACTGATTTACCTTTTTCTGTTAAAAAGTTAACAGTTCTTCCACCTTCTGAAATGGTGATCTGTTCTCCAGAATCAATCATCGCTTGACTCAAAGCAGTTGTTCCACTATGCGTAGCACGGGTTGCAGCATTATTGATGTTAATATTGTAACCACCAACGCCGGAACTGTGTGCTTCAGTACTGCCATCAACAAACTCAAGATAATCACCGGTAGTTACACCGTTACCTGCTCGGCTTCCGTCAAGCAAATAGTTATGCCCATACTGTGTACTAGTCGCAATACGGTTTACTTGCTCAAGGATGTTGTTTATTTCACTTTGATCTGCCTGGAGCATATTTGGATCATTGGCACCCTCGTTGCCTGCATGAACAGCCAATTGACGTGCCTGAATCAGCGCACGACTGACTTCTTCAAGTGCGCCTTCTGCAGTTTGCATCAGAGAAATAGCCATCTCGGAATTGTCGATGGACTGGCGTAGACCAGAAGCCTGTGCACGAAGATTCTCGGATATCTGCAGCTGCGCCGGACTATCCGCCGCACGGTTAATTTTTAAACCTGAAGAAAGCTTCTCCATGGTTTTTGATTGAGCGTTGCTATTTTGAACAACGTTCCTGTGAGCATTTGCTGCGCTCATATTATGATTTATTCGCAAAGACATAATGTCCTCCTTAATATGCGTGTTAAATGATTCTCACTGCATGTGAGAACCTGATAGTGCCTTCGAAACCACATCCATGTACCGCCCCGCCGGCGCCCTCATCTGTATGGACGAGGGTGTAATGAGCTGTCGGAGAACCATTCTCCAATCAGCTAATAAAAGCTTATAAAAAGCTCTTAATTTCTAAATTCAATTATTAGATGTTGTCAAAATTAACAATGAATAATAAGCTTTTCTCCTGCTATAGTGTTTTAACTAAATTGAGAGACTAATTTATTCAGTTTTAAAAACAATTAGTCAGCTACCTTTTTAAAATTCAATAATCCGTCTGCTATCGCTTTTTTGTTCTTACGTTTTCAATTTTTCGTTTGACTATACTTACGGCTAAATCTTTGCTCATTAAAATCAGCAAAATCCTTAAATACAGTCCAGGTATTTATAAACAGTTCCTATTCAGTTCGACAAACTCTATTTTATGTTCTATTTACGGCACAGTTCAGGACTGCAAGGATATTTCACCAATACAAATTCCTCTGCACTGTCCCGCGAAATCTACTTCTAGTGTTCTATTTTCCGATTACGACGGTACTGTGCCGTATTGCTGATTTTAGAACTCAAGCCTGCGCTGTTACGCTAAATCCAGCTCTCGTTTTCAATCTCGGCAAACTGCCTGTTGACGCAGCTATCCACGCACTAATCTTTAGACAAGTGAATCGCATACTCGACTTAATACAAGCTCAAGTTCCCCTTAGCACTCACACTAAATCCAGCTCTCGTTTTCAATCTCGGCAAACTGCCTGTTGACGCAGCTATCCACGCACTAATCTTTAGACAAGTGAATCGCATACTCGACTTAATATAAGCTCAAGTTACCCTTAGCACTCACACTAAATCCAGCTCTCGTTTTCAATCTCGGCAAACTGCCTGTTGACGCAGCTATCCACGCACTAATCTTTAGACAAGTGAATCGCTAACTCTATTTAAAAACCCATTTTTTATTATTAACTGCAGCAGAAAAACTGTAAGCCTCTGGTACAGATTGATTATGGTATACCTTCTCTTATTCGCTCTTAGGTGCTATTGCTGACTCTTATACGCTCTTGTTCGTTCTTGTTCACTCTTATACGCTGACTTCAGCTAATAATCCTGGGCTGGTATTTTTTAAGCAGCTGTCTGATACTGACATTGCAGTTGCAGATCTTTAACAAACACTGGCTAAACCTATAATAAGGGTCTCGTAAATTGTCTAAAAACCCGATTATTCATTTTAACGTTTGAGTAATCTTGATGCAGTCGCACAATGTCCTTTAATCATGTCCTGAACTGCCGAACAGCATAGTTCTATTTTTTCAACACTTACACTTAAAAGCTCTTTTATTGCTGCTTGCAATGATATAAGAACTTTTTTTCTTGAGCATCAAATTTACACTGTATTTTTCTGCACTCTCACACAATTCAACGGCTCAATGCTTTAGCCTCAAGACGACCTCATTCAATTTTCTGAAAGCATCAATTTCAAAGCTGAAATACTTATATCTTTTTGCTCGTTTAAATCCCGGAAACACCGTATATCTTTGTTTTCATGTAATATATGATGTGGTCGTAAAAAGTCCCAACACTGTGTCGTTTCGAGCAAAGCGAGAAATCTTGTACAAGCAACTATACTAATGTCATTAAGATTTCAGACTGTTTACGAGTCATTCTTATATTATTTATTTACTAAATTCATAAATACTTAATACACAAGACACAGCAAATTTTATGTCCTCTGTATTAACTATTTACTGACTTGATATGACTTTGACTTGAAAATTAATTTAATCAAATTCACTCATCTGCTCCAAGAGCTATAATCAATATGTGGCGCATGAAATTTTGAACTAAAAAGTTTATTTTTATTTTAATAATTACACTAATCATTCTGTGAAAAGGTTTTCCAGGAAATTCTTCTGGGAAACCTTTTCTTACAGAATTAAATCAAAAAACTTAACCTATCAGCTTCAGCACAGTCATAGAATTCTGATTTGCCTGTGCCAGCATGGAAGTACTTGCTTCCATCATGATCTGATTACGTGTGAACGTTGCCATTTCTTCGGCCATGTCCGCATCACGGATTACTGATTCCGAACTCACGGAATTTTCATGTGCAATACGGAGGTAGTTCAGGTTGCTTTCCAGGTTGTTCTTCTGGAATGCTCCCATCGCCACGGTTGGAATTAACTTCCTCAATTGCCTTATCAATAACGCGAATAGCATCTTGAGCCTGATCCGCGTTCAGCACCAATATTTCAGATAAAGATTTGAAATTTGAACTATTATTCTCACCTCTGCCCAAATCATTGGTTTTGATGCTTCTCAACGATATTTCAGCATGCTGGTCAGTATTCGCACCAATCTGAAAGGTCAATGAGTTTTGCGAAAAAGTAACCGTACCGGCTTTTCCTCCAGCAGGTGCAGCTTCTCCGGTATAACGAATCTTGATGCCTTCCGCAGTACCGGAACCGTGGGCACCGGTCAAAATCTGACCTTTACCGACTGATTCTTCACCGTTTATTTCACCCGCGACATTAGTACCGTTAGTAACAACTACGCTAGTATTTGCTACATTTGATACAAGTCCGGCTGTATTGCTTGCAACCTGAAAAGTGTGCTCGCTGCCGAACTCCTTGTGTCTGAATGAAATTGCCTGAGGCGCGTTTCCGTCAGTGACAGGCGGATAAGGCCGGATCAAATCCAGCGCTAATCCGGCATCATTGATTGCCGTACTCAGATCATTCAGGGTCTGTTCGACTGTTTTTCCTTTTTCTGTTGCAAAGTTAACAATCCTACCACCCTCCGAAACAGTAATTTGCTCTCCGGAATCAATCATTCCTTGAGTCAAAGCTACTGAACCGGTGTGATTTGCACGGCTTGCCGCGTGATCGATTCTAATATCATAACCACCCACACCGGAACTGTGTGCTTCAGTGGTAGCATCGACAAACTCCAGATTTTTTCCGGTAGTTACTCCGTTACCTGCCCGACTTCCATCAAGCAAATAGTTATGTCCATACTGCGTACTTGTTGCAACACGGTTGATTTGCTGCAGGATGTTATTGATTTCACTTTGATCCGCCTGGAGCATATTCGGATCATTGACACCTTCGTTGCCTGCATGAACAGCCAACTGACGTGCCTGAATCAAAGCGCTACTGACTTCGTTCAAAGCGCCTTCTGCGGTTTGCAGCAGGGAAACAGCCATCTCGGAATTATCAATGGCCTGAGTTAGTCCTGCAGTTTGCGCACGCAGATTCTCTGAAATCTGCAGTTGCGCCGGACTATCTGCAGCACGGTTTATTTTTAAACCAGAAGATAGTTTCTCCATGGTTCTTGCTTGAGCGTCGGCATTTCTTATGACGTTCCTGTGAGCGTTTATTGCGCTCATATTATGATTTACTCGCAAAGACATAATGTCCTCCTTTGTTGCGTGTTAAACAACCCTCACTGCATGTGAGAGTTTATTGATTCCCTCGAAACCGCATCCATGCACGTATCGCGGGCTTCCTCATCAGTAA
>LSNO01000017.1 GCA_002082305.1 SAR324 cluster bacterium SAR324-CTD7B
TGAATTTTATATAATAAAATAGTATATAAATATATTATGTAATGATAATAATAAAACAAAATGTATAAAATAAAAAAAACAATACCAAGTTATATATTCTGGCTAGCCTGGAGCATAATCACAGGAGGAATAATCATCATCGGACCTGTTTTGGCTCCCATAGCCTTTACTACAATGCCTGTAACTGTTTCTCCTGAAATCGCTCAATATGCTTATTCCTATGCAGGAACTCTATTTACCCTATTCTTTATCCAATATTTTCCAATAGTAGCCGGGGCCTTTCTGCTGATCACTATTTTGGAACATTTTTATATCTTTAAGCGCTGGAAAGAACACCGTATTAATGTAATCCTGTGTGAAATCATGCTTTTATCCGGAAACATGATTTGGATGTGGTTGGCTTTTAAACTAGCTCCACAGATGGAAAGTATGGTTATGAATGTAGAATCATGGAATGATATTTCAGTCAGAGAATCCTTTTCAGGTTTGCATTCACAAAGTCAGTCACTTGCTGAAATAGGACTACTGATAACAATGATTTTACCCTGGTTAACTAGAATTTCTGTTTTTCGTCCTTTATCCTCTGCAAATTAGCACAATATAAAGCTAGAGAGTAAATATAATGTTTTTGCTTGTAAATGAATGCATTAAGTATATTATATCGCTTGTACGTGGATCTGAGCATTCAAATTTCTGTCAATTGCTAAATTTATTATATATTGGAGATTCTTTCATTAAAAGGTAGTATTTCGGTCTGGCCCCAATATTTTAGTGATAAACTATATGTTTGATAATGACACAAATCGAACATATAAAATATAAACTGAATAATTACTATATTTATTTAAAAACGCAAATTCACAAATTTTCCACTTATAATTACTAAAAACTCAAAATATAATGACCTACAGTATAACATCAGACATTCCGGATAATTTACTTGAGTTGTATTTATCCGAACAGGAAATTGCAATAGACTCAGAATTCCATGGTCTTCGACTTTACCGAGACGAAGTGTGCTTAATCCAGATATGCGATGACAAAAAGAATGTTAGTCTTGTAAAACCTGACACTAAAAAGGTGCCTCCCAATTTAAAGCAACTATTAACCGATCCTGGCGTGACCAAAATTTTTCATTTCGCCATTAGTGACGTAGCTTTCATTAAAACCTCACTGGATATTGAAGTGACACCATTTTGCTGTACTAAAGTAATGAGCAAATTAATCAGGACTTACACACAGGGGCATGGATTAAAAGATCTGTGTTTAGAATTGTTGGGACACGAAATCAATAAAGAGCAGCAACAGACTAACTGGGCGCAAAATAATCTCACTCAAAAACAGCTCGAATATGCGGCAAAGGATGTTTTAGACTTAATTCAGATCTATCATAAACTAAGTCAAATGATGGATAAACGTCCTTCTCTATCTACCGGCACAACCATACGTGAATTGAATAACAAGGCCCAATCCATGCTGCCGGGACTGGTCGAATTATTAATACATGGATACGGAGATAAAGATGGCGGATGGGGAAGCAGCTTGTTTTCTCATTGATTATTCAATTATATGCTTAATATTAGGATATGTATTTTGTTCAGATCAGTGCTTTTTGTTTTTACTGTTTACAGGACTTCTGCTGTGTCTTTCCCTGAAACTTCTTTGTAACCGATCAAAGTCTGATTCTTTCAAAGCCTGTAATCTTCTTAGCTGCTTAACTTGTCTCAAAGTTTGTAAAGAGCGCATATCTGCACCCTCTTTGGAAAAATGCTGTACAGATAAATCACGTAATTCATTTGCATTTATAGATGGTAATTCATGGGCTTCAAAATATTTATTCAAGAGAGTTTGCAATTGACCTACAGTCATAGTTTTACCTTTATTATTAATCCAAAAACTTTCATGACCTTCAATATTGTCAATTAACTTTAAGTAGGATTTCATAATTTTAATTGCAGGAGGATTGAATGGATAATCACGAAATTTTGAGTTTCTAAAATACAAACGCACCCGTCCTTCATCAAGTTCTGGAATGACGGAACTGATCTTTACAATTTTAACGAGTGATAATCCCAAACCGTAAATAAATTCTAACAACAGTCGTTGCTGGTAACCTTTCAATGTGCTTTGCGGATCATGCTGAAATAATAGGTTAATTTTGTCTATTTCATATCTTTGCTGACCGATTTCTGAAATGTCGCGAGGCAACTTAAAATGCTGAATTGGGTTGTTTGACATATGTTGTGATTCAGCCAAATATTGATAGAACACCTTTATACCACTGATACAAGTCACCAGGGTACTTCTTTTCCAATGCAATACATCTATCTGATACTTGAGAAATGCCTCCAGTTCTCTTACACCAACATTTTCAATTTTCCATTTTTCCGGCAACACCAGTTCCTGATGAAATTTATCACAAAATGCGACCAACATTTGCACTGAATGCAAATAAAGACGTATCGTTCCTGGAACAGATAACTTTTTTACTTGCAAATGCGACTCAAAAAGCCCCATAATTTTAGTGTATTCTGCCTCATCCATAATTCAATATAGAAAAAACTGCATGAAAAAAATTGAAGCGATTATCAAACCATTTAAACTGGAAGAAGTTAAAGAAAACCTTGGTGCTGCTGGTATTCATGGGTTGACAGTTATTGAAGTCAAAGGCTTTGGACGACAAAAAGGGCACACTGAATTATATCGTGGTGCAGAATATATCGTTGATTTTCTTCCAAAAATTAAAATAGAAATTGTAGTACAAGATGAAGATTTAGATAAAGCTGTAGATTCAATTCTAGCAGCAGCCAAGACAGGAAGAATAGGTGACGGTAAAATTTTTATTTCAGATTTGGAAAAAGTTATCCGTATCCGTACTGGTGAAACAGATAATAAAGCTGTTTAAACTTTATCTATTTTCTAGAAGGCTTTGATTCAAAACTGTGACACATAATACCTGATATCTGTACTACGTAGGTAGCAGGTTCTATTTTTGTTTTGAATCCAAGTTTGCTGCAGCCATATGGTTTATCCACATCCCATGTGACTTGATAGTGTTTACATCTGGCACACCTAATTCTTGGAGTATTCTCCATAATCAAGCCTACAATGATTCTCCCAGTTCCGTTTCAATTACCTTATCAAGAACTTTTGACAGCATAAATACATCAAAAGGCTTTACAAGATAATTATTCATTCCCAGTTCCTCACCTTCTGTAATTATTTTATCCAGAGGTTCAATCATTGTAAGTATAACCGGGATATCCTTTAAAATATCATCTGCACGAATATCTTCCAAAAGCTCCATACCGCTCTTATCAGGCATGTGTACATCAGCTATTAATAAATTTATAGTTGTTTGCTCAATAATTTCCAGTGCTTGCTCCCCATTTTCAGCTTCCAGACAGGAAAACCCTAATTCTTGGAGAGTATTTTTAATAATACGACGGGCAGTACTGAAATCATCTGCAATTAAACATGTCATGTTTTTATATTTATCCATATTTAATTAACATAATAATATTATATATTCGTATTATATATTTATTTAATAAATCCAAACTATTTGAAACAAAATTTTCAACAAAGTTCATTTCGAACTCAAAAAGATTCCATCCTACAAAATAATCAGATCCATTGATTTATAATTACACAATAGTTTGTAACATAACAAATAAACTTACTAAAATACCTGTCCTCTGTTCACTTTGTTTCTCTTCAATTTATGGCTATTTGAAAGCTATAAATGCTTAATATTCATCAAATCTGCTGTGATAGTTGCTGTGAAACTGACTTTAAGGCATGGAAAGCCTTTCTGGGATTAAGCCGTCTGTCCAATAATCCAATTCGTGGATAATAACCCCTGTCATTGTCAACAAATGTATCTAAGAATACGGTTGAATTTTGCATAGTTCTGCTGGTTTTATAAACATCAATTATAAATTTTTCCAACTTTTTTTCATCATCAAAACACTTTCCTTCATTGAGCCGCGGCATTTGCAGATTTATTAATTTATGATCTTTGACCTGCCGGTCAATTTCTCTCAGAGTGGTCAGGTGATCATCCCATGGAGAAACCCTGAATGTCAGCCCAACCCTGTGTGAATTATCGTTTACTGTTGAAAGCAGTTTTTTAGCTTTAACTGTCTGCTCAACTGAAAATCCGTGACTTGCAAAATGCTGAAATATATTTTTATCTGCAACATCTTTTTTCAGTGGCACCACAGGAGATATAAATAGTTTACCTTTAAACACACTTTGTGCAATCCTGACGGATTCTGCAGCCCGTAAAATTGAATGTTCAGGAAATATAAGTTCCCAATTCTCAAGCAAAGCCCCATGAGCTGCTATTGTAGTCAATACATGCTCATCTGGAGAATCAAGGCTATAAACAGTAAATCCAAAGCCCAGCCTGACAAAATCACTTAGCCTTCTGCGGACATCTGCGTTTGCAAGATCTGCCAGGGGAACCCTTAACGAAGTTACACCAAGTTCTAAAAGTGCAATTAATAATCCATCTCGATAAGCTTCCTTACGCTTAAATTCGTCAAGACCATCTACAGCCAGCTCAACCCTTCTACCCCAACCTTGACGTAAACTCACTCCAAGCATCCACACTTTGCAGTCGGTTAACAATAATAAGTCCTTGTCCGTCGTTTCCGGATGGATACTAATTTCGCCGTATGTTCTGATTGGTACTATTTCATGTCTGCCGGTAAAGACCTTAACAATGAAATATCCTAACTTAGCAGTATCATTTCTACCAAATTCTTCACCTGGTGCAACTACCTGCAACTCAGAATATTCCGGACGTACAAAGGAGGTTGAAGGTAAAATATAATATTTTGTTTTTTCGTGAACTCCTACAAAAACATTATGCACATGTCCTGAAAATACTGCCTCCACTGAATATTGTTTAAACAGTTCAAGAAGCCATGTTCGGGCTGGCTCATCAATGTTGTCATAATGAGGGGCTTCGTTTGGTTCACAAATAAAAAGCGGATAATGCATAAATACGAAAATTCTAAGTCCGCTTTCATTAGCAACTCTCAGCTCATTTTCCAACCATATCTGCTGCTCCTTCTCCCTCATCAAACCTGAATTTAGTACGGGCGTATCTATACAGGTAAACAAACAATTCTTACTAGTAAATGCTTGATACATCGGCCCCCAGTATTTTGTGAAAATCTGGTGGCTTTTTTCATCAACGACTGGTGCCGGCAGAGATGCGTTCGGTTTATCACCTATATCATGATTTCCCGGTAAAGCAAAAAATTTTGTTTCAAGCTCAGAAAAAATACCGGATGCAATTTTTACTGCAGATTCATGATTGCCTAAGGCCGGAATTGGATGTACCAAATCGCCTAGATGAATCACAAAATCCGGTTTTATTCTGTTAAGGCATTGTACTACATATTTTGCTCGATCGTTCGATAATCGGTTTGAGGGAAAACCACCCTCCTCTGCAGAATCCGGCAGACGGATATGGGTGTCTGCAATAACCGCGAATTGGAATAACAATTTATCCTGCATTATATTTAATACTATGACTAACGATCATGCTTAATATAGTTGTCGTTGCTTTTAAAGTTACTGTTCCCATGAAACAATATCATGCTCCAAATCTACATCCAGAGCATCAGCTATTCTGTTGATATAATTGAAATAGCTAATTACCTGAACCGCATCATGAACTGCAGTTTGACTAAATCCTAAATCCAATAAATGTTTAATGTCAGCTTCGGACATTTCAGCAGGAGTTAAAGTCAACTTCTCAGCATATTCACAAAGTGCATAATCGGCAGATTTTAGTCCCGCATTCTTCCAATCTTGAGCTATTTGACGTACAAACTCATCTGTAGCAACAGGATCCTTAATCTCTTTTGCAACCTCAACACGGAGGTCGTTTGCATGAGAACGAATTCAATATATACAATGATTTGCAGATGAAACAACTGTAGCCAGCATTTCTCTTTGAGAACGTGAGAGCGGAGATTCACCAAACATAATAGTTTGATAGAATTTCATTGAATCCTTCAAAACTGGTGGATTCTGGCTCATAATGCTGACGATGTTCCAAATCTTAGCTGCTCGTTTAATTGCTGCGTCATATTGTCTTTTTAAAAGCCCTTTTGCTTCTGAATGCTTAATAATAGTTATCCAAGCCATAATTATAATTTATAAAGAATTTAAATTTGACTGTCCCGAAAATAGTCTGAAATCTAAACTGTCATTTCGACCGTAGGGATAAATTTTAATGATATTAGTACTCTCACTTAAACAAGATTTCTCATTTCGCTAGAAGTGAAACGGTTTGAGGGTTTTTTTACGACTGAATCATATTTGTTAATGAGAAAATAATATATATACATAATATATTTATATTTTTTTTATACATATTTATCATAATTTTAAAATAATTGTTATCTTATATTTTCAATATAACTACAGTGCTATTTTTTGAAAATCTGAGCCTGATGGTTCTTGAAAGACACGTAAATCAAATTCGGGAACTACAGCCAAAATATGATCAAATATATCAGCCTGTATTGCTTCGTAGGCAGTCCAGTTAGTGTCTTTACAAAAAACATATATTTCAATCGGCAATCCATTCTCACTTGGTGAAAGCTGACGTATGAGGAAGGTCATATCCTTATGTATCATGGGATGCTGTCTTAAATATGCTTCAACGTATGAGCGAAATACTCCGATATTTGTTAATCTTCTGCCATTAACCAGTGTGCTTTCGTCAACCTGGTGTTTCTTATTATAAACCAATATTTCTTCTTGCCGGTTTTGAATATACTGACTGATCAATTGAATACGTTTAAATCGTTCCAGCATTTCACTGCTGCAAAACTTTATGCTGCCGAGGTCAATATTTACATATCTTTTAATTCTTCTACCTCCGGATAAATTCATATTCCGCCAATTTTTAAATGACTCATTGATAAGTGCATAAGTTGGAATAGTTGTGATAGTATTGTCAAAATTTTGGACTTTGACAGTAGTGAGTGTAATTTCAATCACATCTCCATCTGCCCCATATTTAGGCATTTCAATCCAATCCTTCGGAGCCACCATTTTATTAGCAATTAACTGAATTCCTGCAACAAATCCCATCAGCACATCTTTGAATACAAACATCAATACTGCAGTTAAGGCTCCTAAACCACTTAAAAAGTAGAGCGGAGTTTTTTGAAGCAGCAAAGACAACAGCAAAATTCCTGTTACAAAATACAGCCCCAACTTAAGTACCTGCACAAAAGGAATAATCGAAATTTCTTTTGCAATTGCAGATTTGCCGTAAATTGCCAACAGTGCGCTCAGTATTGCATCCAAAAACATCATTCCGGCAATCAAAAACAAAACACTGATCAATGTCTGACTCAACGGCAGCAGTGATGTTCCTGTCAATATTGGTGAGGACAGTACATAAAGCAGTATTAGTGGAATAAAGTAAAGTATACGTTTAACAATATGTTTTTCAACCAGGATATCGTCCCATTGCTGAATGGTATAGTGTGCAAATTTCTCAATTGACCTATTTATAGGTCCCTGGGAAACTCTATGAGCAACCCAGCTCAACAAAAGTACCAGCAAAATTAATCCTCCGCGCACCAGCGATTCAACCATGCCTGTTGTCAATCCTAATTCTAATAAATTTTCTGTCAAATAAGCGTTTAAAAAGGCGCTCAAATATTCAATCATATCTACTCCGGATATAAAGGTTCCAACTGTGACTGTCCTTTGTTATTATTAAATTTTTTATCTAATAAAGAAACCTTGAGAAAATCATTAAATAAATTCTCCAATGAACTTTCTTTTGTTTGATTATTTCCGTAGAGTACAGAATTTAGATCATTTATTCCATTCTTTAATTCCGGCATTCTTTCCCCAATTTGTTCTAAACCTTGCGGAGGATCATCAGTCCAAACTGCAGTACCCCATTTTAAAAGTGCCGTTTGCACAATTCCGGGATCTCCGGAACTAAAAGCTTTTTCTGCATTTCTAGTTGCTTCTCTAAGAGCGTTCTTCCGATCCTGTATAAATTTGTTTTTATTTTTAGTGACAGCAGCAGCTTTATTATTTTTATTTATAAACCACATCAACATTGTTGCGCACCAAAGAAATGCTAAACCGAAGGCCAATATCTTCCAAGGGAATGATTCTATTGCCGTTTCTTTTTCCTGTAGAACTTTTGCAGTTGCTGCCTGATTTGACTGTAATTCAGGAGTTTCCTCTTCAGGTATTTCCTGTAAATTTTCTGGTACAGGAAGTATATCAAATATTTTTGGAGATATGACTGCAGTCTGAAGCGTATCACTTTTAATGTCCCACCAACTGACAGAAACTCCCGGAAGTTCAATTTTTCCTGGATGACTTGGAATAAGAGCCCATTTTTCCAATCGCATCCCTTTAAGTCCCTTTTCCGTTTTTTCTGTCTCAATTAAAGGTTGATCTGCATATCCCTTCAAAGTAACAGGATAATCAAATTTTAATTCCGGAATTTGATTCCCAGAAACACCATTTGCAAAAATCACAAGAGTTCTAGTCACCGGTTCTCCTACTCTAAATACCGGAGGATCCGGCTGCCACTTTTCTTCTATCACAAGTTTGTCTGTCGGCAGCCACCAGTTCTTGAAACCTGACGGCAGCGGCTTAACTTCAACTGATTGCGTTGTACTTGTACTAAATATTCTTCGTCCCCGTTTTTGAAAAAGATTGCCAAAATTACCAAAATTATTTTGTGATGGACCTCTTTGAATTATTTCACCCTGATAACGAACCTGTGGAATAACAAGTGTCCCGCTTTTTTCCGGAATCACTGCATATAAAATTTCAGTAATCTTATGTTTTTTCCCATTTTTGACAGTCTGGTAGGATTTTTGACTTAGCTCCTCTACTAGTGCTTCCTTCAGTTCAAACGGTGTAATCGTTTCATTTTCCAGTTGTACTCCAGTTCGAGAAATACTTAATCGGACGAGAATCTGCTGCTGTGGATAAACTTTTTTGGGAACAACCTCCACTTCAAGACTAACATATTTCTGCTGCTGATTCTGTGAGTATGCAGTCACTTTTAATGCAATGGGAGTGCTTTGCTCATTTCCTACCTGGAGGGCTGGTATCAGGTAATCTCCGGAAGATGGAGCAATCATAATATAGGTCCAGCTCAAAGTTCTTGTGATAGAAGTCCCAACGATGGAGGTTCGATTTTGCACACTTCGATTCAAAATTTGCAAACCGGTAATTCCGCTTAAATCTGGTTCCTCGGCATCATCAACATTTTTTGCTTCTACATGTAACTGGAACATGTCTCCTACCACTACCGGATTTTTATTTACCCATGCAGTAACATCGCCCCAGGCTGGATTACCGGCCAATATCAAGATTCCCAAAATAAATAGTTTTATCATCATTTACCAATATTGTTCATTTGTAAAATTTTGTTTTCCGCGGCGTTGAAATTCCCTTTCCATTTTGTTGCGTAACAAGCGCCCGGGATCATCAGGTATTTTTCTCAACCATTGTTCAAGGAATTGCTGTTTGGCAAGATCAACCGGAGTTGAATCCTGTTTCTTGTTTTTTGCGTTTTCTTTTTCGGCAGATCCATCAATTTTTTTCTGCCCTTCTTCATTATTTGGAGATTCAGTTTTTTCTTCATCAAATTTTTCATTATTTTTCTCTGCAGTTGATTCCTTTTCAGCATTATTTTTTACGGCCTCTGCAGTCTGCTGATCACTGGTACCCGCATTGTCACCAGAAGAATCCTGGGCGGACTGTGCATTTTGTTTTTCCTGAGTTTGGCTAGAGCCATTCTGTTGATCCTGTTTATTTTTTTGATTTGCACCCTGTTGTCCCTCCTGCTGTTGTTTTTTCTTTTGTTGTTCTTTCAGTAGTTTTTCAATCAAATCATGATTGTACTGAGCATCTACGTCTTGCGCATTATCTGCTAAAACCCGCTCAAAAGCTTCCAGTGATTCCTGTAACCGTCCTGCAAAGGCCAATGCATTTCCACTGTTGAAATTGGCCCGTGAATGATTCTGTTGAGAAAAATGCTCAATTGCTTTTTCATAGTCGCCAGATCGATATGCCGCTGCCCCTTTCCATTCCGAGCTTTCAAAAAGTTCAGCTGCTTGTTTCGTTTCACCTTGCTGAAACAATTTAGCTGCCTGCTGGTCCGGTCGTAACCATAAATCATCCCATCCGAATGCGAGTGCTGAAGAAGGCCTTGCTGTGACTCCAAGTAATACTGCAAATCCAATTGAAAACAATAGACCCCTACGAAACAGCAACGCTGCCATGGGCAAGACAAGTAATAAGAGCCATGGTCCTTCTTCATTCCACTTATCAGAAGTTCTCTGCTGTTTGTCTTCAACATAATCATCTGCAGCAGTTTCTGCTGCAATGATTTGCTCCACATCCCGATCATCCGGACTCAATTTTGTGAAGGCACCATGAGTTTGAGCGGCTAATTTTTGTAAAGGTTTTAAATAAAGTTTTGGTATTACAATTCCCCCTTTTTTGTCTTTAAGAAACCCTCCTCCAGACAAGGGGATCGGTGAGCCGGATTCAGTTCCAACTGCAAGAATTGACAGGCGATTCAAACCAACCGCATTTTCTGCTGCTGGAATATCCTGTACTTCAATACCGTCTGTAACCCAGATGATATGTCCAGTACCGCCATTCCTCCGGCTTAAAAGATCTGCAGCAAGTTCAATTGCAAGATCTGAACGACTTCCGGGAAGAGGCATAATATTCGGATGAAGCCCCGTAAGAAGAGACGCAATGGTGACAGGATCATGGGTCAATGGGCTGATAACGAATGCATCTCCTGCATATACGATAAGTGCAGTTTCACCTTCAACAAAATGTCCTAGCAGGTCTTTCAATTTGAAACGTGCTCGCTCAAACCGTGTTGGTTTTATGTCTGTTGCCAGCATGGAATAAGATAAATCCAAAACCAGTACTCTGGCCAGTGATTTTTGCAGCAGTGGCTGTAGATTCTTTTGCCAGACAGGTCCGGACAAAGCCAGCAAAAGAATAGTACCGACTAAACAGATGATCCATGGCAGCAGACTCCGTTTTTGCTTTGCCGGAGTTGTTGCAAGAAACGACAGCAAATGCGGTTCTACCACATCTTCCCAGTTTCCTTTGCTCCACCATCTTCCAAGGAAACGAAAAACCATCCACCAGAGAACTGGTATTGCTATTAGCCACAGAGGGCGTAAAAATTGAAATTCTGATAACAAAATAATTAACGAATATTAGGCTGGTGCTTTAATGAAAATTCACCTGAGCCGGGGTTGTTCATGATTTATACTTGCTTTGAATGAATAACTAGACAATCACGAGTTTTAGCGTGTCATCCCAAACGTATGTGAGGTATCTTATAAGAAATCAGTACTTTATCAGATCTCTCCCTTCAGTCGAGATGACATACCGGAGTCAATACTATTAGTATCTTACAAAATTTCATGACTCCCGAGATGAACAATAACAGATGCACTTATTATTCAGCTCTTTGTTTTCAGTCAGAAAATTCTTTATAAATTATCTGATCAATGACGGCTAAATATTTCTTTCTTTTTAGATCAATTACGAAACTTAACATAATAAATATGATTAGTTTCTAATCAATAAAACGGCTGACCATATTCCAACTATCAGTACTGCAAAACCCAGCGGCCACATAAACAAGGCTTGACGGGGACGGAAAACCTCTTTTTCTATTTCCAACGGTTCAATTTTATCAATCATTGCATAAATTTTTTCCAGTTCTTCTGTACTTCTCGCCCGAAAATATGTACCACCAGTCTGGCTTGCTAAAGATTTCAGCATTGCTTCATCAAGTTCTGCAGATGGATTAATTTTTTGCTTGCCGAAAAAAGCCCTTATCCATGCCTCATCTGCACCAATACCAATGGTGTGGATCCGTAGCCCCGTTTCTTTAGCTAAACGCCCTGCATCTTCAGGAGTAACCTCACCGGCGGTATTTTGACCATCTGTGAGCAACACCAATACTTTTTCTTTATCCGGAAGATCTTTCATACGTTTTACGGCCAGTCCGATTGCATTACCAATTGCAGTTCTCTGTCCGGCAAGACCTAATTCAGACTCTTCAAGCATTTGCCGCAATGTTTTCCGGTCGAAAGTCAGTGGAGTTTGCAGATAAGCCTGATCTCCAAACAGAATCAGCCCCAGCCGGTCGCCTTTTCTCCGCTCAATAAAAGGCCTCAAAACTGATTTTACAACAGCCAGCCGCGTCACGGATTCACCGTGAAGTTCCAGATCCGTTTCTTTCATACTTCCGGAAAGATCAACCGCAAGCATCACACTTCGGCCGGAAACAGGTAATTCTACTGGATCCCCAACCCATTGCGGCCGCAGTGCTGCCAGAACAATCAAACTCCAGACCAATCCGGCTAACAGCAAGACTTTTGAGTTTTTTCCAGCTGAAATTCCGGATTTAGGCAAAACTGTAATTCTATGAAAAAAAGGTACACGAAGAGACTGAACTGACCTATCAACTGGTGGAAGAACACGAAACAATAAGGGCAGTGGCCAGAACCACGCCACCCAAAGCCAAATAAATTCAAACACACCATTCTCAAATAAAAACATTTTCCGTGCTTTGTTCAATGCTGCTGACTACAATCCATAATCCATTTTTTTACCATTGGAAACAAAACATCTATTTCAATTTCCGGATTTTGCTGATAAAGTTCCTTTCCAAATACATGCCCTGCTCCTTGAGTAAATTCAGTGGTTTTTCCTGTTCTATCAAGAAACTCCAACCATTCGGATCCATGCAGTGAAGCTACATTTTCATCTGCACAAAAAGTCAATGCAACCCGACGCAGTAATTGCGATAAATCCCTGAGTATTTCCAATGATTCTTCGGTATTATTTTGTTGATTTTGCAGATTTTTTAACAATCGCAGAGCTTCAGTTTTGGGTTTTCGCCGTTCAAAACGTCGACTGATCCACATTCCGCAAAACACAAAAATCAAAAGCAGTACTACTGCCACAATCCACCAGCCTGGAGCCGGAGGCCAAATTGCAACAGCTGGTGGTAAGTGAATGTCTTTTAAATTTATTAGAGGATTTTCTTCCGGCATTTGAAATTGTTTGTAATCAAAATGATTGATTCATTAAATCTGTGAAACATTGTCCACTGTACTCAGCATTTTCAAGCTTAGCCTGCAGAGTTGTAATTCGTGCTTTAAACTTTTTAGCTGATCTTCATAAGTGGAAGCATAGAGTTGACGTGTTTTTGAATTTTCGGAGTTAACCCAGGCAACAGCTTCACCGTCACTCATTGCATAACGTCCGGAAGATGGTGCTTCTTTTTCCAGAGGATCTGAAATTAAAAAGGCAGCCAGCTGATTTTGTTTGGAAAGTTGAAACAAGTGCTTCCGGCATTCTGCATTAAATCCAGAAAAATCACTGAATATGTAAATCAAACTTCCCGGATGTACTACTTGTCGCACACGCCTCAATGCCTGGGCAAAAAGAGAATTGCTACCAAAACTCCATTCATTATTATTCATCCTGTCTGCAATTCGATTATGCTCAGTCATAATATTTGAAAGCAAACGTAAAAAATGTCGACGGTCACTTCTTGGTTTGAATTCCCGATGCATTTCTTCTGAATATATAACACCTCCAACTCGATCTCCCCGTAGAAGTGCCCTCCAACCCGTCAAAGCGGCAATACGGGCTGCTTGAACTGATTTTAATCTTTGGCGAGTTCCAAAAAACATCCGGCGGGACAGATCCAAAACCAGCATCACTGGACGCTCACGTTCTTCCCTGAACAACTTAGTGTGTGTCGTGCCCGTTCGTGCCGTCACCCTCCAGTCAATATGACGCACATCATCTCCGTACTGATAAGAGCGGGCTTCAGCAAACTCCATCCCTCTTCCCTTGAGTTTAGTCAAATATGGACCTCCAAGTGATCCAACATTTTCTGCAGTCAACAACAGTCCTTTCTTATGGGCAATCCTAACCAATTCCGGCAACTCCATTTTTCCAAGAAATATTCCATTTTTTTCAGCAGCATCTTTCATTTTTTTATTTTTCCGGCCATACTCGGTTTTCCTGCAAAACCCAGCGAATAGTTTCAATCCAGGATGATCCAATTTCCTTCAAGTGCAGTCCTTTTTGATTGTCCTGATCTCCAAAAAAATGATCTCGCTGGTCATTTTCACGATAATAACGTGATTTTTCTTCAATGACCGCCCAATATGCTCCAGGACGATTTGTAAATGCACGTTGAGGCACATCAGTCAGCAAATCAACTGAATTCAACAATGAGCGCCCTACCCAGGGAACTATGTATTTTTTACGTAAAATATCCAAAATTGTAGGTGCCAAATCCACTTGACTGGCATGTTGAGTGATAATAAGTCCCTCAGATTTTTTTCCTAGGGCTGTGGATTTACCTGATAAAATAAGTAACGGAACTTGAGAATGCAGATTAACAAATTCTTCATAATTGTTGGTATGCTGTTCCGCATTTTGATAACTGGAAGTATCTGCAGTCACAAAAATAATGGTATTTTTAAACCACGGTTTTTTGGAAATCCTTTTAAGAAAGCCCCCCAACATGGCATCAGTATAGTGTAAAGATTCTCGGTAGCGGTCTGTCACTGAATCTCCCGCTTGAAGCCGATAATTATCCGGGACTTCAAAAGGATGGTGATTGGTTGTAGTTAAAGCTGAAGAGAAAAATGGTTCCGGCTCACTGTCTAAAACAGTTTCCCATTTCCGGAAGAGGTCTTCATCAGAAATCCCCCAGCCAAGTGTCACGGCCCCGTTTGGGAAATCAAATTCATCTACAATTTTATCAAAGCCGACTTTTGGCAAAAATGTGGACTGTCCGTCAAAGTTTGCATCAGAACCGTAAACCCATGAGGTGTAATAACCTGAATTTTTTAGGTATTCCGGAAGACACATGAAACTGTTCCTGGTGTAGCGCTTCATAACAGCAGCACCGTAATTTGGAAACAAAGAACAGTAGGTGGCCACCTGTCCATGTCTGGTTTGAAAACCGTTTGCGAAAAAGTTTTTATATAATATTCCGTGCTTGGACCAGCGATCAAACTCCGGAGTAAGCCCCAACTTGCTGCCGTAAACACCTACTTCCGCAGCCCTAAATGACTCCAGGAACAATATTAAAATATTAGGTCTGTCTGCAGTTGTACACAGAATTTTAGTAAGCTCAGAATGATTCTGTCCAGTACATCCTGTTGCCTCACGTATTCGCACGAGCGGATAATTATCCCATATTTTTCCTGAAGGTTTTTTACCTTGAATTAATGTCTCCACTATTTTTAGAGATTTTTCAGGACGAAGAATTTTTTTATCAGGTTCACGATCTTTGGAATAATAAAAATATTGCAATGCTGCAGATGTAAGCGGATTTTCCATGTTTTTTGAAACATAGGAATTACTGTAACTTGCAGCAGGCCCCCCAATTAAAATTATAAACAGGAGCGTTGATGCCCTGCACTTAAAATCTTCTTTCCAACTGTTCCGTTTTTTCCCAAAACGCCAAAGCATAAACACCAGCATCACCGAAGGGAAAACGAATAAAATCCAAAAAGTTATGTCATTTACTGCATGTGCTGCGGATGACAAAAATGCACCGCTATCATTCAAATATTCAATGGTAGAAAAAGGAAGGTGGGTACCAAAAATCAAAACGTAATGGTAATCTGTGAACAGGAAAGCAAATAATCCAAGACCAAGAATGCTGAAGAAAATTTTCCTAAATAAGATTGGAAAAGGAGAAATCACAGCTAATGTGCTGAAAATAGCTCCGTTCATCACGTCATAACCCACACCAAGTGCATAGGCTTGGAACAACCGCTCACTCCAATCAGAATTCAACTGAAGCAAAAAGGAATGTTGAACTATGCCTGCCAGAGAAACAACAAAAAACAGAACCACAGCCGTTGGGTCAAGATATTTCATTGTTCACTGTGCTGTCTGCTTATTTGTGAATAAATCATATTCTGACTGAAAGTCAAATAATTGTTTTGAATTGCCAATTACAAATATAATAAAATGCAATCTGTTTTGATATTTTTTGATTATTTAATTCTGGTAATTGAATGCAATGTAGTGAAGCATTAGTTTGGAGAATTTAAAACCTGCCTGTTATTGAAAATAATCTGCTGAATTTACCATATTCATGCAAGATTAAGCACAGAAGCAATTTTTAAGGAACGGCCACCTGAGCAAGAATTTTTGCAATCACGTCATCGGTGGTAATACCATCAGATTCAGCTTCATAACTTTCAATAATTCTGTGACGCAGCACGTCACCGCTTAAATCCTGCAAATCTTCCGGAGTGACAAAATCACGTTCATGCAGCCAGGCACGGGCACGGGCGCACCGGTCAAGTGACAGCGACCCTCTAGGACTGGCACCCCAGGTGATCAAACGTGCCAACTCATCGCTATATTTTTCCGGAATCCTTGTGGCTGCAATAATCTCAACCAAATAACGTTCTATTTCAGGCGCCATGTATATATTCAGTGCTTCATTTCTTGCTTCAAAAATATGTACTGCAGAAATTTTTCGTCCTGCAGATTTTGTTCCTGAATCAACCGCAGATTTCGGACTTTTATCCGATGAAATTTGAATTTCACTCAAAGCTTCTTTTCGGACAAGGCGCATTATTTTTAATTCATTTTCTATTGAGGGATAGTCTATAAATACGTGAAGTAAAAAACGGTCAAGCTGCGCTTCAGGAAGAGGATACGTCCCTTCCTGTTCAATAGGATTTTGTGTAGCCATCACCAGGAACAAATCCGGAAGAGGATACGTTTGTCCACCAACCGTTACCTGCCTTTCGCCCATAGCTTCCAGAAGAGCCGATTGGACCTTTGCGGGAGCACGATTAATTTCATCTGCCAAGACTAAATTATGAAAAACCGGTCCTGACTGAAAGTGAAAACTACCCTCTTGGGGACGATATATGTCCGTCCCTGTTACATCGGCAGGTAATAAATCCGGAGTGAACTGTATACGTTGGAATTCTCCCTCAATCTTTTCACCAAGAGCTTTAATTGCACGGGTTTTTGCCAGACCGGGGGCACCTTCAACTAAGAGATGTCCGTCTGCTAACAGTACTATCAATAAGCGTTCTATCAGGCGTTCCTGTCCTAAAATGATTTGATTTAAATCGGCTTGTAACTGATGAAATATACGTAATGAATTTGACATGAATGGAATAATAATTTTGTTAATTAATCTCTGAACGTGAATCTGTCTCGTCCAGTTTTTATTATGGTTTCAGCAGGTTTTGAATCAGCAGAGAATCAGCTATAAGCTATCCGATTTATAATTCGACCCAAAATACTGATAGCAGACGACTGAAAACTGACAGATTTTTATTAAATCTTTTTCAGAAACTACAAGTAAATAACTATTATTACAATTGATTATATTTTTTGATCAAGCTCTAATTAATCATTCTGTGACGGCACTAGTTTCAAAACATCCGTCCATGTCACGGCAAGTGCCGGAATTAAAATCATGGTTGCCAACGCACTGATATTTAATGTTAGCCAAATCATCCAGCTCAGTGTTACTAATGGTAAAAATTCTGAGACACTCAAAGCCAAAAAACCAAAACCTACAGTTACTGCATTAGACGTGATGGCTTTTCCACTGCGTCTGACCGTGTTTGATATTGCATCATGTAGTTCTGTACCATCAGCTAATTCGTGAAACATGCTGGATAGGTAGTGAATACTGTAATCAACACCAATTCCAATCACAATACTGCTGACAAGGGCGGTACCTATGTCCAGATGAACACCAAAAAACCCCATTACTCCAAAATTAAACAGCACCGTAAAGACAAGGGGAATCATTCCCATTAATCCCCTGGAAACTGAGCGAAAAATCAAAGCCAGCATTAAAAATACAGCTAATATAGAACCGCTCAAACTTCGGATTTGACTAGTCACTACTTCATTGCTTGTTGCAACATTTATCGGCACCATTCCTGATGAAGTCATGCTAAAACCCTGCGGAAACTGCCGGACCGCATAATCTTCAATACTCTGCAGAAGTTTTTCCTCTTCCGTAGTTGAATTAGAACTGATAGTAACTGCCAAATTTAAATTTAGATACTCGCTGTCAACCACGTCGGAAAGTACATCACCTCCGGAATTTTCATAGAGCACAAGATACTGTGCTATCAAATCCCGCCCACTGATTTCTCTCTTTACAGTTCGCTTTTCGGTTTGGCCGTTTTCTTCAAATATCTCCTCACTTTCCAGAAATTCAAATCCGTTCGGTAGTCGATTAAATTCTTTGCGATTCTCATTAAAAGCATAGCTGATACGCTTAATCAAATCAACAAGCGAGAGTGTCCGCTTGACCCTTGGTTCATTTGCTAAAAATTCCTGAAATTCTTCAACGACTTTCAAGTTATCCGGATTTTTCCAAGGTTCTTCTTCACCTGATTTTGTGATCACAATGTTGATCGTACGGCTTCCAGACATTTTTTCCATAGCACGGTTTGCAATCACCAAAGGTGCATCTGCCTGAAAATAACTTTCCAAACTGCTTTCCACTTTCACTTGTGAAAGTCCATAAATTGAAATTGCGGAAATCGCTAGTGCTGCCAACAAAACTGGTCGTGCGTTTCGTAGAACCCATGCTGTCATAACGTCAAGAGACTTTTGAAAAAGACGATCCATGAAATTCACCTGATGTACTCCTCTGGAAAGGTTTTCATCTGTTCCGGAACCTTCCTGAGACGCTGATACTTTTTCCGGAAGTACCATCAGCAATGCGGGAATAAATATCAGAGAAAGGACCATTGCCAGTAATGTTCCAACGGCAACAAAAATTCCAAACGTAAAAATCGGTACTATGTCGCTGACTGTGAGCGATAAAAAACCAACTGCCGTTGTGATTGAAGTCATTGTCACAGGTAGAGCAAGTTTATCCAGCATCAAACAGACAGCTTTTTCACGGGGAAGTCCCTCTATACGATTTTCACGGTATTCAGAAAACATGTGAATTCCGTCTGCGACTCCAATCGAAATCAGGAAAACCGGCAAAGCCGAGGTGATGGTATTGAGAGGAACCTCAAAAACAACCATAATTGCCAGCGTAAACAATATCGAAAATCCAACCACCAGCATTGGAACAGCAACCCCGCTTGGTCTCCTGAATGTCAGCCAAAGGAAAAAGACTGCCAGCAAAGCAACAAAAGGGAAAAAGCGCTGAGTGTCCTGATCAATCACTGTACGCAGAGTGGCGGCAACAATGGGAAACCCTGCAATATAATGCTTATCAATTCCAGGGTTTTCCTCAAAAATACGTTCCAATGCAATATAAGTTGAATACAGAATCTCAGAATCATCTTCGTCCATTGCCAATTCAACAAAAATTCCTGTACGCCGCCCGTCTTCGCTGAAGAAGGAATTCCTGAACAAATCATTTTCTAAAACTCTGCGGCGCAAACTTTTCATCTCTCCCGGAGTTCCTGGAATTACTTCAAATATCTTCTCAATCGTCAACCCCTCCTCTGAACCATAAATATCATCAGTGTTCGAAATCGATGTCACCTCCACTACCGGAGCAGAACGAACTTCAATATTCCGGAGCAGGGAATTCCATTCCGGAAACCAGCGGCCTTCATTTTCCAGAGTTTCTCTCATTTCTTCAAACTCCATCCAGAACATGTCATTTAGATCTTTAACTTCTTTCGGAAGCAGCTTTTGCAGACGTAGACCTTCTTTTCCGGACATTTGTTCTGCTATTACATTCAAAGCCTCCAAGTCTTCAGTTGAAAGCAACTGCATGTTTTGTATTGCTTCGGTCAGTCGTTGGATCCGTTCCAGCGTATTGGTTTTAAAGATCGTGTCCTTAGCTTCCAGCATGATAAAAACACCAGAATTTGTACCAGTAAAATCTTCACGAAGCTGCTGCAGCGCTTGACGTGCAGGATGGCTGACTGGCAGAAGATGGGGACTGGGATCATTTTTAAGAAACAACAAGCTGGGAACAACTGACGCTCCCAGGAATAGAGTTAAAAACAGAATTCGTTTGGGATAGCGCACAACCCAGCCTTGAATTATTTTCAGAGGAGTCACGTTTGGTCCAAATTAAATTTAATGTAGGTACTTTGAATTTGAATAAATTATGGGCCCTGGTCAGTTTGAATACTTCAATTTGTGCTGAAAACAACCACCTGATAAATTCGGGGGAGATGGCTTACTCAGTCATTTAAGCAAACATTTTTAATACTTTATAGACCTGCACAGCAAAAACATAAAGCAAAGAACTGGTTCAATAAGATGGCTGTGTCTCAAATACCAAAATGGATTCTGGTATCATTCATAATACAACTGGTAAATGCATAAATGCAGAATTATATTATCAAAAATTCAGTTAAACAGGCAAGTTGTGAATTAATTCAGTTTGTAATTGTTGAACAGATTTCTTCCTTTCTATGATTGAAATAATAATAGACATAGGTTAGTATAAATTGTTAATTATTCCCCGGGGAAAAAAGCTAAAAACCTTTGGAAAAAGTTCTAAAGTAAAAAGAAAAATCATTGAACAAACACAACTATGCTGCTGGAAGAACAACTACCACGAATCCAAAAGTTGATCAAAGAAAAGCTGGGGAATTTACCGACTGATGCCCTGAAAAACGAAGTTGTGATGCGAACTGCTTTTAGACGCTTGTATCAGGCTTTGCCGCGCATGATTAGACTGGCAGTTGGCGAACAGGGTTTTGTTGAATTTTGTATGGCAAATCGTGAGCGTCTGCTGAATGTAGGAAGTACTGTTTCAAAAAAATTCTCTGCAACAGAAACTGCAGAAGCAGAATTAAAGAAGACCAGCACTGAAAAAGAGTCGGAATTGAAACTAAATAACAACCCAAAAGCCGCTGATCTTCTGGCAACTGCACAAAAGGTATTTTTACCAACATATGCACCAAACCTGATTTTAACCCACAGTAAAGGAGCACTAATTTGGGACAGTGACGGAAATGAGTATATTGATTTAGGTTCAGGTATTTCTGTCAACAGCTTAGGTCACCTTGACTCAGACCTACTGCAGGCACTTAATATACAAGCTGGGAAAATATGGCATACGACCAATCTTTATCTTACAGAACCAGCAATTAAGCTGGCTGAAGAATTAGTGAAAGCTACATTTGCAGATCGGGTTTTTTTCTGCAATTCAGGAGCAGAAGCTAATGAGGCGGCAATTAAAATTGCACGAAAATATTCAAGTTTAAGTCAACCAGCAGGGAAACGGGAAATATTGACTTTTGAAGGTTCCTTCCACGGACGAACTTTAGCAACAGTTACTGCAACTGCACAGCCAAAATATCAACAGGGATTTGAGCCGCTTCCCGGAGGATTCCGCTACTGTCCATTTAATGATTTTGATACAGCAACCGAAATGATTGGGCCACAAACCTGCGCAGTACTGATTGAGCCAATCCAAGGTGAAGGCGGTGTCAATCCTGTAAAACCAGGATTTTTGTCCCATTTAAGAAAACTTTGTGACCAGCATGATGTACTGCTGATTTTTGATGAAATTCAGTGTGGGATGGGTCGTACAGGAAAATTATTCGGCTACCAGTGGGAAAATTCTGAAGATTCTGAACAGCCGGATAATTCAGTGACAAATCTGAAACCGGATATTGTTACCATGGCCAAGGCTTTGGGTGGTGGACTGCCCATTGGCGCAATGCTTTGCACTGAAAAGGTTGCGCAAACCTTCAAACCCGGAGACCATGGAACAACATTTGGAGGGAACCCGATTGTCACTGCTGTTGCCGGTGCTGCATTCCGAAAAGTTAATACTCCGGAAATGATGGAGCAGGTACAGAAAAAAGGCTTAGTTATCAAAAATAACCTGGAAGCACTCAACGATGAACTTAGTTTGTTTGAAACAATTCGTGGTCGTGGAATGATGCTTGGTGCCGTGTTATCAAAGGCCTGGAAAGGTAAAGCCTCCACAATGGTCACAGCCTGCCAGGAAGAGGGCGTTTTGGTTTTGGTTGCTGGACCGGATGTATTGCGTTTTTTGCCGCCGTTGAATATTTCAACTGCAGATCTGCAAACTGCCTTGGATCGGGTCGGCAAAGCCCTGAAAAATTTACATGCGGACGAGTTGTCATCCTCCACAAAAACTTAATTTCACATATAACTTTTTATAATCAAAAAACTTAAAATGGGAAAAGTGGCATTTATCACAGGCATCACCGGTCAGGACGGAGCTTATCTTGCCGAGCTTCTTCTCAAAAAGGGATACATAGTTCATGGGCTTAAAAGACGCTCCTCCAGTTTTAATACAGGCAGAATAGACCATTTGTATCAGGACCCCCATGTAAGTAAACGTAATTTTATTTTGCATCACGGTGACCTGACTGATTCCACTAATTTGATCCGGATAATTCAGGAAATACAACCAGATGAAATATATAATCTTGCTGCACAAAGTCACGTTCATGTTTCTTTTGAAACACCGGAATACACTGCAAATGCAGATGGACTTGGGACTTTAAGAATCCTTGAGGCAATCAAGCTTTTGGGAATGGTTGAAAAAACCAAGTTTTACCAGGCCTCTACAAGTGAACTATACGGAATGTCCCAGGAAAGACCTCAAAACGAGAATACGCCTTTTTATCCTCGTTCACCTTATGCTGTTGCCAAATTATATGGATACTGGATCACAGTCAATTATCGTGAAGCCTATAACATGTATGCCTGCAACGGTATTCTCTTCAATCATGAGTCACCTGTTCGAGGAGAAACTTTCGTTACCAGAAAAATTACCCGTGCGGCTGTTCGAATTTCAATGGGTACTCAAGAGCAAGTATATCTGGGGAACTTGGATGCAAAGCGGGACTGGGGTCATGCAGGCGATTTTGTAGATGGTATGTGGCGTATGTTGCAACAGGAAAAGCCGGAGGACTTTGTGCTGGCTACCGGAGTAACAACCACAATCCGTGAATTTGCTGAGAGAGCTTTTGCAGAAGTTGGAATCACCCTGGGATGGTCCGGAAGAGGTGTTGATGAAGTAGGTCGTGATACTAAAACAGGAAATACTGTTGTTTCTGTCGATCCCACTTATTTCAGACCGACTGAAGTTGATTTACTGATTGGTGATGCTACTAAAGCCAGAAAAAAACTGGGTTGGAAACCGACACTTGATTTACAGCAAATGATTGAAGAAATGATTGCGGCAGATCTCGAAGAGGCTCGCAAAGATCAGCACCTGCAAAGTGGGGGGTTTAAGACTATTGGAGTAAATGAAGATTGATACTTTTTAAAATAACTCTGTGAACTCATGAAAAGTAAAAATATTGTCTGTCTAAATCTATATCCGGAAACTAGCAAAAGGATCTTTCATGATTAATCTCAGTTCTATGTTTGCAAAGTCGCCCTTCAAACCACTGAGGGATCACATGGACAAAGTGGTTGAAAGTGTTGCCCCGCTTAAAGATTTTTTTGATGCACTGCATCAGGGAAACTATTCAAAAGTCGAAGAAATTCAGCAGCAAATATCACTTGCTGAAGAAGAAGCAGATATAATCAAAAACGAGGTCCGCAACCATCTACCCCGTAGTATTTTCATGCCCATTAATCGTCGGGATTTATTGGAAATGCTTGACATGCAGGACACCATTGCAGATGTAACACAGGACATCGTCAATTTACTTACCCTCAGAAGAATGTGCCTGCCGACTGATTTGTGTCAGGAACTTATTCAGTTTGTAGAAAAAAGTCAGCAAGTCTGTTACATGGCACAGGGTCTCTCTCAAGAATTTGGAGATGTGCTTGAATCAGGATTTGGGAGACATGAGATCGACAAATTATTAAAAATGATTGATGAGGTTTCAAATGCGGAAACAGAAGCAGACGATTTAGAAGATGCACTGGTACGTAGAATGTTTGATATAGAAGACAGTATGAAGGCTGTAGACGTGGTCTTTTGGTATAAAATTTTTGAATTGATTGGTGACATTGCTGATTATTCCAAAAAAACAGGAAACCGTTTACGTTTGATGATTGCTTCAAACTAACAATTAATTCTGACTTTTCATTCAATAATAATGGGAAATAATGCTTGTTGAATACGGTTCAGTTTTTATGATCCTGGCTGTGGTTCTGGGTTTCTACATGTCCTGGGGCATTGGGGCAAATGATGTTGCAAACGCAATGGGAACATCTGTAGGATCGGGAGCAATCAGCGTCAAACAGGCCATTATTATTGCAGCAATTTTTGAATTTTCTGGTGCATTCCTTGCCGGAGGTCATGTTACAAAAACAATCCGGAAAAGCATTATAGATCCTACTCCAATCATGGATCAGCCTGAGATTCTGGTCTGGGGAATGTTATCGGCCCTGCTTGCAGCCGCACTATGGTTAACATTCGCCAGTTGGATGGGCTGGCCCGTTTCTACCACGCATAGTATAATTGGTGCAATAGTAGGATTTGCAGTGGTCGGCATTGGAGTCGATGCTGTTAACTGGTCAAAAATAGGAACAATAGTCCTCAGTTGGATTGTTTCACCGCTTGTCGGCGGAACACTCGCATACCTCCTGATGCGAAGTATTCAGAAATTTATTCTTGATTCAGACACTCCTTTTCTGAACGCAAAACGATATGCACCGGTTTATGTCTTTCTTGTTGGATTTTTGCTTTCGCTGGTAACTCTTTTCAAAGGATTAAAGCATTTAGATATTACTTTTAGTGTCGGACAAAGTTTTTTTGCTGCAGTAATTTTCGGAGTTATAGTAGCAGTAATTGTCCGTTTTATGATCAATCGACTTAAAATGAAAGAAGCAGAGAGCATTCATGATCAGTTTACTCAAATTGAAAAGATTTTTGGCATAATGATGATCTTCACCGCATGCGCAATGGCTTTTGCACATGGATCAAATGACGTTGCCAATGGTATTGGTCCAATGGCTGCAATTGTCAGTATTGTGGAAAGCGGTGGCGAAATGGCCCAGAAATCAAATCTGCCACTTTGGATTTTATTGACAGGCGCTGTAGGAATAGTTCTTGGATTATCGACTTTGGGTTATCGGGTGATGCAAACAATCGGCAGTAAAATCACTGAGCTCGTGCCTACACGTGGCTTTTCCGCAGAACTTGCAGCTGCAGCTACAGTGGTAATTGCCTCCCGGACTGGAATTCCAGTTTCAACTACTCAAATTGCAGTTGGTGCCGTAATGGGAGTCGGACTGGCACGCGGAATTGGTGCCCTGGATTTGAGGGTTGTAGGTGGAATTTTCATGTCATGGGTTATTACACTGCCAGTCGGGGCCCTCTTGTCAATTTTCTTCTTCTTCTTTTTTCGAGGAGTGTTTCTATAACCAGAATATCTAGAGGCAGAATAAAATAAAAAAATTGTTATTTATCAAATTTTCAAACGGACTACGTTCAGTGGCTGGACTTGGGAAATTCCAGAAACATCAGCTGATTGTTCTGCTGCTTCTGAACACGCAAAACGAAAAAGTCTGCTGGGATTTGCTCTTTTTACCGGCTTGTTGTTCAAGTCCTTCATTTCCTGGGTTGAAATCTTGATCACTCCTCCGTCAAATGTCAAAATTTCCAAGGTCTTATTTCGGTCAAAAGAATTATGAGTCAGCATGGTGAAAGACTTTCCGTCTTCAACTTCCATCACAGTTCCTGCAATCTCATAGCCGGAATTCCTCCCGTTCCGCTCACCTTGATAAACACTTTCAGCATCTGCTTCATTATTTAGGGAACCATCTGTGTAGCCTCTGTGTGGAATTTTTTCCAACATGCCGGACAACTCTTGAAGTTTCTCGGACCATTGCTCTTGTAGGGTTGAATTACACCATTTTAATGCGAGAGCATATGCACTTGTGGTTGTTGCTGCATACAGAGGACTTTTCATGCGACCCTCTACTTTAATGCTGTCTACACCTATTTTGAGGAACTTTGGCAGCAAGTCAATGCCCCGCAAATCTTTTGAACTCATCAATGAGCTCGGAGTATTATCCGGAGAATTAACTGCTACTGCATTGTTGACCGGAATTGCTGAATATGAAAAACGACAGCTTTGAATACATCCGCCACGATTACTGTCACGCCCGGCTGTGTAATTTGAGATTGTGCAGTTACCAGAATAAGCCATACACATTGCACCGTGAATGAATAGCTCAATCTCAATATCGACTTCCTTCCGGATGCATCCGGCTTCTTCCAGAGATACTTCACGTCCCAATACAAGCCTTTTAACTCCCAGATTTTTCCAGACTTTTGCAGAATGAATATTTAAGCATGATGCCTGCGTGGAAAGATGCACCGGCAATTTTGAGTGCTGCTGAACAACCGTCAGCACACCAAGATCGGATACAATCACTGCATCCACACTTGTTTTCTCTAAAAAGCGTACATATTCCGGAAGCTCTCTGAGTTCCTTATCATGTAAAAACGCATTTAATGTTACGTATGTTTTACAATTATTTAGATGCGCAAATTTTATCCCTTCACACAACTCTGTATCCGAGAAATTATCTGAAGCTCCACGTAAACTAAATTTTGGACCTGCTAAATAAACTGCATCTGCACCATACAGAACAGCAGTTTTTAATTTGTCTAAATTACCGGCTGGCGCAAGAAGTTCCATAGAAAGTAAACATGTTTCTGAAGACAGGATTTATAATAAATTCAAAGCTTTATACCAATTTTTTCACGTATCAGCGTGTGGGCATGTCCCTGGTAGCGTGGGCCGGTTTGTTCAATCACTGCCCCCGCCAAAACAGCTCCAATACGGCCGCTTTCAAGAGGAGAAAACTCATGAGTCATTCCGTAAAGGAAACCTGCCGCAAAGGCATCTCCGGCGCCGGTTGTGTCTTCCACACAAATCTGAGAGGGGTCGATGTAAAAAGTTTGACCAAGATGTGTAATCAAGGCACCGTTTGAGCCTAATGTCAATACAACCGTTTCAGTCCATTGTGATAAAATCTCCACAGCTTCTTGTGTTACAGTTGTATCCAAAAGTGAAAATGCTTCTTCCTGATTGCAAAATACCATACTTACGTAACCTTGCAGCAGTTTTTTAAAATCATCCTTATGGCGGTTCACACAAAAAGGATCTGAAAGGCTCAGAGCAACTTTTATCTCACGTTTTTTTGCTTCATCCAAAGCATTTATTACTGTTTTTTTCTGCACCTCTGTGTCCCATAAATATCCTGTAAGATACAGATATTTTGAAGCTTGAATAACTTCCGGGTCAATATCTGGCACCTGCAGTTCCTGACTCATTCCCAGATATGTATTCATCGCGCGTGATCCATCTTCACTTACCAGAATCAAGCTGCTTCCTGTGGTACCGTCTCCTTCTCCAAGTACAGCATTGACTCCGAGGTCTTCCAGTTTTTCCCGGTAAATCTTTCCATGCTCATCCCTGCCAATTTTACCGCTAAAAGCTGTTCGTCCTCCCAGTTGAGCTATGCCGATCATTGTATTTGCACCAGAACCTCCAGCAGCAAATTCTACCGATATTTTCCCTGCCGCCAAAGCCATTAAGAAAGTTTGCTGCTCTTCAAGGGTAATAAGATTCATACTGTTTTTATTCAAACCACGTTCTGTTAAAAACGAGTCTGGAACATGGCTCAATAAATCAATTAATGGATTGCAAACACCATATACATCTAAATTTTCCATATTATTTATTTAATAATGTGGTGGGAAACAAAAAGATTTATTATATAAAATCAGCTTGCTTTCGCTCGAGGAATACTGCTTGCTGGATTTCTGGTCAGCTTTGGCTCGGCCTTTTGCAGGATGGAATCCTTATTGATCTCAACTTCTTTAATGTCAGGATCTGAGGGTATTTCATACATTAAATCCAGCATTGAATTTTCAATTATAGAGCGCAATCCTCGCGCTCCGGTTTTCCGCTTGATCGCTTCTTTTGCAAGAGTGTGTATTGCTTCTTTATTAAATGTCAGTTTTACATTATCAAGCTCAAACATTTTCTCATACTGACGAATTAAAGCATTTTTTGGTTCTTTTAAGATCTGCACCAGGTGGTCAACTTCCAAATCATGCAAAGTCGCGACTACCGGCAGGCGTCCAACAAATTCGGGTATTAAACCATATTTGAGTAAATCTTCTGGTTCCAGCTGTGACAGGACCTCTACATTCCGAGTTTTCTTATTTACATCTGCCCCAAAACCAATGGCATTTCGACCTATGCGTCTTCTAATTATGTCATCAAGGGCAGTAAAAGCACCTCCGCAAATGAAGAGTACATTTTCTGTATTAACCTGCATTGTCTCCTGATGAGGGTGTTTACGACCACCCTGTGGAGGTATGTTTGCAACAGTACCTTCGATGATTTTCAAAAGTGCCTGCTGTACACCTTCTCCGGAAACATCCCTCGTTATTGAAACATTTTCACTTTTTCTGGTAATTTTGTCTATTTCATCAATATAAATTATCCCCTGCTCAGCGCGTTCTATGTCATAATCGGCAGCCTGCAATAATTTTAATACAATATTTTCAACATCTTCACCAACATAACCTGCCTCAGTCAACGAGGTAGCATCTGCAACTGCAAAAGGGACATTTAGAATCCGTGCCAGTGTTTGCGCCAACAGAGTTTTACCTGTTCCTGTAGGGCCAATCAACAGAATATTGCTTTTCTGCAGTTCCACTTCTGATTTATCGAAATTAGCTTTGATGCGCTTGTAATGATTGTGAACTGCAACTGCAAGTACCTTTTTGGGCCGATCCTGTCCCACCACATAATTATCAAGAACATCTTTAATTTCTGCAGGTTTTAGCAATTCTTTTTGAAACTCATCAGCATGCTCATTCTGATATTCCTCTTCCATAATCTCATTGCAGAGGTCGATACATTCGTCGCAAATGTAGACTGTGGGACCTGCAATTATTTTCTTTACTTCTTCCTGTGTTTTTCCACAGAAGGAGCAACGCAAGAGAGCCTCTTTAACAGAATTCATAGTTATCTTTCTTTTATAAAGCTTTCAGTTTTCTGTTTTGCATAACTTCGTCTATAATACCATATTCTTTGGCTTCCTGACTGGAAAAATAATAATCACGTTGGGTATCTTGTGCAATTTTTTTAATCTTATGTCCAGTATGACGAGCCAAAACATCGTTCAAAACATCTGTCATTCTGATAATTTCCTTTGCCTGAATATCAATATCTTCTGCCTGTCCGGAAAATCCTCCCATCATTTGATGAATCATTATCCTGGCGTGCGGCAAAGCCTGTCTCTTCCCGGATGCCCCTGAGGCTAATAAAACAGCCCCCATACTGGTTGCCTGACCAATGCAAATAGTCTGCACATCCGGTTTTAAATACTGAATTGTATCATAAATTGCCATTCCTGAAGTTACTAAACCACCAGGGCAGTTCAGATAAAGTGAAATGTCACTTTCCGGATCTTCTGCTTCTAAAAATAAAAGCTGGGCTATCATTACATTTGCAACATTATCATCAACTGGCGAGCCGAGAAAAATAATACGGTCTTTGAGCAGTCTTGAGTAGATGTCGTAGGCTCGTTCGCCGCGACTATCCTGCTCAACAACCATCGGTATTAGCGACATAGCATACTTGAAAAAAGGTTAATCATTAAGAAGTTATTTTTTTATAAACGAGTTGTGCTGCTTTAAACATTCTCTATCCCACTACTAAAGCGAGAATCAAGGAACTTGAAAAATCTGAACTAATAGATTCCTTTTTCGTGTGGTTAACAAACAAGAAAGATTTTTTGTACTTGAATGCAAGTTTGTCAGGAATGATCATGCTCACAATTTTCATCGTGTACATGCTCATGATCTTCAGCAGCAAACTCTTCAATCGGGTCACCAAACACCCGAGCCACCACTCTGTCAAGAGTTGCATCTCCTTTTTTGCGGACAACAATTCGCTCGTACATGTCATGTCCGAAAGGCGATTTAATAAGTTCGTCCGGAGATTGTCCTGTGATTTGTGCCAATCCGACAAATTCACGAGCTGCCTCATTTTTGTCAAATTTCATTTCTTCATGCTCACCAATCGAGTCCAGTATGAATTTCATGCGTAAATCCATTTTCGCATTTTCTATTCCTTCCTGACGTCTTTTCTCTTTTTCTTCTTCCGGAATTTCTTTTTCAGATGATGCCTGTTCCAATTCTCTTTCAACTTGTTCCTGCCCATATTTTACGAGTTCTTCCGGCAAATTAAAATCGTCATATAAATCAGAAAGTTGTGCACGAACAGCAATTCGGTATTCACTTTGAAGCTCTGCTGTTTTTCGAGATTTAATATTTTCACTTACTTTTTCTTTCAATTCGTCTTCATCCGCAACCCCAAATTTCTTAAAAAAGTCTTCATCCATTTCCGGTCTTTTAACTGCAGAAATTTCTGTTAAATATATTTTGAAAATAGCTTTTTTACCTGCGTTTTCTCCAAACCGTTCCGGCAGCGCAAGCTCAACATCTTTTTCATCTCCAGATGACATGTTCATCAGGCCCGAGTGAAACTCTTCCAAATCTGAAGAACCGATTTTGAACTGCATTTCGGTTGCAGTTGAGTCAGTAAATTTTTCACCCTCAATTGTTCCTTCATAATTAATTAAAACCCAATCGTCTTTTTCTACTTTTACATCCTCTCCGACTTTGGGAACAAGTATCTCTTCTCGCTGAATTAAACCTTCTAATTCTTCACTGATATTTTTTGCAGATACTGCCTCAATATCCTTGCGTTCAAGCACGATTTTTTCATAATTCAGTTTGGGTAGCTCCGGTGCTATTTCAAAATGGAGAATAGCAGAAAGTGGAGATTTAAGGTCAAAGTCGATTTTCTGGATTATCGGCATGGTTGCCGGCCGCAAGGAATGTTCTTGTAGTGCATCATCCATATATCCAGGAATAACCCTGTCGACGGCTTCCTGCTGCATAGCAACCTTAAACCTTTTGTCCAACCAGCCTTTTGGGTGTTTCCCAGGGCGAAAGCCATTGAGTCTGGTTTTTTTCAGTTCCCGATAAATTGCATTGTAGGTTGGTTTTATTTCATCAAGGGAGACTTCAAGGGCAAGGGAATACTTCAGTTTGCCAAGTTCTTCTACAGTGGAATTCATAAAAATTAATTTTGTAAGGAAATGAAGACAGTCTTGCCCACAAAACTGAATGAAACAAAACTCAACGTTTATTTAATTACATTTGAAGTGACAATTTCAAGCCTTTTGTGTTTTTCCCGTATTTTGATTAAAGGTATCTATTCTGACCGTTATTTTCTTTACAGCAATATCCTCATGAAAATAGACATCGGTCTGACATTTTTGTTAATTTTCTTCAAGAGCCTGTTACCGCAACATAGAATTATGAAGGAAAGTTTGTTTGGTACCTGAACCTAACATCGTTTAGCCTTCCTGGTGAGTGCAGTAATCTTTTTGTTCTTTACCACAGGAGACATACTCTCAGTGACCGCACTAAGTCTTAGGTAACTTGGGACCTTTTTAAAATGACTTTGTTTTCTTTTCAGCTCTTTACCCTGAGATAGAGCATAGAGGCTGAAAAAATAAAGATATTGCAAAGGTGAGGTGAAAAACGAAAAGTTATGCTCTAAATTGTCTTTTGAACATTACTCAACCAGGAGTCAAGCAGCGGACGAAGTTTTGTGATTGTAGGGGCTTCTCTAAAAAAGAATCCATAGCGCGAAAAATACGTGGATGCCTCTACTTGCTCGGCCAGTTGAATATTTTTGAGTAAACTGCGATTGATGCCTATCAGCAAAGGTGCCCCTTTTTGTGAATCAAGTTGTTCCAGTCTACTCTGGAGGGGAGCCACATGCCATTTATGAAAAAGCTCCATTGACACTTTTTTCCCAGAATGGTGCTTCAACAGAAAATCCGGGAAACAAAGCGATTCACCGGTCAACGGAATAAAATCTGCTGAAGATGTCAGTTCCCAGTCAGGTATTTGTTTAGCAAGTTGCTGACTGAACAACTGTATTTCATCAGGAATATAGGCTAAAAACTGACGGTAGTGGGAGCGAATTCCACAAGATTGATCAAGGTGCAGGCTGTGAACATGGTTTTTACGGATTCTAACTTCTGCATCCAGTTCCCATTCAGGCTGCTGCAAAATTGCAGGAAAAAAATTGGCGAGGTTTAAACCATATTTTTGTGTGTTTACAAACAAACTCAGCGGACCATCAATTTCCAGCATCAATGTTTTTTTCTTTCTTTGATCGTGGCTGATCTTTGCAAGTAATTTATTGAAACGCAAATATTTAAGCAGTTGCCGCAACCCGGCTGCTTTGCTTTCAGGCAGGCTAACATTTAGGCCTTCGCAGCGCAGAAGCAAGCCTTGGAGCTGAGCGCAATTGTAACGATGCAGTAAGCCTGCAGCAGTCATTTTGCGGAAACGCAGCACCTGCTGAAAAGGCGGCAAATCTCCATACAGTTGCCGTCCCAACTGCTCAATAGATATTCCTACTGATTTGGCTATTTCAATTTGATAATGGCCTAAATCAGCTTTATCCCCCATCTCAACACCCGGAAAACGAAACGCTTTTTTAGCACTGAAAAATGCAGCAGAGTTGAAAAATACTTTTTCCCTGAGATCAGTTAATTCCGTTTTTGCTTCCGTGTCAAATTCGGTACGGTCAAGCAGGAGTTTTTCCAAACCTCGGCCCACAATTGCGTTTCCCGGAAAACCGTCCAAAACCTGCTTTGTCTCTTCCTCAAGTTTTTCACGGACTTGACCTACGCTTCCGGAAAAAACCGCGAGTAATTCTTCTGCAATTTCTAAAAGTTTTGTTGCTTCCGGATTAATTAATTTGGGCAGAATTTTGCCCCGATTCGTCCGGAAGCACAACAGGTCCTTCGTAAGCACGGTGTTTTCTACGTCGCTGGTTGGTAAAATATTCTCCGGTATCCTTGGAAACAAGTTCATAAAGTATGGCCTGTTTTCCGGGACGTGCTCGCAGAATTCGTCCCAGACGCTGAACATGCTCCCGAATACTGCCGCTTCCGGAAACAATCATGCCGACATTCGCATCCGGAACATCAACTCCTTCATTCAGAACTTTTGAAGTGACTAGAATCGGATATTCGCCTGATCTGAATGATTTTAGAAAAGCCTCCCGTTCCGGTAGTTTTGTATGATGTGTAAGCACCGGTAACAGGAAATTATTCCCAATGCGGTAAGCCATTTCGTTGTCTTGCGTAAAAACCAGCATACGGTCACCTTTATGCTGCTGAATCAGTTCCCACAAACGATCTACTTTTGCTCCGGATGCCTGACTGAGCTTCTTTTGCAGCAAATAAGCCTTGAATGCTTTCCGGCCTTCAGGACTTTCACTGGTTCTGCGTAAAAAAATAGCCCAACCGCTTGGATGCTGAAAGCTGATACGTGCTTTACGTAAAAAATCAGTATAGCATTCACGTGAAATCTCGTATTGCTCACGCTCCTCCGGACGCATATCTACCTCGATTGTTTCCACCACGTATGGTGCCAGGGTACGACCGCTTAACTCGTCAATATGAACTTCGTAACAAAGAGGCCCGCAAAGTTCGTAAAGGACTTGCTCTTTTCCGTCAGCACGTTCCGGAGTTGCAGTCAAACCCAGGCGGAATGGAGCAATTGAACCAAGTGCAGTAAATTGATTTTGCTCACCAGGCAAATGGTGACATTCATCAAAAACCAGGAGTCCAAACAAATTACCCTGATGTGTTACATGGATCAAAGCAGAGTCGTAAGTTGCTACAGTAATTGTCTGAATATCATTTATTCCACCACCAAGTAAACCAATTGGAGTTTCAAAATATTCGCTTAAAACCTCTTTCCATTGCCGCATCAGATCAATCGTTGGAACATGAATCAAAGTTGGTCGTCCGGTTTCCGCAATCAGCATTACTGCCAGAATAGTTTTACCTGCACCGGTTGGTAAAGTTACTACTCCGTGCTTTTCTGACAACCATGCTTCAGCAGCTTCACTTTGAAAAGAACGAGGTCTAATGTTCTTTTTCAGGACAAAAGTTTCTGCAGAAAATTTTCGGGCATGGTCCTGGAAGCTAATGTTCTTCTCACACAGTGCTGTGACAAGTTTACGGTAGTTGGCTGCAGGAGTACGGTAACTGTTTGTCCGCTCATCCCAGGAAATTCCGTCAAGATGCTGCATATATCTACCCGCCATGCCGTGAAGCTGGATGGTTCCTTTATCGAAGTGCAGGCTGAGAGTCATTTCAACAATTTCGTGTCCAGTTTAAATTTCAACAGGTACTGAAAAAATAGGATTATCTAGTTCAATAAATCAGTTAAAACTGATTTTTACACAGCTAAATTTCATCTAGAGCGAGTTCTTCCAAACGTATACGGTGGCGGAGAATAATAAGATTGGCCAGAGAAAAAACAACGGCCGTTCCATATGCTGCATGAAGCAAAGGTACACTGGCTATTTCCAATATCACTCCCAAATAATTCGGGTGCCGTACAAATCGATATATTCCGTGCTTAATCAACGGTGCATCCGGAACAACGTAAATACGGGTGGACCAACGCTCTGCGAGTGTCCGGATGGCAAAATAGCGCAGGGTTTGTCCAGCAGCTAATCCTGAAAATGCCGCTATCACCAACCATAAAGGCGGTGCTGTCCTAAAGTACCAGACCTCTGCCAGCATTGCTGCAAACCACGAAACATGTAAGGCGACCAAAACTCGATAATGTTCAGGGAAACGCTCGAATCCGCCTTTTTCCCTCATCCTGATTTCGTTGCGCCGGCTTCGTCTCAATTCCCACAAGCGCTGTGCAGCCAGCAATGCTACCAACAACATGAATCCCCAAAGGCTCACCATTGCAGCAAAACCAATTCACCGGAAAATGCCGGTCCCAATGAAATCATCATTCCAAAATTTCCGGTATCGGATTTACCATAGATTTTCGGAACCGGACCATTTAAACATTCGTCAAGTATAACCAGAACTGAAGTTGAAGAAATATTACCTACTTCACGGAGGTGTTTCCGTGTTTTATCAAGTGATTTTGGAGGCAACTCCAAGCATGATTCAATTGTATCAATCACCTTTGGTCCTCCTGGATGAGTGAGCCAAAGAGCAATATCAGGAATGGATAGTCCGTGTTCTGCAAGGAAACTGTCCACATGCGGCCGTAACTGCTTCGCATAGCCGGGAACCCCTTGCCCCAGCATAATTTTCAATCCACGATCTGTTACATCCCAACCCATGACTTCTTCTGAGTCAGGAAAGAAAATTGATTTACTGCTCAAAACCCTGGGCTTATGAAACTCATGATCTTTTTCACTTTCATCTTTTGAACCTTTGGAAACTTTGGAACCATGAAACTCATTAGCTTTGCTATTTCGTTTTTCATTACTTTTCACCAACGGATGTTGGTCGCCAACCAGCAAAACTGCTGCCGCTCCGTCTCCAAAAAGTCCACTCGAAATGATGTTTGCAATCGAGAGGTCTTCGGCCTGTAAAGTTAATGAACAAAGCTCAATAGTAAGCAATATAGCCGCTTCCTCCGGATGTCCTTTCAAATAATCGCCAACGCGTGCAACCCCTGCAGTACCGGCAAGACAGCCCAAACCAAACAATGGAACCCTCTTTAAATCCTGAGCAAAGGCAATTCTGTTCATCAAGCGTGCTTCCAATGAAGGCACAGTCACTCCTGTACTGGTTACACTCATAAGCATCTGAATTTCTTGCGGATGCAAGTTAGTTTTTTCCAGTAAATCATTAATAACCCGCTCGCCCAACTCTAAAGCCACTTCCAGCCATGCACGGTTGCAGTCTGCAAACCCGTCCAGCTTGTAATATTCAGACATGGGCAAAGCCAAATAGCGGCCTTCAACAGTTACTGCTTTCTGCAGACGGTCAAAGATCGCTACATCCAAACCTTTTTTAATCCACACTGCTCTCAACGCAAAACTTATTTCTTGCTGCGAATGATAATGCGTCGGGAAAGCTGTGGCTGTGTTGATAATATGAGGCATCGGGAAGGACAGTCTATGATACTATAATTTATTGATCAAAATGAGAGATCAAACTTTTTTATATTTTTCAAGTAGCCGCGTTCTTTATGAATTTATACGTATTTCTAAATGATCAATAATATCAGAAACTTTCTGCATTTCCAGGACAGTTTCTATATCAGCCTCTATTTTGAACTCATCTTCGAGTGCCATGATAATATTCATTGCATCAAGGGAGACGATATCCAAATCATCACGCAAATTCATTTCTGTATTGAGATCATTTGATTTCAAGCCCATTTCCACGGCAATTGTTTGAAGACAGGATTGCTCAATTTTTTTGCGTGTTATGGTTTCCATTTTCGAAAAACAAGTACTGCATTACTACCTCCAAAGGCGAAGGAATTGGAAAGTGCCGCTTCAATCTGGACTTTCCGGGAATTATATGGAACGGGATCAATCACACATTCGGGGTCCAGGTCGTCGCAATTAAGAGTTGGCGGAGCACAGTCGTTCTGCACTGCCAGCAAAGTCGCCAGGGCCTCCAGCGCTGAAGATGCTCCCATTGCATGACCAAACAATGATTTGCTGGAACTGACCGGCAACTTTACTGACCTATCGCCAAAAACCCGGTGAATTGCACGGCATTCGAGCGGGTCATTAAGACGGGTTCCTGTTCCGTGGGCATTGATGTAGCCGATGGAATCTGGTGACATTTCAGCATCGTCCAAAGCTAATTTCATTGATTCTGCCACTCCGTTTTCATCCGGATTTGTCAAACTAGAAGCATCACAGTTTGAACCAAAACCGGCAATTTCTCCAAAGACTGGAGCATTTCTTTTATTTGCAGATTCTAATGATTCGAGTACTAAAACAGCAGCTCCTTCGGCTAATACGAAACCACTACGATTTTTGTCGAACGGTCGACAGGCAGTTTCAGGAGTTTCGTTATACTTACGTGAAAGCACACCTAGTGCGTCCCATGCACGTAGAAGACCGTACGTGACAGGTGCTTCTGCACCTCCGCAAATAACAGCGCGTAACCGGCCTTCTCGAATCCACTGCATTGCCTGGCCTACAGCATTCCCTCCTGAAGAACAGGCTGTATTCAGTGTAAAGTTCGGCCCCTTTATTCCCAAACGTATTGCTATTGCCGATGAAACCGCACTGTTCATTATGCGTGGAATGGTGTAAGCGTCAATTGGCCGTTCTTCCGGTCCAGCGTAAAGTGCATCGTAGGCTTGTGCATAAGAGGTTATTCCCCCTACACCGGTCCCCATCATCACACCAATTTCTCCGGAATCACCGTCCTGATCCAAGAGATTGGCTTCTTCAGCAGCCCTTAGTGCCGCAACCAGACCAAACTGAGTGAAGCGCTCATAGCTTTTTTTTTCACGATGACTAAAATGTACGTCAGAATCAAAATCTGTAACCATACCTGCAATTTGGCAGGATGCCCCTGAAGAATCAAATTCAGTAATTTTACGGACTCCGGAGACACCATTACAAAGCCCTTCCCAATAGTCTGAAACAGAACTGCCGATTGGCGAAATAACACCTCGGCCTGTTACTACAACTCGTTTTTTTGTTTCCAAATTAACATTCCGTATGGCGGCTTAAAAACCTGCAATATTTTGAAATCGTTCGCAGATGCCGGGTTACACTTCACTAACCAGTTCTTCAAAGTGTTAGCGCATATTGACAGACAGCAGTTTTTGAAACAATGCTGGAAAGGAGTGCAAAACCTGAATCACACCATCCGTCAACTTTGGCCATAAGCGAAGTAACAGTACCAAACTGGTCATAATCTGATATCGTCGATAGATTTGAGCACTTGCTCGTGAATAATCAAACATTGCCTTTACAAGATTTCCAGAATTCTCTTTCAATACCGGCTCTACATATTTTTCTAACAAAAGTGCCTGCCTGGCCGCAATACCGATACCTTCGCCAGTAATAGGATCAAAAAAGCCGGCGGCATCACCAATCAGCAAGATTTTTCCATTCGCCACACCCAGTGTTTTCTGGTACAACGGACCTTTTGCCACCGACTCATCCAGAACATCTGCGTTTTTTAAGCGATCCTGCAGTTCCGGAAATTCATTTAACATTGAGCAAAACAACTTTTTGCCGCCATGCTCAGGTTTGTAGCGCTTTGCGTCCCACAATAAACTGACGTTTATGCTGGTTTCAGAAACCGGAGTCACATAGGCTTCAAGCCCTGAACCCCAATGAATTTCAACAAACGCGCTCCAGGGTTCAACATTAAAATGTTGTCGAACACCCCCAGCGTTTCAGCTTTGGGATTGTTGCTTCCAGATTTGCCAGTTTTCTAACCCGTGAATGCAACCCATCTGCGCCAATCAATAGTTTTGGGTGAAAAACATTATTTTTAATACTGACTTCAGGATTTTCTTCTAAAGAACATGCTACAGAAGCCCCTTCTTGTATTTCAAGATTTGGTAAAGTTTCGGCACATTCAAGCAATGCGGCAGATAGCTTAGTTCGCTGAACACCCCATCCGCAACCTTCTGCAAAATTTGCTTCTGCAACACTACCCTTTGCGGAAACATAGCTGATCCCTTTAAAAAGGTGGTAGGGATATTTTTCCAGGAAATGAGCTACTCCCAACTTCTTGAAATTATTAACACCCGAGGGCATAATACCTTCACCACAGGCTTTATCGATTGGATATGTTTGTTTTTCCAAAACCAATGTCCGTAGTTCATTCCTGGCACAGGCGATCCCCGCGAACAATCTGGCAGGACCGCCTCCAATTATGATTACATCATAGTTGTGTTCGGACATTTATGCCATCCAGTTGGAGATTTGAACAAGAATACGGCCCCTTTGCTGTGACCAGAATGTCACAAACTTAACTGCACATTAGTATCACGCAGTGCTGTGCGCAAACCTTCTTCAATCACAGGATGGTAGAATGGCATTTCCAGCATTTGAGGAATTGTCATTTTCTGCTGGTGTGCCCATGACAGCAAATGCGCCAAATGTTCCGCCTGTGGACCAATGAATTCACTCCCCAGAAAAAGTCCAGAAGTTCGATCTGCATAAATATGCATCAAACCCTTGTTTTTAAGCATTACCCGACTACGGCCTTGTCCCTCAAAGGACAGTTTCCCCACAACTACATTTTCCTGTCCTTTTAGTTCACCCCATGACTGTCCTACCATTGCAATTTGAGGATCACAGAAAACAACCGAAATAGGAGATCTCCGCATACCTGATTTAATGTCCGGAAAACGTCCGGCATTGTCACCGGCAATTCTTCCCTCATCTGCCGCTTCGTGGAGCAACAGCATAGTGTTATTTACATCTCCGGCAATAAAAATAGACGAATCTCCGCATTGCATAGTATTTGGGTCAAACACCGGAACCTCCCGGGAATCAAGTTCAAGACTGGTGTTTTCCAATCCTAAGTTTATTACATTTGGGGAACGTCCGGTAGCCGCCAGTACATACTCAAAATTTTCTTCCTTTTCCTTGCCGTCTTCCCTGTCAACAAAACGAATCTTTACTTGATCACCTTCACGCTCCAAACCATGCAGATTGGCTTTCGTATCGAGAGGGAATTCGGCTTGAAACACCTTTTCTGCATAATCCCTGATTGCCATATCGCTGAGAGGTGTAAGTGAACCTGAACGCCCAAAAACCCTTATACGGACTCCAAGTCGGTGCAATGCCTGACCAAGCTCAATCCCAATCAGGCCCGGGCCAAAAACAGCAACTGACTCCGGTAGTGTTTCCCATTCAAATACATCGTCATTGACAATCAGTCTATCACCAAGCCCTTTAAACATCGGCATGAGTTTTGGAGAAGAACCGGTTGCAATTACGACTGATTTGGCTTCAATTATCTCCTCACCAACCTCAAGTCTATGATCATCAAGAAATTTTGCATGGTTTCGAAGGTGGTGTTTTTGATCAATATTTTCAATATCGTCCAATACAAACCCCACAAATCGGTCACGTTCACCTCGAATGCGCTCCATCACTTCTCTACCATTGACAACAGGTTTTGCTGTCTGAATTCCAAAGCCGGAAGCAGTCTCTACTGAATGAGCCGCTTCTGCAGCAGCAATTAGGAGTTTGCTGGGCATACAACCAACACGGGCGCAGGTAGTTCCGTAAACTCCTCCTTCGATCAGTACAACTTTTTCAGAGTGTTTTCGTGCAGCACGAAAAGCCGGAAGCCCGGCAGAACCGGCACCTATGATGGCAACATCAACCTGACGATTCGATTTTTGTGAATTATTCAACAATGCCTTTATTGATTGAGATTTTTAAAATGTGTATGACTAGATCCACTCAGATTTAGTCCCTAAAAAACAAAACAATTCTGAAACGATTACGTTTCTTAAAGTAAACATTCATTAAATTGGATCAAGAATAATTAGCTCTTAAACCAATTCTATCACTACGATTTAACATGAACATCCTTACTGTTTCAAGGTGAATCAATGTTTTATAAGTCTTTGTCTTAATTATTTGACAAACCTTTGCAAAACAAATTATTAAGTTTGGCAGCTTAAACAAAACAGACTCCACTATTTTATTTGAATAAATTATTTACAATGCTTGCAAACTTCATTAAGTACTCCTAGATTATTGCCATTATTTTTACAATTTTTCACTAACTTTTCATCAACCATGATTTAAAAAATAATGAAGGCACTTTGTCACTATATCATCTTCAGGAAAGAGGGTATTGCTTTGGAATCCAGTTCAGTAGAAAAAATTCTGAAACAAACCTAGCATACATTCATGCTATGGTTTAATATTGAACAAGTTAATCGAACTTTGATTTTGTATATATTTTATAAATTTATTCTATTTATTATCAATTATTTATGAACTTATTTGTTATTTTGAATTCTTTTTTGTTGATTTTTCAGTTAGATTTGCTTTATACTAAATTAGTCAGTGTGATACAGAAGCTATTCCATGGATAGGAAAAAACTTCGCCAATTCTAGTCTGAATACGTAGGTGAGTGTTGGCGTAAGAAAAACAGCAAATGGATTTGCTATTAAAGAAGAATGGAGTTTAGTAAAAAAATTTTGATATTTCTGACTTCATTTAGGCAACATGTTTTATCATTGCCTGTTTTATTTATAATTCTTCTCTCCCTTTTCCTGATCGTCCCTGAAACTAGCCAATCCCCGAATATAGCCTATTATCCTCAGCATTCACAGTATCATCCGAGGATTTTTCCAACTACTAAAGTCAAACTTAAAGTCCCCGATTCTCCTGCAAATTCAGTAAAACATTTAGAAATTCTTCAATCCATTCCGGATTTAAGCACAAACCAACTGCTACAGTCCGTTGGGAATCTGCATCGATCTTATTTTGAAAAAAAGAAGAATCAATTTTTCAACGAAAGAATGCGAAGAATTATCATGATGTTTATGCAATTCGAATCAATCAGTAGGCAAATATTCAATCGGGGCACAGTAAGTTTACCGACCCAAACAGATTTAGAAGGTTTGGCTGACCACGTCGTTGAAAGTCGCTGGTATCGTGAGGCATTAAATCGATTTTCTTCAAATAATGCTTACGGTTTTTCTGAGGAACGTATGCTCCGAGTTTTAATGTCCATTCACACGGCTGCACATTTTTTTGAAGTACCATACCCTACTCTATTCTGTTTGTTTTTTCAGGAATCAAAATTTGATTTTCTGGCCAACAGCGCAACTGGTGCAAAAGGAATTGGACAACTCACCAGTATTGGGTTACGGGAAGTACAACGGTTAAGGAATGCTTCAGAAATGGAGTTAAAACTACAGAAAACTGCATTTCATCTAAATCGAGTTTATACGGACCCGCAAATACAAAAATGGCTAGAAAACCTCGGTTTCAAAATAAATTTTGCTAAAATTTCTCCTATACCAGAAAAAATAGAATTTACACGACTTTCCTCTTCTTTTATGCGGGAAGTTGGAAAAGAACTTGTAAAGGAGGGCCAGTCCTATGGAGAAAATACCAGCTTACTGTGGTTCCTCAGCAAAAGGCTGAGAAGGGGGGATATTCTCTCCAACCGTTTTGCGCACATGCACAAAGTCTTTTCTCAGATGCTTGAAGAGCAATATGCAAGTTCACAAGCAAGTGCCTATAACATTGAAACAAATATTCTTTTGTCCACAATTCTCTTTAGCCATTATTACCGCTATCGATGGCGCAATAACAAGCAGGTTTTCAATCTACCCCCAGAAGCAAGGGTTATATTGGCCACATCTGCATATAATCATGGACAAACGGGAATGCGTCGTTTTTTGATCAATCTTAAACAAGAGTTCCCAATGCTGGATTTTCAAGCACTTTCTTCTAAAAAATTAAGAATCCTGTTTACTATTCGCCGATTATCAAATGCTATTAAGCAGTCCCCTCGCAAGATCAAGGAAGTTTCAAGGCACGTCCGAAATATTATGGATTGTGCAGAAAACAGGACAGTATCGCCAAGAGTACTTTAATAAAAACAACCCCTGCATCTGTCAACGATAACCGGCTGCCTGCATTTGAAATAACTCAGAGTATTGTCCTCCGGCATCTATTAATTCTTCATGCGTTCCATGCTCCAACAACTTTCCTTCATGCAAAACAACTATTCGATCGGCCATTCGAACTGTAGAAAATCGATGAGAAATCAGTACAGCACACTTATCAAATGTTAATTCTACAAAACGATGAAAAACTTCATGTTCTGCTCGTGCGTCCAAAGCGGCGGTAGGTTCATCCAAAATCAGGAGTTGTGCGTCACGCATATAGGCACGTGCTATTGCAATTTTTTGCCATTCTCCTCCGGATAGATTGGTACCCTGTTTAAACCAGCGTCCTATCATCTGTTGATAACCTTCGGGCAGCTTGTCAATCACTTTATCAGCCAAACTGCGCTGGGCCGCTTCCTTAATACGATTTGCGTTGTTTCTATCATCAATTCGACCAACCGCAATGTTTTCTGATGCAGTCAAGTGATACTTCACATAATCCTGAAAAATAACTCCAACGGCATCCCTCAATCCATCCAGGTTATAATCACGCAAATCGTGACCATCCAGCAAAATCCTTCCCTCGGCTGGATCATAGAGGCGCGTCAGCAGTTTTACTAACGTGGTTTTACCTGCTCCATTTTCGCCAACCAGAGCCAATTTTTCACCAGGATGCAAAGTGAAAGAAACATCACGCAAAACCCATTTTTCCATCTGTGGATAACGAAAACTAACATTCTCAAAAGTAAAACCATCATGAATAGTCTCCGGGAAAGGCAGTGATTCGTCCTTGGACCTGATTCGCGGTTCCATTTCAAGGAAATCAAACAGGTCACGCAGATAAAGAGCACTGTCGGCGATACTGGAAAAGCGGATTAGAATTGCTTCCATCAAAGAACGTAATCGTAAAAAAGAACCGGAAAGAAATGTCAGATCACCCAGTGACAGTTCTCCGTATACTGTTCTGTAAATAATCACTGCATAGGCTGTGTAGTAGCCTAAACTACCGAGCATCGAAAGCAATCCTCCCCAGGCCGCACGCCGTACAGAAAGATTCCTGTTTACCTGGTAATATTCTCCGGCTAATTTCTGGTAACGTTTGCCAAAAAAATCAGACAAACCAAATATTTTTACCTCTTTAGCCGTTTCGTCACTGGCTCCTGCAAAACGCAAATAATCAAGTTCACGGCGCTCCTGTGTCCAGCCGTACATCAATGAATAGCTTTGACTGTTGAAATGTGTTTCTCCTAAAAATGCGGGTATTAGCGTGATGGCCAGCAGCAATAAAAGCCAGGGGTTGAATGTGATTAAAGCTGCTGCTAAAAAAAATACGGTGATGCTGTCCTGAAGCTGTGTCAAGGCCTGCGACATCAATAAGATTCTGCTTGAAGCCTGACGTCTGGCACGTTCAAGCTTGTCATAAAATTCTGAATCTTCAAAACTTTCAAGATCAAGCCTTGCTGATTGATGAATTAGGCGCAAAGATATTTCATGCGAAACCAAATCACCAAGTAAACTGTCCACCAAAGCAATGCCGCGGCCCAGCAAATCAGAAAATACTGCCAGACCAAGCTCTATTAAAACAAATGTCGTTAAAATTGACATATCCGGGTTTTCAACTGCAGATCCTCCAGCAGTAACTGAAATCAGTACAATCTCATCAATGATGAGTTTGCCAACATAAAGCATAGTTAGCGGCAAAGAAGCCCGGACGACACGCAGTAAAATATTAAAGACTGCCAGCAAGCGGTTGCAACTCCAGATAAGTCTGAAAAATTCAGGCAGATTTCTGAGTGCACCAAGACGTTCACGAAAATCTAAATCAGGAGGAACTCCATGAGTACCAGATGTGTTTTTGCGTCTTTGTTTCATTGATGTTATTCAGAGTTTAAGAAAAAACTGTCTGTCCAGTAAGTTTTATTGATTAAGTAAAGATATTTACTTGAATTTCTTACAAAGATGCTAGCATAAGCAATTAAATATTTCAGATTGAAATTGCAATTTTACCCATTTATTCATTATATTATGGCTATTTAGTTTTAAATTATTTTCAGGTAATCCGATGACAAAATCAAATACCAGAACGGCCTTTGATTGGGCTGATCCTATGTTGTTTAATGAACAACTTACTGAAGAAGAGCGCCTGATCCGGGACACAGCCCGCGATTTTAGCCAGGACAAATTAATGCCCAGAGTTTTGGAAGCAAACCGCAATGAGGTTTTTGACCGTGAAATCATGAATGAGTTTGGAGAATTCGGATTTTTGGGTTCGACCATTCCGGAAGAATATGGAGGAGTTGGAGCAAGTTATGTTTCATATGGTTTAATTGCCCGTGAAGTGGAGCGGGTAGATTCGGGTTACCGCTCGGCTATGAGCGTGCAATCCAGTTTGGTGATGCACCCGATTTATGCATACGGCAGTGAGGAACAGCGAACAAAATACCTGCCGAAACTCGCCAGTGCCGAATGGATAGGCTGTTTTGGTTTGACCGAACCTAATCACGGTTCCGATCCAGGCAGTATGGAAGCACGTGCGAAGAAAGTTGATGGTGGATTTAAACTGACTGGAAACAAAATGTGGATTACAAATTCACCAATTGCTGATGTCTTTGTGGTTTGGGCTAAAAACGATAAAGGCATAATCCGCGGCTTCATTTTGGAAAAGGGCATGGAAGGTCTGAGTACACCAAAAATTGTGGGAAAAATGTCACTGCGGACATCTGTTACTGGTGAAATCGTTATGGATGAGGTCTTTGTTCCAGACAAAAATGAATTGCCCAATGTGTCCGGACTGAAAGGTCCGTTCGGCTGTCTGGATCGCGCACGTTTCGGCATTGCCTGGGGAACGCTTGGTGCGGCCGAGTTTTGCTGGATGCAGGCACGGCAATATACACTGGACCGGATTCAGTTTGGACGTCCGTTGGCGGCAAACCAGTTAATACAAAAAAAGCTGGCTGACATGCAAACTGAAATCACGCTGGGTCTGCAGGGAGTTTTGCAAATGGGACGCTTGATGGACCTGGGGAAATGCGCTCCGGAATTGATCTCATTGATGAAACGCAACAATTGCGGAAAGGCTTTGGAAATTGCACGGCTCGCCCGTGATATGCACGGCGGTAATGGCATTTCCGATGAATTTCACGTCATCCGCCACGTGATGAATTTGGAAACCGTCAATACTTATGAAGGAACACATGACGTACATGCGCTTATTCTTGGAAGGGCACAAACCGGAATCCAAGCGTTTTGTTAAAATATTTGATCGAAAACCGACAGTTGCAAATTATTCTAACATTATGGTTTTAGATAACCTTTTCAAATTTATTTTTCATTCCAGCGAAAGCAGGAATCCGTGCCATGAGCAGATCTAGGTAAAGTATTTCAGCTATACAAAATTCCTGGATTCTCTTTTACGCGGGAATGACAACTTTTTACAAGTACGTCACAACAGACTCATGAAATCACCTGACATTCAGTTACCAGATGCTAATTCAAGCTGAACCACTTAATAATTTAGTCTCAACCCTCCTCAAAAAAGGCGGCAGTTGCATCGAAGAGGCTCAAGTGGTGGCCGACCATCTGGTTCGATCCAATTTGGCTGGACACGACAGTCACGGTGTCGGAATGCTGCCTCTTTATGTACGGATGCTCAAAGAGGATTTCCTGCGTCCGAACCAAAAACCTGAATTGGTTAACGCAGACGGCTCGATTTTGATGTTTGACGGTCAGCGTGGTTATGGACAGGCAGTCGGTAAAATGGCCATGGTACAGGCGATTGAAAAATGCCGTGAATCCGGACTGGTTTTAATGACACTCAGGAACACTCACCATCTCGGACGAATCGGGACCTACGGTGAGCAAAGCATTGCATCAGGATTGGTTTCGCTGCATTTTGTCAATGTGACTGACCATCCACCCCTGGTTGCGCCTTTTCGAGGCTCTGACGCCCGTTTTTCGACAAATCCGATTTGCCTCGCCATGCCCGGAACTGAAAAACAACCTCCGGTGTTACTGGACATGGCAACCAGCCGCATAGCACTCGGAAAAGCACGGGTTGCTTTAAATAAAAACGAAGCACTCAAAGATGGACTTGTTATCGACCACAAAGGACAACCAAGCTGGGATCCCGGAGTGATGGCCGGATACTTATTTCCAGAGCGTCCGGACAATCCTCCACTAGGTGCTCTGACACCGCTCGGAGAATACAAAGGCTACGGACTTGCCCTGTTTTGTGAATTACTCGGCGGACTACTCAGCGGCGGCGGCACTATCCAACCTGAACATCAGCGCCAAAACAGCATTATCAACAACATGTTCACCCTGGTAATTGACCCAGCAAGATTAGTGGATGTTACCTGGATGCAACACGAAGTAGAAGCAATAGTCGCACACGCCAAAGCCTCGCCGCCTGCCAATCCGGAAGAACCGGTGCTGGTTGCCGGTGATCCGGAACGTATTTCAAAAAAAGAACGTCAGGTTCAGGGCATTCCGATTGATGATGCAACCTGGGAGCAAATTCTTGAGTGCGGAGAGACTTTAGGACTTACCCGGAAAGAAATGCTGAATTTAGAGCAGCTATAATCCAACAACAACAATTTCCATTTAACAAGAAAATACAAAGGTTTCTAATGAAAAAAAACTCTTTTATTACCTCGGAATTGGTTCTGCCCCGGTTTCAAATCATGAGAAAATAATTTCTGCATTAGGCGGATTTATCGGGATTTATAGTATTATATATATCAGTACTCTCTTTGTTGGAGCAGAGGAGATGGTGTATATTGTAACGTCAATGGGAGCTTCTGTAGTCCTGCTATTTGCAGTACCCCATAGTGCTCTGGGACAGCTTTGGAATGTAATTGGCGGTCATTTGATATCTGCCGCAATCGGAGTAGCATGTTACCAGTGGCTGCCTTCCAACGGCATTGCAGCAGGTGCCAGTGTTGGGTTGGCGATTGGAGCTATGTATTACACCCGCTGCATTCATCCCCCTGGCGGTGCAACAGCTCTGGCTGCAGTAATCGGCGGACAAAACATACATGCTCTGGGCTACCAGTATATCCTTACTCCAATTGCAATCAATACTGCAACCATTCTCCTGGTGGCACTTTTATTTAATGCCTTGTTTCATTGGCGGCGCTATCCTGCATTTTTGCTATCAAAAGAAACCGAAAAAGACTACACTAATAGCGAATATGCACCAGTGGATCATGCTGATTTTGTTTATGCACTCAGCCAAATGGACACTTTCATTGATGTTACCGAAGATGATTTGTTGAAAATTTATCAATTGGCAACTGGAAGAGAAATAAACTCAAATAATTAAAATAACGATGAACTCGCCCCAACCTGTCAAAAAAACAATCAAACTAAAAAACAGTGTTCGTATTGTTACCGCCACGAGTTTATTTGACGGACATGATGCTGCGATTAACATTATGCGCCGCATAATGCAGTCACAGGGTGCGGAAGTGATTCACCTCGGCCACGATCGCAGCGTTGAGGAAATAGTCAATGTTGCCATTCAGGAAGACGCCCAAAGTATTGCAGTCAGTTCGTACCAAGGCGGACACATGGAATTTTTCCGCTACATGCTGGACTTGTTGCGGGAGAAAGGTTCAGGACATATTCAGGTTTTTGCCGGCGGCGGAGGTGTGATCATTCAAAGTGAAATTCAGGAATTGACGGATTACGGTATCAGTCGCGTTTATTCTCCTGAAGACGGCCGTGAACTTGGCCTGACGGGCATGATTGCTGATATGCTGAAACGTTCTGATTTTCAGGTTTTGCCGGATAAATTTGAACCTCATGCAGACAAACTGGTTACGGAAAATGTTCAGCATATTGCTAATAGTCTGACTTGGATCGAACAAAACGTGAAAGGTTCACAGCTGGCACCTGAAAATAAAGTAGTGGAACCTCAGGAAGCAGTACAAAAAGTTTTGAATAAACTCCACTCACAAGACTCTCCGGTGGAGAATTCACAGGCTCCGGTGATTGGTTTGACAGGAACAGGAGGTGCAGGAAAGTCGTGTCTGGCAGATGAATTGGTGCGAAGTTTTCTTGAAGAATTTCCTGAAAAGCGCATAGCGATTTTGTCAATCGATCCCTCCAAACGCAAAACCGGTGGAGCACTGCTTGGTGACCGGATGCGTATGAATGCCATCAACGATCCCCGTGTTTACATGCGCTCACTGGCCACACGCCGTTCCCACCTGGCCACATCTACTGCACTGGAAGGTGCTGTTAGCTTACTGCAGGCAACCGGAAAATCAGGAGGCGGAGGATTTGATTTGATTTTGGTGGAAACTGCCGGCATCGGTCAGAGCGACTCCGAGATTTCGGATTTTGTTGATTTGAGTGTTTATGTGATGACACCGGAATTTGGTGCGGCTACTCAACTGGAAAAGATTGATATGATTGACTTTGCCGATTGTATTGTAATCAACAAATTTGACAAACCCGGAGCACAGGATGCTTTGCTGGCCGTGGGCAAACAGTATAAACGCAGTCGAAATGACTTTGATGCAACTACTGAAACAATGCCGGTTTTTGGTGTGGTTGCCAATCGTTTCAACGACAGCGGCACAAACTGGTTTTATCACAAGTTGATTGAAATCCTGATCAAGAAAAATTCACTTAACTGGAAACGCAGTCATGAAGCTGAATTTGCTGTTTCCGAAATTACAGAGTTGATACCGTCGGACCGTAAAGAATATTTACGGCAAATCGCCGGCTGCGTACGTAGCTACAAAAAAGAAGTCCGGAAAAACGCACAGACTGCAGCGGAATGCGGACAATTGCACGGAACGCTTAAACAAATGCTGGGGGAAACCGAAAATAAAAATAGCTGGAACATACTCCAGCCCTGCCCGATTGAAAATATTCCGGAAACTGCTCATACAGTGGCCGAACTGTACAATGAAAAAACCTCAAAACTTCCGGAATCACTGCGGCTGCAACTGAGTGAATTTCATGAAAAGAACCAGGCGTATCTGGGCGAAAATTTCAGCTTTGATATTCGCAACAAAGAACTGAAAATTTCGAATCACAACATCAGTCTTTCCGGACTCAAAATTCCTAAAATCGCCACACCCAAATTTAACGACTGGGGCGAGATTGCAAGCTGGTTGGGATTGGAAAATTTTCCCGGAAGTTTTCCGTTTACCGGTGGTGTTTTTCCTTTCAAACGTGAAGGCGAAGACCCGACCCGCATGTTTGCCGGAGAAGGAATTGCGGAGCGTACAAACCGGCGTTTTCATTTGCTGGCCTGCGATCAGCCTGCAACACGCTTGAGTACAGCGTTTGACTCGGTGACGCTTTATGGTTCAAATCCGCATTTGCGACCCGATATTTTTGGAAAAATCGGAAATGCCGGAGTTTCAATTTGCACAGTTGATGACGCGAAACGACTATATTCTGGTTTTGATCTGCTTTTACCGAAGACTTCCGTTTCCATGACAATCAACGGACCTGCTCCAGTGGTTCTCGCTTTTTTCATGAATGCAGCCATTGATCAGCAAATAGAAAAACATTTACGTGAAAACGGGCATTTAGAAAAAGCGCAAAAAACGCTTCAAGAACGCTACAAAAAACAGGGTGTGGAGCCTCCGGAGTATCGTATGGAACGTCCGGAAAATCACGATGGACTGGGTTTGGAATTGTTGGGATTGTCCGGTAAACATTTTGTAGATAATGAAACTTACGGTGCTATAAAGGCTGATGTGTTAAACAACGTCCGCGGAACGGTTCAGGCAGATATTTTGAAGGAAGACCAGGCGCAAAACACTTGTATTTTCAGCACAAATTTTGCTTTGCAGATGATGGGTGACATTCAGGAATATTTTACCGCAAACGATGTCCGTAACTTTTATTCGGTAAGCATTTCCGGATATCATATTGCTGAAGCCGGAGCAAATCCGATCAGCCAGGTTGCCTTCACACTTGCTAATGGATTTACTCTGATTGAGTATTATCTGGCACGCGGCTTGGCGATTGACGATTTTGCGCGTAACCTGAGCTTCTTTTTCAGTAACGGAATGGATCCGGAATATGCTGTAATTGGAAGGGTAGCACGCAGAATTTTTGCTGTCACACTGCGTAATTTGTATGGAGCAAATGAACGCTCACAAAAATTAAAATATCACATTCAAACTTCCGGACGTTCCCTGCATGCAATGGAGATGGATTTCAATGACATCCGGACAACACTTCAGGCACTTTATGCCGTTTACGATAACTGTAATTCACTTCACACCAACGCTTACGACGAAGCGGTTACAACTCCAACGGGTGAGTCAGTTCGTCGTGCACTCGCTATTCAGCTCATTATCAATCGTGAATTAGGACAGGCATTCAACCAAAATCCAATGCAGGGCAGTTTTCTGATTGAGGAATTGACTGAATTAGTTGAAGAAGCAATTTTGTCGGAATTTGTCAGACTTTCCGAACGAGGAGGAGTTTTGGGTGCAATGGAAACGATGTACCAGCGTAACAAAATTCAAGAGGAATCACTTTATTACGAAACTCTTAAACATTCCGGAGAACTGCCTATAATGGGCGTGAACACTTTTCTTAACCCAAATCCTGCTGAAACTGATGCAGAAATTGAACTGGCGCGTTCAACGGAAGAAGAAAAGACCATGCAAATCCATGATCTGGAGAATTTTCACAAGTTCCACTCCAAAGAGCGAGACTCAATGATGGAACGTCTCAGAGAGGCGGCACTAAAAAATGGCAATATTTTTGAGGTCCTGATGGAGTCTGTGCAAGTTTGTTCATTGGGACAAATCACTCAACAGCTTTACCAAATCGGCGGACAGTACCGTAGGAATATGTAAGGCCTGAATTGACACTAAAACGATTCATTCTGATTTAGTGACAAATGAAATAATGCTGTCAGCCCTCAAATTAAGACCATGTTTTGTTCCAGCGTAAAAGTATTTACACCTGCATTAAAAACAAACAATTTTTCAAATCTGAATTCAGCGGGGGAATTATTTATAATTCTTCTTAGAGCCTGACCATTTGATGCAAACTTGTTTTTCTAGCCGGCTTAAAATTTAGTACTCGGGGTTTTGTCCAGTATTTCTCAAAAACCAACTACAAAAATCTTGTTCCTGAAACAGCACAGAAAAATCAAATTGAAGTTTCACGACACCTCGCAGATTCGATTTATCTCAGACGATGTAATTACTCCATGACGCAAAACTTCAAAATTTTTGTTTTGGCAATTTAAGATAGTCGAGGCCCGATTTTCTTCCAGTTCTCCTCCATCAATAATCACATCAACCTTGTTGTTCAACTGATTATGGACTTCTGTTGCAGAAGAGCATTCCGGCATGCCTGTGAGGTTGGCGCTTGTACCAATTATTGGACAACTTCCCAATTCTATCAGGCACTGTGCAGCTGGAGCACTCGTGTAACGTACGGCTAAAGTTCCGTCACTGTTTTGAAGGTGTTGCGGAAGTTCCGGATTCGCGGCTAAAATCAAGGTCAGTGGGCCCGGCCAAAACGCATTCATTAAATCATCAATCCGAGAGTCGTTCCACAGACAAAGACCTGGCAGCCATTCCGGTGTAGTCAGCACAAGCAACGGTTTATTTCTGGGCCGTTCCTTAATGTTATAAACACGATCTGCAACTTCTTTAAAAAACGCATTTCCACCCAAACCATAAAAGGTTTCAGTAGGAAAAGCCAGAACCTTATTATGCAAAAGTGCTGTTTTAACCAATATTTCTTCTGTTTTTGAAAAAGGGAAATTGACTAATCGTGCTATATTTTCCATCCTTGCCCTTGATTAGCAGTATTGTAATCAAGCTCTAGAAGGGCCTGTAATACCGTCCTATGATTTTTTGACGTCTTGTCAGGCTTTAATCCCGCCCTGTTAAGTCTGAGAGCTTGTCCGGCATATAATCCCAACCGTGACTGTGATCCTTGTCATTTGTTTTATTTACCATCAATCCACCCGGACAAGTGGCTTACCCTTCCGTATGTAATTCGTGAAACACGAAATGTGGTCAGAGCCAGGTGGTTACGTGAATCGAGGTATACCGGAGGTAACAACTTTCCCTGCCATTTTGTTATACTTTCAGCAGCAGAAACTGCTTTTTGTCTACTCAAAGAACGTCCCGTTCGATTTAAGACTTCAACCATTAATTCTGCTACTGCATGGCCATAAAGAGTCCAGCGGTTGAGAGCCAGGTTTGGCGCATATTCACTGAGTATTAGCTTATGTAATATTTGACCAGGATGTTCTGTTTCTATTTTAAGGGGATATGCTGTCAAAACACGTACTCGTTCAGAAACTTTTTGGCCCAGCCACTCAGGGAGTCGACTATCCGCAAGCGCGTGTCCTGTTAACATGGGAATATTTATCTGTGGAGAAAACTTCAAGAAGTTCATAACATCAGTATAATTTCCCAATACAACCAGAAAATCTGGATTATTCCTACGAATCAGCTGCCATTCTGCGCTAAGCCGTCCTGCTTTTCCCGGCAGCAGTTTGGCAGAAACGCTATACAATTCTTTGGTCAAGACTTTTACTGCCCTCTGATATACAGGCTTTTCCGGATACCAGATGATAAACTCTTTTCCAGTGTGCTTTTCTGTAATATATTTTCCAATAACACGCGCTTCGGTTTCAGCAGTAGGCATAAAACCAAAGACATTTGCACGAAGGGGTTGTGTCCATTCCGGCAAATCTGAGCCGACAAAAAAACTTGGCAGTCTTTGCTGTTTTAACAAGGGGTAAACTGCTTGATGAGTTTTACTGCCAATACCGCTGAAAACAGCAAATATGTCATTTTTTAAAGTCAGTTCCTCCAGTTCCTCTTTTGCTTTGTATGGTTTCAACTGATCATCAATTATTTTCAACTCAATTGAACGACCGTGTACTCCGCCCTGATCATTGACATATTTAAAATAGGCCTGCGCGCTTTTTCCAATATCAGAATATTCCTTTGCAGGTCCGCTCAATGGCTGATGAGTTACAAAAACAATGTTTTTTGGAAATACTCCGGTTTCGGCAAAACAGAAATGAGCAATTGAAAACAAAAACACAAGTATGACGGTCAGTCGAAACAGTTTCATATTTTTCGTGTATATTTAATTAACTCGACAGTCACGAGTTTTATCATGTCAACCCAAACGTATGTGAAGGATCTTATAAGGTAACAGCACTTTATCAGATCTTTCCTTTCGGTCGAGATGTCATTCAGCAGTCAATAATATGAGTGTCTTATGAAATTTAATGGCTCGCGCCTTAATTAATTGTGATAAACTCAAAAAAAATAAGCAACACATGTTTGACATTCATTAACAGCCAATAAGCTATTATATCATAAACTTACATGTTCAGTAATTTTCATTCCACAATCAATTCGATAACTAGTGTTGTCGGGGTTACAACCTGTTACTAAAGCATCAATAACAGCTTATTATTTTAGCTCAAAACAAAGGAGCTGCACCCAATTCTGACAGTTGATGCAGTAAACCGGTAAAACGGCGTGTTGAACCTTCATTTTCAACGGCCTTCTTAATAGCTGCATCTGTTCCAATCAAAACAACTAACTGTTTCCCGCGGGTGATTGCAGTGTAGAGTAAATTCCGCTGAAGCATCATATAATGGTGTGTAGTGAGAGGAACAATCACTGCTGAATATTCGCTTCCCTGGGATTTGTGAACCGTGATTGCGTAGGCCAGAGATAGTTGGTCCATCTCTTTCCCCTGGTAATGAACAATTTGCTGATCAAATTGAACATGCAGTTCTTTGGTTTTTGGATCGCAATTAACAATTCTTCCAAGATCGCCGTTGAAAACCAGTTTCTCATAGTCATTTTGCTGCTGCATCACTTTGTCTCCAATCCGGAACCACTGTTCACGATGTTCCAGACCTTTTGCATCTGGATTTATTACATCCTGCAGTTTCCGGTTTAGATTTATTGCACCTGTGACTCCACGGTGCATCGGCGTCAGCACCTGAATATCCATCATCGGATCAAGCTCGAAACGCTGGGGAATCCTTTCGGTACTCATCAGCAGTATTTTTTCAACAATTTTTTCCGGATTCGACTCTTTAATAAAATAAAAATCCAGCAGCTGATTATCATCCTCGGTTTGCCGATTTGAGCTACTGAAGTCCGGCATTTCTCCCCGACGAACTTTGTGAGCATTGACTGTAATAAAACTATCAGCTGCCTGCCGAAAAATATGATCGAGGCGCACAACGGGAATTGATCTGGATTCAATCAAATCCGACAACACTGCTCCTGCACCCACTGACGGCAACTGGTCTACATCGCCTACAAGAATTAAACGTGACGCAGATGGAACGGCTTCCAGTAAACTATCCATCAGCAGAGTATCGATCATTGAAGTTTCATCAAGGATCAGCAATTCCTGCTCCAGAGGATTTTCCCGGTCACGCTGAAAACCTATGTTGCTTGCTTCAAGAAGACGGTGAATTGTGGAAGCTGCAGCGCCGGTAGTTTCAGTGATTCGTTTTGCAGCACGTCCAGTAGGTGCAGCAAGTGCAATTGCAGGGATTCTGGTGCGCATCAGTCCAAGTATAAAGCGCACAATGGTTGTTTTACCTGTGCCGGGGCCACCGGTTATAATCAGCACTTTATGCTGAAGAGCCGCTTCAACTGCCTCTCTCTGGGCAGGATCAAGCTTCAGGCCAACTTTTCGTTCCTGCTCTTCTATCAGATAAGATTCACCCTCATAAACCGTATAGGCTTCACTGTTAAGGATTCGAAAAATATTCTCCGCAACACGCCGTTCTGCTTTGTAAAATCTCGGACGGTAAACCAATTCCTGCTCAATACCGGAAGCATCTTCAATTTTCTCACAATTCAACAAACGATCTTCCAGCAATTGCCGAATTGATGACTCCAGCATTGATGAGTCAATATTAAGCTCTTGCACGGTTTTTTCGAGCAAATCCCGACGAGGGAAACAGGTGTGACCATTGAGTGCCTGTTGTTCCAGCATATAGAGTAAGCCTGCGTCAGCACGATGCGGAGAGTTATTATCGAATCCCAGATTGCGTGCAATACCATCTGCAGTAAGAAAACCTATTCCCGGAATATCAGTTAACTGATACGGATTGGCTTTGATCAACGGAATACTGTTCAAGCCATTCTTCGCAAAAATACGTTGTGCATAAGCGTGTGATATTCCTACTCCACGCAAAAAAGTCATTACATCCCGGAGACCTCTTTGATCATCCCACGCCTCAAGCAGAGATTTTTGTTGTTTTCTGCCGACGCCTTTAACTTTCGATAATAATTTTGGAGAACTGTCTATAATTTTAAAAGTATCTTTTCCGAACTTTTTGACAATTCGCTCTGCCGTTTTTTTACCAATTCCCTTAAATACTTCAGAAGAAAGGTAGCGTACCATCCCTTCTTCAGAGGTTGGTTCAACAGGCATGAATTCACGAATCGAAAATTGACGACCATAAATTTTGTGATTCTCCCAGCTGCCTTTTAAACGTAATGTTTCATGCTCATGGGTGTTGAAAACAATGCCTTTTACAGTGATCGGCCTGATGGAATTTTCTGTTAGAAATGTACCAATCAAAAATCCGTTTTCCGGATTTGTGTACAAAATTTTTTCCAGAGTACCGACTAAGCTAACAAAATCTTCGGCCATTGGTTTTTCAGGAAGTGTAATAATTAATTTTATGTCAAATTAGTATCAGAATGGGAATCAAACCAGCCAGTTTTTTCCATGAGGTCACTTTGTTGAAAAAGGGACTCAAAAAACAGAAGTGCATGGCTTTCGGGCTTTTACAGGATAAACCTTGCAGTAGTCATCAGCAATCGAACAATTACTTTTTGGTTTTATTGAATAATATTATATTCCAGCAAGTACTAATTTGGTGGAATATAAAAAGGAGACCGGATCATCTGTAGTAAATCGAAGCGCCACTTTCCACTTTCCTTCAGCAGCAAAAATGATTGCTGCTTTGTAAATTGTAAATCAAAAATGCTTTTGTGTCGAAAAACAATTGCAGCATTAACATAAAGCAATGTCAGGTATCGATATGATATTTCAGGTTCTTTTCCAGTTTTCAAACCAACCGGAACCCAGTCCAGTTCAACCATTCGCGTTGCAAATTCTTCAATGCTAATTTGATCTGTGGAGTGTTTTTTGCCGTATTTGTATAATTCAAAATAGCGTTCCTCCTGCCAGAGTTGCAGAAAGTTCAGAAACACAACCCTGGTTTCTTTACGGATTGCCTCCAATTCAAAAGGTGTAGGTTGACGGGCAATTGCCCCAGGAACAGCTATAAAAAAACTGAGTGCGCAGAACAAAAAAAGTCGACTGAATAATTTATTTTTCGAAAATATCAGCTCATTCAAATTTCCCGATTTATAATTCATACAGCGCTACGGTACATGTGCAAACATAGAGATTCAACTGCAAGTGACTTATTTGCGTTAAGTTCAATGGTTCTTCTTGATTCTGCTATCCAGCCAAAAATTTCGAAAATTTGCTGCAGAGTAAAATGCTCTCCACTTTTTCTCAATGCAGAAATGCGGTTTTCATCAGAACCAACTGTCCGGTTTATCAGTTTTTCTTCCGGAAGACCACGAAACAGCCATGTTAAATCACGAAACCAAGTTTCCAGAAAATCAAGCAGCAAACGCCATTCCTCATTTTTGGATTTAGCCCAGGTTTCACAGGTCCGTAGCATCTCTTCCAGTGTTGCTGCAGAAAAAGTGGTCAGCCAGCGGATGGCCGTTTGCTGGACAGTTTCCATAAGTTCAAGACGTTCAGCAAGATTTCCATTTACGCTTCCCATACTGAAGGCACTGAGCAACTGAATCCGGGCTGTTGACAGGTTCGTTGTTTCCCGCAATATGCGTTCCGAAATTTCCTCAGACAATGGACGAAATCGTATTTGTTGGCAACGCGAAACAATTGTTTCCAGCAGCTGTTGTGATGAATCAGCAATCAAAATCAGCAAAGTTTTTGGTGCCGGTTCCTCCAACGTTTTTAAAAAAGCATTAGCTGCTTCCCGGCCCAAATGCTGTGCTCCATCAAGAATCAATACGCGTTTTTTTGCCTGATCCGGATGAAGGTGAAGCCAGTTCAATGATTTACGGATTTGATCGATCTTAATAAACTTGCCGTCAGGAATCAGAACCTGGAAATCCAGAAAATTCTGTTCTGCAATTTGAAAACAAATATCACATTCTCCACAAGCGTCTTCTCCACATTTTCTGCAATTAAGTTTTTGTGCAAGAGCAACAGCTGTTTTGTATTTACCGATATTTGCCTGGCCTGTGAACAACCATGCATGAGGCATCCTGTCCCTCTGAACGGCTTGATTCATCAGGTCAATTGCGTGCTCTTGTCCGTAAATTTCTCTAAACGGCATTGTGCTATCAGGAACTGAAAAGTGGAGAAAAGCTGACATTAAAAGCAAAACCGAGATAAATGGCGATTCCAATGATGTCGCTGGTTGTAGTAATAAAAGGCCCTGTTGCTATAGCAGGATCGATATTCATTCGTTTGAGTATAATTGGAATTGTTGAACCAACTGCTGCTGCAAAACAAACAACGATCAATAATGAAAATCCGGATGTAAAGGCCCTCCCAACATCATCAGTCAGGTACCATGACATGCCTGCCAGTATGAAAGAACAAATAATTCCATTCAAAAATGCGACCCTTAACTCTTTCCAGAGCCGAACAAGAATATCAGTAGTTTGTATTGCTCCTGTGGCAAGTCCACGCACAACAATTGAAGAAGACTGTATGCCGATACTTCCTCCAAGTGCTGCTACAAGAGGAATAAAATAAGTTACATCCGGTAGCGAAATAAGAGCATTTTCATACAAACTCATCACTATAGCAGTTAAAAAACCTCCAAACAAACCAACCAGCAGCCAGGGCAACCTATCACCTGAAGCTCGTAAAACCGATGTCTCACTAACCTCTTCGTCCCCTGTACCGGCAATATGACCCATATCTTCATTATATTCATCAACAATCACATCCACCAAATCATCCAGAGTAATACGGCCGATTAGACGCAAATGCTTATCTATTACCGGAACCACTACCAAATCATATTCCTGCGCAATTCGTGCAACTTCCTCCTGATCCAAATCCTGATCAACAGCAACCACTTCAGGATTCATCAAATTTTCAATTAATTTATGGCGCTCCGCCAACAAAAGTTCAGTCGTACCAATTGTACCAATCAAGTGATCATGATCATCGACAACGTAAGCTGTATAAAATAATTCGAAACCCTCCTTTTTAACAAATTTTTGTATTTCTTTGATTGCTGTCGCAACCGTTTGGTCTCTACGGATCGCCACAACATAGGGCGTCATGAGTCCGCCTGCACTTTCTTCATCATATTGAAGAAGATTGGTCAGTTCTTCACGATCTTTTTCCGGCAATTTCTCAAGCAACGCTTCTGCTTTTTCATCATCCAACAGACCAACAAAGTCAGCCGCATCGTCCTGCGGCATATCCTCGATTGCATTACTCAATCGATCAGTAGATATTTGTTCTACAATGTCGCCAAGAATGGAAGGTGAATCCTGCAGATTGTTTAGCACCTCTGAAGACGTTTCCCGATCCAGATTTTCCAGTAATACCAACTGTTGCTTCAATTTTAACTGCAGCAGAATGTTGGCAATTTCCACAGGTTTAAGCGGTTCAAGTATGCTTTTCAGCAACTGTGTCCGTTCCGTGTTGATCAGTTTATTGACCAGCTTATGGATTTGTGTGTCGCGACTTTTAGTCATGATTCTATCTGCAAAAAATTCAATTATATCTGCACTTATTTAAGCGGTTGCCATTCCTGCACAAAATCTACAAGCAGTCTCACCCCGACACCGGTAGCCCCACTGTTGGGCTGGTAACCAAGATGTTTTACATTCCAGGATGTTCCTGCTATATCAAGATGGACCCAAGGTGTTTTATCTACAAAATGTTCTAAAAACAGACCTCCTACTATGACTCCGGAATCACCTCCGCCAATATTTTGCAGGTCTGCATATTTTCCCTTGATGGATTCGCCGTATTCGGGGAAGCTTGGAAACTGCCAGACCCGGTCACCACTAATATTTCCTGCTCTACGTACTTGTTCCATCAAGGCATCATTGTTCGAGACTGCTCCAGTAGTGAGGTGTCCTAGTGCAGCAACACATGCCCCTGTGAGAGTTGCCAGGTCGATAACCGCATCAGGCTTGTACTCCTTAACAACATAACTAAGTGCATCACCAAGAATCAGTCGGCCTTCTGCATCTGTGTTGAGGATTTCAACCCGTTTGCCGTTGTGTGCTGTAACTATGTCTCCCGGACGTTGGGCATCGCCGCCAGGCATATTTTCCGTTGTTGGAATAACAGCAATAATATTTAGTTTTGGGTTAACCTGTCCTATGACTTTCATTGCACCCAAAACGGCTGCAGCACCGCACATATCGAATTTCATTTCGTCCATATTTTTCCCAGGCTTGAGTGAAATTCCACCTGAATCAAATGTTACGCCTTTTCCAACAATTGCAACTGTTTGTTTGGCCTGCTGATGAGCATACTCCAAAATAATTAATTTAGCCGGTTCCCGGGAACCTCTTGACACACCAAGCAGCATCTCCATACCAAGTTTTTTCATGTCTTTTTCTTCCAAAACCGTGCATTCCATTTTGTATTTTACAGCAATCCTTTTTGCCTCAGCCGCCAGATCTTTTGGTTTCAAATCATTTGCGGGCGTATTACCTAATGTGCGGGCCAGATTTGTCCCGTCAGCACGTATTTTCCCCTTTTTTAATACTTTCAATGAAGTAAGTTTTTCCGGGTCACAACATTTAATCGTAATTGATCTGGAGTTTTGTTTTTCATTTTGTGATTTTTTGTAAGTGTTAAACTCATAGGCACCTAAAGTTAAACCTTCTACCAGGACCTGTCCTGCATCTACTTCAACCGCATTTTGAATAAGTGAGGTCACAACAAATCCCACCTTATTTGCTTTCAGTAAAGTCAGCATTTTTCCCGCTTTTCCTGCAGCACGTCTCAACGTCTCTGCATCTAATTCATCTTTTTTACCCAGACCAACCGCTAAAATTTGCGGGATTTTTGCATAACCAGAAAACAAATGCTGACTTTTGTCTTTCTTACCGGTAAAAACTTTCAATTTAATTGAGGCGTTCAGGTTTTTTTTGAGATCTCCAGGAAGGGACCTTAGTCCACTTCCAGAAAGGTCTGAGTCTTCAACGACAAATACGACCAGAGCTTCCAGTTTTTCACTTGTGAGAGAATCATTACTGTATTCAATTTTTAGTTCCATTGTTAAAACTTTTTATAAAAAGATGATAATTCAGCACCCAACTACTAAAAACACGGTATTTAAGTGTCGGGTTAATTTTTTTCAGTAATCACCATACCCAGCCTGCAGAGAAACAGACAAGACTTTAGTGTAAAAGGCGTTAATTCATTACCAGAGAGATTGCAGTCTGCGTCCGCCACTTATAAGATAATCTGCATCAATTCCAAGATATCTTAAATGATTAAAGGCAGACCAGATGACAACAGCAAAACAAAGAGTCAGTAAAAAAACTGTCATAAACATAAACTATTAAAAAGTTGGCAAACAATTTTCATCAAGCAGCTTTAGTTAATATAAAAGTTGACATAGTCAGTAAGAGACTATAGATTTCTTCGATGAATTTTACTTTTTACTTATACTTGATTCATCTTCCAAAATCAACTTTGCAGTTTTCAAAAAGCTTCATAGTCCTTTGTTAGAAAAGTCAAAAAACATAAACAGATAATTCCTATTATTCTCACTTCCCACCATTTTTTCCCAAATCCTTGTGATTCATGTTCAAGGCCAAAATAATATTTAACATTCAGTTTACTTTTTTCCTTTTCCTGATACTGGGATTTTCTTTGGGAACACCAAATTATTCCACAGCCGGAGAAGAACAACCTGTTCTGACATACAACTGGATTCCACAGTTTTATGGAAAGCTGAAAGGTGAAACAAAGTTACTTTACACACGCAGCTTTGCACGGAGTATGTTACGTTTTGTAGATATTGACGATGATGGAGATGATGACCTGTTTGTTGGAAAAGCGGATGGGCGCATTGCTTTTTTTCACAATCAAGGCAGCACTGCAACTCCGTTCTTCAAATTGATAACAGAAGATTTAGTAGTAATTCATGAAGGTGTAGACAAACAAAGCAATGCCATACTAATACAAACCATTCTTGATGTTGGAAACAATGCTGCTCCAGAGTTTGTTGACATCGACAATGACGGAGACTTTGATCTTTTGATTGGTTCCAAAGATGGCCATATTTTCCACTACGAAAACCGGGGGAACAAACTCAGCCCCCGATTTTTCCGTAAAACTCCTATTTACATGGGTCTGAAATTTGGAGGGAACAGTGTGCCGCGTTTAGCTGATGTTAACGGTGACAGAACTTATGATTTACTGGTAGGCACAGGTTCAGGTAAAATTCACATATTTTTTAATTCCGGAATGACCCAGGAGGCTGTTTTTTGTCAAGCGTTTAAGGTCTCAGATCCACCAGATAAACGTTGCAAATTTCAACCTGAACTAGTTGCAGACATTGCCCCTCAAGCCGATGCCGTTCCTGAATTGGTGGATTGGGATCAAGATAAGGATTTGGATCTGGTTGTTGGAAAATCAAACGGAAAAATCAATTATTATCTCAATACCGGAAATAACTTTGCTCCATTATGGAGCCTAAAATCCAGACATTTCCAGTTTATTGACGTCGGCGGCAGTGCTGCACCTACATTTCATGATTTGAACCAGGACGGTTTTTCAGAACTATTTTTAGGTACGTCTTCCTCAAAGATTATCTATTATGAAAATCATGAAATCCTGCTGGATTTGCTTCGAAAAATATCTGCTATTCAGCTGGTAAAGATTGATATGTCTGCCTCATTTGAAAAAGTCCTCTCTCAAGCATGTTCTCAATTAAGAGGACTTCCGGAATGCCTTGTACCACTTGCAGTTGCTTTCGGTGTACCTGAAGGAACAAAGATTAACAGAATGGTGGAGTTGTACCCCTTTATTTTGCGTCCGGATTTAAGTATAAAATCCAATTCCGATAATACCGCCGATTTTGCTGAGGTTTCCAGTAATTCAATTAAAAGTGAAGCAGACACTTCTAAGCAACAAAACTCAGTTGTTAATGCAAACATTCAGGATGACAACAAAGAAAATCCGGAAAATGCAGTAACACAGGCAGACCAAGCAACTGCAGCTGGAGAATCAGAAACTGAAAAAGATGTGATAAAAGAAAAAATTGAAAAATTAACTTCTCAGGGAATTATTACACGAAATCAACTCTGGTTATCCAGCAGAAACTTTTTGAAGATAGAGAATCTAATTGGCAGTGACCGCCACTCCTTCCTTACGAGCGGCGACTGGAACCAGGATGGCCGGATAGATATCCTCCTCGGCAGTCGTTCAGGGAAAATATTTGCTTTTGAAAACCGTGCTGATAAAGGCACAGACTGGTATGAACTTAAATTCCCTGTACTTGAAAATAATAAGAGACAGTACAGTTCTCCTGTTTTATCAGATATTGACGCAGATGGAGATTTAGATATTATCAGCGGAAATAGAAACGGAAAATTGGAATGGATACTAAACCGCGGTTCAGAAAAAAGACCGGAATGGGTGGTACATGACGTAAATTTATCACAAATTGATGTAGGAAGTTTCAGTACACCATTGTTAAATGATATGGATGGAGATGACGACCTGGATCTCCTGGTAGGAAACAGTAAGGGCTTGATTATTTATTATGAAAATCAAGGTAACAAAAACACACCGCATTTTGTGCTGCGCAACACACGCATTGCAGGGTTTCAAATGAAAGCCAGTTCTGCACCAACTTTTTGGAAATGGAACGGAGACAAGCACCCTGACCTTGTTGTTGGCGGGCGAGAGGGATTTTTAAGTCTAATCAGTCATCTTCCTCCTGAAAGTTCCCCTGCACTGGGTGGATGGACCCTGGAGGCCGAACACTGGCAAAATATCAAGGCCATCGGGTACAGCACACCGCATTTTGTGGATTTTGAAGGTGACAACAAAACAGATTTGCTGATTGGTGATGTACATGGTAATTTGCTTTATTGGAAAAATGGCGGCCTGAAAAAGACAATAGAGTCTAAACAGGAAAGTACGCTTGTTCTTACAGAAAACACTTTGGAGGATGAAGAGCAGGAGGAAGAAAATGAACAAGCAGACAGCACGATTATTCCAGTTGAGAATACTGAAACTGAACAAGATTCTAAAGCAATCGGACCTATTGAACCATCTTTTGAGTTTGTAAGTTCCAGGTATGGGAACCTGGAACTTGGGCGTCGTGCTTTTCCTGCATTTATGGATGTGGACGGCGATAACAATCTTGATTTAATTGTTGGAAACAGTGCCGGTGAGTTAAGATACTACCGACGTGAACTAGGCTCAGGCGATGCGCTGTGGACTCTTGAAAGCAAGCACTTTCTAGGCTATCAGGGCAGAAAAAATTCCGCTCCGGTTTTTGCGGATTTGGATGGTGATGGAGATTTTGATCTGCTGGTTGGCAATCAAGAAGGAAGTATTGACTACTGGGAGAATAAAGGCAATTCTGAGATAGCTGACTTCGTCTACAATCCTACTCAGTTTATTGGTGTGACTGGAGGAAGAAACTCAGTCCCAGCTGTTCTAGACCTGAATGGTGACGGCCGTAATGATTTGCTGACAGGAAACTTCATCGGTCAACTGCGTAAATTTGATCGTATAGAACAGGGCAACGGTTTTTATTTTCGACTTGAAAGACGCAAATACTTAAATTTAGATATTGGTATTGGTTCTGTACCTAAAATTACTGACCTCAATAATGATCAGCAGCCAGACCTGATTATTGGCTCTGACTCAGGAAATATCATCAGCTTTCAGCCTGATCCGGAAAAACCAGGTATTCTATCCTGGAAACCTTCTCCGGAATATTTTAAACAACTGAATTTACCAATTGGTGGAAACCCTGAATTTGTTGATTTGGATACAGATGGTGACTTGGATTTGATAGTAGGCAGTGAGGAAGGAACCCTGTATTACTTCCGTAACACAGGGCGCTGATCATTTCAACTGGAGTACAGTGAGCACAAACACAAATGAGTACTTGATGCCCACTGGAATAATAGTCTATCCAATCAACTTCAGCACAGTCATAGAATTCTGATTTGCCTGTGCCAGCATGGAAGTACTTGCTTCCATCATGATCTGATTACGTGTGAACGTTGCCATTTCTTCGGCCATGTCCGCATCACGAATTACTGATTCCGAACTCACGGAATTTTCATGTGCAATCCGGAGGTAGTTCAGGTTGCTTTCCAGGTTATTCTTCTGGAATGCTCCCATTGCACCTCGTTTGCCATTAACTTCCTCAATAGCCTTATCAATAACTCGAATAGCATCTTGGGCTTGTTCAGAATTCATCACCTTGACTTGAGCCAAAGAATCAAAACCTGAAGCATTTGCTTCTCCTTTGCCCAAATCATTAACTTTAATGCTCGACAAAGAGAATTCTGAAAACTGGTTAGCTTCCCCACCAACCTGAAAAGTTAATGAGTTTTGCGAAAAAGTGACAGTTCCAGCGTTTCCTCCTGCAGGTGCAAGTTCACCTGTATAGCGGATCTTAATTCCCTCAACTGTATCAGCTCCAGGATCACCGGTCAAAATCTGACCTCTTCCGGATGCTTCCTCACCATTGATTTCTCCAGATACATCTGTACCATTTGTAATAGTTTCACTTTTATTTGATACACTAGAAACAAGACCGGCTGTATTACTTGCAGCCTGAAAAGTATGTTCGCTTCCGAACTCCTTGTGTCTTAATGTAATGGTCTGTGGAGCTCCACTGCTTGTCGCAGGCGGAAACTCCCGCATCAAATCAATTTTTAAACCGGCATCATTGATTGCAGTTTCCAGTTCATTTAAGGTCTGTTCAACTGATTTACCTTTTTCTGTTTTAAAGTTAACAGTTCTTCCACCCTCTGAAATGGTGATCTGCTCACCGGCATCTATAACACCTTGAGTCAAACCTACTGTTCCGCTATGCGTGGCACGGGTTGCAGCATTATTGATGTTAATACCGTAACCACCAACGCCGGAACTGTGTGCTTCAGTACCGCCATCAACAAACTCAAGATACTCGCCTGTAGTTACACCGTTACCTGCTCGGCTTCCGTCAAGCAAATAATTATGCCCATACTGTGTACTAGTCGCAATACGGTTTACTTGCTCAAGGATGTTGTCTATTTCACTTTGATCTGCCTGGAGCATACTTGGATCATTGGCACCCTCATTGCCTGCATGAACAGCCAATTGACGTGCCTGAACCAGCGCACGACTGACTTCTTCAAGTGCGCCTTCTGCAGTTTGCATCAGAGAAACAGCCATCTCGGAATTGTCAATAGCCTGGCGTAGACCAGAAGCCTGTGCACGAAGATTCTCGGATATCTGCAGCTGCGCCGGACTATCCGCCGCACGGTTTATTTTTAAACCTGAAGAAAGCTTC
>LSNO01000122.1 GCA_002082305.1 SAR324 cluster bacterium SAR324-CTD7B
ATAATCGAATAGCCACAATCTACGTAGATCACTTGTCCTGTAATCCCCGATGAGGCCTCACTTGCTAAAAATACAGCAGTTTGCGCTACTTCACTCTGTGTTGCAGTGCGTTTCATGGCCGAATGCTCGCCGGCAACACGCATCAATTCAGGAAAATCTTTAATTCCGGCAGAAGACAAAGTCCTTATTGCACCGGGAGATATCACATTCACACGAATATTGTCAGGCCCTACTTCCTTTGCCAGATAGCGGGATGAAGCTTCCAAAGAAGCTTTTGCAGGACCCATCACATGATAATGTGGAACAGCCAGCATGGACCCAATAAAACTCATGCTGATTATACTGCCACCACCGCGTTTTCTCATCATAGGGATAACTCCCTCAGAGAGGGGCAACAAAGAGAATGCACTGATTTCATGAGCTCTGGCAAAACCATTTCGGCTGGTACTTGAAAAGTCGACTTTCAGGTCTTTTTGATCTGCAAAAGCTAAACTGTGAATCAAAAAATCAATTTCACCCCAATGATTGTTTAATGCTCCGATTAATGACTGAATCGAATTATCATCTGCAACATCACATTCCTTTATCAGTGTGGCATTTACTTTTTCTCCAAGTTTTTTGACATTTGCTTCAAAACGACCTTTTGGATCACTAAGAAAAGTCAGTGCCAACTCTGCACCTTGTTGATGACAATGCTCGGCAACTGACCATGCAATACTGCGTTGATTACCAACTCCAAGAATAACACCTCTTTTCCCAGATAAATCATTCATTTATTCAATCCTTAGTTTTATAAATTTAGTATGAAATATTTTTAATAATATTATTTACCTGATTTAATTTTCAGACTTTTGAATCCGGGCAGAACCGGCCGATAGCCTGACCTAAATAAACCTTTTGTTCTGCCTCTAACTCCCCCAGTTCTATCTGACCTTTAGGAAACAGGCAAATTACCGTAGATCCCAATTCAAACAAACCAAGCTCTTCGCCTCGATTGACTTGAAAAGGGGTCTTCAGAACTATCTGTTGATTTTTTGCACCAGACCTGTTTGAAACAAGATCATGGTAACAAACTCGAATGCGTCCTACCACAGTCGCACCAACTTTTACAAGCGCACATTCACCCTTGTCAGTTGCTAAAAAGGTGGTTAATCGTTCGTTCCTGGCAAAAAGTCCGGGGACGTGGTGTACTCCCATTGGGCTAACTGTCCACAAATCACCAGTAATGTAAAAGAATTCCTGTACCTCACCTTCCACCATGCTGTGAACACGGTGGTAATTGTGCGGGGCTAAATAAATGGTTATGAATACTCCACCATCATATTGTTCGGTTCGCTCCGAATCTTCCAATAAGTCTGCTAATCGATAGTCGAGTCCTTTTGCTTGAATCAGTCGACCTTTTTTAATAGTCCCGAATTCACCAATAAATCCATCTACCGGACTTACTATGACATCCGGATCCGGATCAACTGTCCTTGCGTCCGGAAGCAGGTGCCGGGTAAAAAATTCATTAAAGGTACGGAACTCTGAAATCGGCTGCGCTGCCTCAGTCAGGTCAACTCCAAATTTCCATGAAAACAATTTGATTAATGGAGTTAACAAAGGACGTGGAATTCGAGCATCCGCCACAATCCCGCAAAGTCTGCTAAAAAGATTGCGGGGCAAAATCCACATAAAATAATATGCCGGAGGGTGACCAAATCCCGGTATTGCCATCAGCCCCCGACTGGCTCAACTTTAGACTTATTTTGTCCCAAAAGATCCATGATATACGAACCCTCGACTGTCTCCTCTTTCATCAAAACTTCAACTATTTTGTGTAAAACATCGATATTATCCCTGAGAAGTTTCTTGGCTTTTTCATCGTGAAATTTAATAGTTTTGCGCATTTCCTTGTCAATCTCTGAAGCCGTCTTTTCACTGTACTCACGATCTTTGCCGATATTGCGACCAAGGACGTATTGTTGGTTGTCACTCCCAAAAACAATCGGGCCAAATGATTTATTCATACCCCAGCGGCAAATCATATTTCTAATTGTATCCGTTGCCTGCTGGATGTCATTGCTTGCTCCGGTAGTAACTTCATCAAAAATAATTTCCTCTGCTGCACGTCCACCCATCGCAATGGTTATGCGGTTGCTCAGAAATTCAAGATCATATGAGTGATTATCCTTTTCCGGTAAATATGCAGTCATTCCCAGGGCTCTTCCGCGAGGCACAATTGTTACTTTGTGTATTGGATCAGATTTCGGGAGGAGGGCCGAAACGAGTGCATGTCCAGCCTCATGGTAGGCAGTGTTGCGCTTCTCTTTTTCTGACATGACCATCGATCGACGTTCCGTACCCATCATAACCTTGTCACGTGCCCACTCAAAATCCGCCAAATTCAACTCTGTCTTGTTGTTGCGTGCACCTCCTAGTGCGGCTTCATTAATCAGGTTTTTTAAATCTGCACCTGAAAATCCTGGAGTACCACGAGCAATAATACTCATATCAACTCCATCTGCCATTTGCACTTTTTTAGCATGGATTTTCAGAATTTCCTCTCTACCTTTTACATCAGGTAGAGGAATGGTCACTTGCCGGTCAAAACGTCCCGGACGCAGCAGTGCAGGATCCAGTACATCCGGACGGTTTGTTGCGGCAATTACGATTATTCCTTCCATTCCATCGAAACCATCCATTTCAACCAGCAATTGGTTGAGGGTCTGTTCTCGCTCATCATTTCCACCGCCCATTCCCGAACCCCGGCTCCCGCCAACAGCATCTATTTCGTCGATGAAAATTATACAGGGCGCGTTTTGTCGACCTTGTTCAAACATATCACGGACCCTGCTGGCACCAACACCTACAAACATTTCCACAAAATCAGAACCGCTCATACTGAAAAAAGGGACTTCTGCCTCACCGGCAACAGCCTTTGCCAGCAAGGTTTTTCCTGTACCGGGTGATCCGGACATCAACATACCTTTTGGGATTCTTCCTCCGAGTTTTCGGAATTTGGCTGGGTCTTTCAGGAATTCAACCGTTTCTCTCAGATCGTCTTTTGCTTCTTCGATTCCAGCAACGTCATCAAAAGTCACTTTCATTTCATCAGGTTCCATCTTTTTGGCACGACTGCGTCCAATGGAAAACAATCCTCCTCCAGCTCCTCCACCCTGCATTCTCCGCATCAGTACCATCCAAATCCCAAAAATTAAAATGAACGGTCCCCAATTAATTAAAATGCTCAAATACCATGGAAGACTTTTTTCCGGTACATAGTTAATGGGGATTTGATAAAGTCGAAGGAAGTCGATTACACTTGGGTCTTCAGCCGGAATATAGGTGCGGTAACCCAGTCCTCCCTGAGTGAATCCCTCAATTAAGGAATCTCCTACAATCTGTGCATTAACCACATCACCCGCAGCAACAAGTGCTTTGAAATCGCTGTAAATCAATTCCTGAGAACGTTGAGGTCCGGATGTAATATCCCCGCTGTTGAACATTCTTGCCAAAAAAAATGCCAACACCACAAAACTGAGGATAATCAGGATATTCTCTCTTTTCATACTAAAATTCCTTCTGCAAAAAAAGATCGAAGTTTTGGATGATCGTAAATTACAGATACACCTAAAACCACAAAAAATAAAATTTATTATATAAAAAACAATGTTTAGTAGTACATGATAGCATACAACTGGTCTTACAGTTAAGTAAATTATTTTATACTCAAAATCATTTCAAACGTTATTTCATGAATCATTTTATTCTTTTTTCACAATTAAAACGATTTTTACATGAATCTTCACGCACATTAAAGTTAGGTCTGCCGGTAATCATAGCACAATTGTTACAGACTTTGATGCAGTTTGTGGACACAGTGATGGCCGGACACGTCAGTTCCAAAGATTTGGCGGGACTGGCTATTGCAACGGCACTCTACCATCCAGTTTTTTTACTGATGTTGGGTATTTTGATTGCTTTAGGTTCGATTATAGCTCAGCTATTTGGGGCAGTAAAACCTGCAGAAATTGTTACAAATGTAATTCAGGGCCTCTGGTTAAGCCAGGTTTTAGCGCTGGTGAGCATTGTAATTTTAGCTAATCCCGAGCCAGTTTTGCATTTTATGGGATATGAAGCAAAGGTGATTCAGGTTGCCGGAGATTATTTAAGGGCTTTGTGCTGGGGGATGCCAGCCGTTTATGCATATATCGTTTTACGGATGTTTAATGAAGGCTTGTCGATCACTCGTCCAAATATGTATTTTTCGCTAATTGGACTGGCAATCAATATCGTAGGAAACTATACACTCATGTTTGGTCACTTCGGTTTTCCTGCCCTTGGAGCAGTTGGTGCAGGATGGACAACAAGCATGGTGCACTGGGTTATGTTCAGTGTTATGCTAGCATTTTGTTTAAAAGGCTCACTGTTTAAAAGCTACAGAAAATTTTTGTATTTTAGTGGCCCCGTCTGGCTTCATCTGCGTGAAATTTTGCGAATCGGCTTACCAAACGGTTTCAGCTTCGCAGCTGAAGTTGGAATGTTCGCAATGGTTTCCTTGCTGATGGGAACTTTTGGGGTTTCGGCAATTGCAGGACATCAGATAGCAATCAATGTTGCTTCGTTAACATTTATGATACCGATGGGACTTTCAATAGCCATAACTATAAGAGTGGGCCAGGCGAAGGGCAGGGACAATTGTATCGAGGCTCGATATATAGGGTATGCTGGAATTTTACTCTGTATTATTGTCATGGCAGTATCAGCATCTATATTTGTTATAGTTCCGGAAATGATCGTAGGATTATATACGGAGGATCTGCAAGTCCAGACGCTGGCAATACAATTACTTTATATGGCAGCGATATTTCAGTTGTCAGACGGAATGCAAGTAGGTGCATTGGGCGCACTGCGTGGACTTAAAGATACAAAGATACCGTTAGTTGCAAATGTAGCAGCATACTGGGGCTTAGGCTTGCCTTTAGCCTACCTGGTGGGAATCCATTTTAATGTTGGTCCTGCAGGCATGTGGGTCGGCTTGATTACCGGCTTGAGTACTGCTGCTGTTTTTCATAGTTGGCGATTTCGGATTTTGACCAACCGCCTTTTAATCCTTCCTTCTTCACGAAAATTTACATGAAGAAGATAGGATTTTGCAAATGAAATCTGATTAATATAATCTTTTTTATTTTATCAAAAGACAAAACAGCATTTACTCAATGTTTGGAATCCTAATTGCAGGAAACATGATTCAAAATTCTTAAAAAATTTTATGTTTGATTCACAATTTTAAAATACAGGCATTAAATTTTCCCACTATCACCAGAATACTATTAAACAGGAATACTATGGCAGAACGAACTGGCGTTCTTTCAGATGTCAGGTTACAGTTTCAGGATTTTTTCGGTTCATTAAGTCTTACTAAGCGAATCACAATTTTGGTGGTCCTTGGAATAGTTCTCATCGGAATGGTGAGTATGATTTTTGTAGCAAACCGACCATCTTGGGCCCCGCTTTATTCTAACGTGGAACCAGGCGATGCTGCCGCTATAGTTGAAAAACTCCAGGAAAACCAGATTCCTTATTTGCTTGCTCCAGGTGGAAGAACCATAATGGTTGAGCCGCACAAGGTAGATCAAGCCCGCTTAACTTTGGCCAAAGAAAAGGTTACGCCGGGAAGTGGAGTCGGATTTCTTGATCTGTTTTCTACACCAAGTTTAGGTGAAACCGAATTCCAGCAAGGTGTTAAATTCCGTGTAGCTCAGGAAGGTGAGCTGGCGCGGCTGATTTCTACTATTAATGTAGTAAAATCAGCAAAAGTTTCATTAGCTATTCCACAAAAAACTTTATTTTCAGATAATCAGGAAGAAACAACTGCTGCAATCGCACTAAATCTCACCAGCAGTGGAGCAGGCAGAAAACAAATTGAGACTATTGTTCACTTGGTTGCCAGTGCTGTTGAAGGTCTTTCCCCACGTAATGTAAAAATAACAGATCAAAGCGGAACCTTGCTCAGTCGAGGATTTTCTGATACTTCTGCTAGTGGAAAGATGAACGATAATTACTCATATAAAAGTCGTTTTGAAAATGAGCTTGAAGCAAAAATCGTCAGGCAAATTGAGGAGGTTGTTGGTAAAGACCGTGTAAGAGTAAATGTTTCAGCTACCCTGCGTTTTGATAGGCGAACAATCAAGGAAGAACTGGTGGATCCTGATCAAACGAGTGTCGTCAGTGAGCAAGTTGTTGATGAGTCTTCAACCGGAACACGATCGGTTCCTGTCGGACCTGCCGGAGTAACAACCAATTTACCAGAAGCAACAGGCAGGGAAGCGGCAACTGTCTCAGAATTCAGCAAGAAAAATTCCACGCGTAATTTCGAAAGCAGCCGCCGGGAAATAGTTCTGGAATCTGCGGTGGGAGAAGTAGTACGCCTGAGCGTTTCTGTGCTTCTTGACAACAGGCGTTCGCAAATACTGGACGAAAGCGGAATTTCATTAGGCCGTACTAACACACCTTGGACTGAAGCAGAAAAAGAAACTATTATTGGTCTGGTAAAAGCAGCAATGGGCTTCAACGAAAAGCGCGGTGACAGTGTTTTTGTTGGAAACATGCCTTTTGAAGCTGCAGTTGAAGACGATAAGGTTAATGAAATTGAGGCCACTAGAGTCAGGAACAAGTTTATACTGGATATTGTGCGTTATGTGGCTCTTGGTTTGGCCATTTTGTCTCTCATTTTGTTTGTAATCCGTCCGATGGTTCAGCGGCTCAGTTCCAAACCGGAAGACCTTGATCTCCTCATGGGAATGCCGGCAACGATTGGTGAGCTTGAAGAAGAGGAGTTAGAAGTCCCAACTGAGCGAGAATCTGGAATTCCTCCGAGGGAAAAAATTCTCGAAATTGCCAAGCAGGATCCGCTCAAGACATCCGCACTCATCCATACCTGGCTACGCGAACGATGATAAAGTTAATTCAGTATTCAGATTTTGTGGTGCAGTTAAAAAAACTTTCTTCCACTTTTCACTAAATCCTGAATACCAGATCCTTAATCCTAAATAATTTAACATTGTTCTAACCATGTTAGAAGATAGTGAGTTCAAACCTTTTAACTTGACCGATTTCACGGTTGCTGAAACTCTGCCTGAAGATTCTGAAAGTTTATCTGCAACTCAGGAAGATGGTCAAGATGGAGCCGAAGTTGAAGAGTCAGAAATTTCAGTTCGTCTCGCTTCTTTCAAACCCTTAATTATTGATGAACAAGGAGGCTCTGAGGAATTTGATGCAGAGGGTTCAACCGATTTGGCAGACAGAAGGACTGATGCAGAAAAAATTCAGTTGTCTCAGGATTTTAGAACAGCTGATTTTTTTCAGGAAAACAGTCTCCTGACAAATGCAGAAAATTTTGCTGAAACAATTAGAGATGGAGCAAAGCTTTACAAAACACAGTTGCTAACAAAAATCGAAGAACAGGCAACTGATACCAAACGAATTCACAAAAAAACTGTTGCTGAAAATCAGGAGGCAGAAGAGGAGAGAAAAAAGCTGTTGTCTGCTACAGAAGAAAAAGTCGATGAAATAAAAAATGAAGCCTTCAATGAAGGTTTTGAGGCAGGGCGTCTTAAGGGAATGCAGAAGCGCTATGATGAGGCGGGGCCCTTGGTTTTGCAGGTAAATTCAGTAATGGAACAATTGAATTCCTTACGGCAAGCAGTACGGTTTCAGGCGGAAAAGGAATTAGTGGAATTGGCGTTGCAAATAGCAAAAAAAGTAGTTGCCGAAGAAATTAAGCTGCCAAATGATGTTATAAAAAATATCGTAAAGGCTGCACTTCATGAAACAGAAGTGCAAGGTAAAATCTATCTGTACTTGCATCCGGATGACTACGAATTCCTGCTAAAGAGCAAGGCAGATTTAGAACGTTATTTAAATGAAGAGCAAACACTTGTTCTTCGACAGAATCCGGAATTGAAACCCGGTTCTATTTATGTGGAATCTGATGAAGAAATAATCAGTCGTTCAATAGAGGATCAGTTTGATAAACTGGAAGAAACTTTGACAGAACAAATAGAAAATCGCCATGCTCAATTATCAGAAGTCGATCTCGATGCACACGATTTTTCAATACGGACTTCCTCGGACGATGCTGCAAATGCAGATTCTGCTGCTGTTCATTTACAGGACGTGGGAGAAGTGGATTCTCCGGCAGAAACAGAGGAGAAGGCAGAACTTAAAAAAGCGGATCCTGAAAAAAGTACAGTAAAAGATACAGAGGAAATTGCTCAGAAAACTATGCCCGTTGACTCAAGTGAAGTTGACGAAAATGAGAAACCCGTGACGCAGTCTGGATCAGTTGATTTAAGTAAAATGGATGAAACAGACCTTTCCGAAGAGGCTGCAGATCCAGCTTTGGAAACAGAATCAATTGAAACAGAAGAACAAGAACAGCAAACAAAACCTGTAGAAAATAAGGAGCCGGAACTGGAAACTGAAGCCGCCAAAACTGAGGAGTCAGTACCGGAAACAGAGACTGATGAGTCTGCAGAGCTAGATCCACCCAAATGACAAGATTATTTCAGAAACAAAAAATATCAAGATTCCCAAATTATTTTTTGCAGCCCCTAATACATGAACACAAAATTCCAAAACCTGAACTTTTTTAATTTTCATGCTTTCAGAAACTCCTGCATCCGAATTACCGGTTTATTCCAACCTTGGGACATACATCAGTGAAATAGAGAAATTCCCTGCTGTGCGAAAGGAAGGACGAGTAATGCAGGTAATTGGGCACATGGTAGAAGCTACAAATCCAGGTTGTTCTGTAGGAGGTATGTGTAAAATTTATAATCCGGCAACAAAAAGCTCCGTTACTGCAGAGGTCGTCGGATTCCGGAAAGACCGGATGCTCATTATGCCCCTGCATAACGCACACGGGATCGGCCCAAAGTGCCGGATTATCCCGGAAGATAGACCGGCTATGGTACCAGTAGGTGACGGATTGCTGGGAAGAGTGATAGATCCTTTGATGCGTCCGATGGACGGGCTGGGTGAACTGCCAACTTCAACTGAGGTACCTTTATATCCGGAAGTTGTAAATCCAATGAATCGCCAACGTATCAAAAAACCTTTGGATGTTGGAGTAAGATCTATAAATGCATGCCTGACCTGTGGCAGAGGACAGCGTATCGGTATAATGGCTGGATCCGGTGTCGGCAAATCAGTTTTGCTTGGAATGATGGCACGTTACACAGATGCGGACATAAACGTCATTTCACTTGTAGGAGAGCGGGGCAAGGAGGTCAGGGAATTTATTGAAGATAATTTGGGCGAAGAAGGAATGCGCCGTTCGGTTGTGATTGTGGCTACATCAGATCAACCGCCGCTACTAAGAATGCGTGGAGCATACATTGCCACCTCAATTGCCGAACACTTCCGCAACGAAGGCCAGGATGTACTACTTTCTATGGATTCTCTCACACGTTTTGCTATGGCGCAGCGTGAAATTGGGTTGGCTGCAGGCGAACCTCCTACCACAAAAGGTTATCCCCCCTCTGTATTTGCTTTGTTAGCTGGACTGCTTGAACGCACGGGAACTCATGACGGACCTGGTTCGATTACAGGATTTTACACTGTTCTCGTTGAAGGCGACGATGCAAATGATCCCATTGCCGATGCAATTCGTGCAATAGTTGATGGGCATATCTATTTAAGCCGGGAAATTGCGGAAAAGGGTACGTATCCCGCGGTTGACTTACTATCTTCCACAAGCCGGGTTATGGTGGATGTCGTCGGTGAAAAACACCTTAAACTCAATCAAATCATGCGTCGCACCCTGGCTACCTACAGGGAGGCTGAAGACCTGATAAATATCGGAGCTTATGTCCAGGGGAGCAATCCTGAAATAGACTATGCAATCACAAAAAAACCGCTAATTCAGGAATTCATTCAGCAGGGTATGAACGAACATACTGATTTGAAAGAGTGTGAAGAGCACATCCTTCAAATTTTCGGTGACCGATTGGAAGAAGACACGACTCCGGAAGAAAATTCTGCTTAACCAGACATAATCAATAACAACACTGGATCTTCCAATTTTTCATTTTCGAATTAACTGTATTTCGGCAGGAACGAAGCAATACAGCTGCGTTTGCTTCTGAAAGGCAAAGAGGAATAAAAACTCTCAAAAGAAGAAATTCATGACTCTGGAATCAAACTCACCCCCCGTGTACGCAAAGTGATAGAGACCGCAGCATCCAAATTCTGTTTACTCTCCATCTGATTGTCAATCACAAATAACTCCCCAAGAATACAATCCACAGTATATTCGATATGACCACCTAAATAGATGGCTTTGAGAATCGTTCCCGGGATACTACTTTCATTTCCTGATTGACTCAGGCAGATAGACTGAGGACGAATTGCCACACTCACTTCACCGGACACCAATCCCAGGTGAGGCAGGTTTGCCCGGATTCCGCCAATATCAACATCAGCATTAATACCATCAATTTTCAGAATTTGTCCTTTCACTATATTTGCGTCACCAATAAAGTCGGCAACAAAGAGATTGACCGGTTCTTCATAAAGTTGCCGGGGAGTTCCTTCTTGATCTATCACCGCTTCGTTCATGACAAAGATTCTGTCCGAAACCGCAAGAGCTTCTTCCTGATCGTGGGTAACATAAACTGTGGTCAATTCCAGTTTCTGCTGTAACTCCCTGATTTCTTCCCGTACCCTGCGGCGTAGTTTTGCGTCGAGGTTCGAGAGTGGTTCGTCAAAGAGTAGAACTTCAGGTTCCAGTACAAGCGCCCTTGCCACAGCCACCCGTTGTTGTTGTCCCCCGGATAGCTCACTGGGCAATCTTTCACCAAAACCTGACAGGCTGACCAATTCTAAACCCTCCAGTGCTTTTTCACTCACTTCCGCTTTCGAGAGCCGACTCATCGTCAGACCATACGAGACGTTTTGCATCACAGTCATATGCGGAAAGAGTGCGTATGACTGGAACACCATGCTCACATCCCGATCAGAGGCCGAAAGCAGTGTGACATCCTTGCCGCCAATAAAGATGCTTCCTTCCGTAGCCATTTCCAGACCGGCAATCAGCCGCAGTGTGGTGGTTTTACCACATCCGGAAGGCCCCAAAAGTGTCACTAGCTTGCCGGGCTCGATGGTGAAGTTCAGATCAATGACGGCACGCACCTTACCGTAGGTTTTAGTCACATGCTGAAATTCAACGGCTTTTTCCATTTTTTATTCCGTATTTAGATTGTTAAAACTTCGGAATCCCGTCTGCCGAGTTCCCGTTTACCGACGGCGAATTGGATCAGCCCAATTGCCCCGAGCATCACTAGAATCAGCACGGACGAGTAGGCGATAGCCAGTCCGTAATCACCGAACTCAACCCGCCCAAGAATGTAGGAAGTCGCCATATCGTAGTCGGCACTGACGAGGAAGATGACCGCGCTGATGGCCGTCATCGCCCGTACAAAGCCAAAGACAAGCGCAGCAATCAACGCAGGACGTAACAGTGGCAAAAGAATACGCCTGAACGTTGTAAATGATCGCGCTCCCAGCGTCAGGGAGGCTTCGTCCAGGCTGGGATCCAACTGACTCATCGCGGCTATTCCTGCGCGTATGCCTGTGGGCATGTTCCGGAAGATGAAGCATACAACCAAGATCACTCCTGTACCGGTGATTTCGATGGGGGGGATGTTGAAGGCGAGGATGTAGCCGACACCTATTACAGTTCCGGGAACGGCGAAACTGAGCATGGTCAGGAACTCAAAGATGTCTTTGCCCCAGAACTTTTGCCGGACTAGGATGTACGCTGTCAACAAGCCCAAACCCGCTGTGAGTGGAGCCGAGATCACCGAGATTTGCAGCGTCGTCCAGAACGAGTTCCACGCCGCACCTTCCCACATGAGGCCGTATTCCTCAGACCAATAAAGGGAGAACTCGGCAATGTAGTGCTTGAGCGTGAAGTTGTGCTTGTACCCCCAGGTTTCCACAAAACCCCCAAAGAGGATCATTCCGTACACGATCAAGCTCATAACAACAAACGGCAAGGCCGTCAGGTACGCCCCCCACGCCACTCGCTTGGGTAGCCGCACATGCACTCCGGCGTCACCCTTTCCGGTGACCGTCGCGTAGGATTTCTTGCCGAGCCAGCGGCGCTGGGCGTAGAACGCTGAAAGCGTGAACATCAGCAGAACGATCGCCAATACTGCTGCCATCCCCGGATCCCCCTGTGCCCCGACAATGGCAAAGAAAATTTGAGTTGAAAGCACCTCATATTGGCCTCCCAGCACAAGCGGATTGCCGAAATCTGCCAAACTCTCGATAAAGCCGAGCAGAAAGGCGTTGGCCAGTCCGGGACGCATCAGCGGCAGGGAGACGGTCCAAAAGGTTTGCCAGTGTGAAGCCCGCAGGGTTTGCGCCGCCTCCTCCATAGACGGGCTTACTCCCTCCACTACTCCGATCAACACAAGGAAAGCAATCGGTGTGAAGGCCAAAATCTGTGCTATCAGAATGCCCGTAAGTCCGTAAAGCCAGCGGGTGGGCGGAATCCCGAAGGCCCACTCCAGAAAGGCGTTCACCACACCAGCTCGCCCGAACAACAGGATAAGAGCAAGTCCAATCACAAAGGGCGGGGTGATAATGGGCAGCAGGGAGACGGTACGCACTAAGCCCTTGGCTTTTATCCCGGTGCGCGTCACCAAAAGCGCGAAGGCCAAGCCCAATACAGTAGTGGCCGTCCCTACCAACACTCCCATCCATAGAGAATTCCAGGCTACTCCGCAGCTGAAATCGCTGTTCAGACAGGCAAGGCTCCAGATGTTATGGGAAGTGATTTTCTCCAGAAACAGGGAGAAAACGTAGTTGCCTTCGTCATCTTGCAGAGCGTTGATGAGGATGCGTCCGACGGGGAAGAAGACAAAGGTGGTGACCAAGGCAATAGTAAGGCCAATGGTTCCGCTGACAAAGACATCTCCCTTGATCGCCCCTCGTGCTGCCAGGCCCTGTGTGAACAGGAACAGGAACCCGCTGCAAACGAGCAAGGCGCCGTAGCCCATGCCGATTTGTGTCTGACCTGTGGGACCGAAGAGGTCTCCGAGGAAAACCCAGCCCCAGCCGTGCAGACCGAGGATGAAGCCCTGTGCAAGCGTGTAGACGAAGCCAAAGCCTCCGCCGAACAACAAGGCTGCCACGTGACGAGGATCGGTCCGAGGCCAAATCAGAGCGGGTAGTGGAATCAGTAGTGCCAACGCTATCGGCAAAAGCCACCAGCACTGGTGCATTGTAATTTGCAGGATTCCTGGAGAGTACTCGTCAAATGTCGGGTAGCCATCCGTGATCCAGATGAAACTCCAGAATCCGTCGTAGGCCGCGTACCAGGGCAGGATCAGGAATCCCACCCACGCAATGCCGAGCCACAGCTTTAAGGAGTAGTTACTCTTGCTGGGATTCCCCGGAAAACTCTCGAGTTTTTCCGGGGAGTGTACAGGTGAGGTCACCGAGGCAGCACTTTGACTTCAGCGTCCCACTTCTTCAACAGACGAGTACGCTCAACCTTGGAGCCATACAAGGCGTGGTTGTAGTCTATCAGCTTGATACTGCTGACATCCGGCGCCTCCGGAGCACTGACGGCATTTTTATTGGAAGGCACCTGGTAAGACTTCACCTCTGCTGACCTGCTCTGCACATCTGCCGTGAGAGCAAAATCCACAAACTTCTTGGCGTTTTCCAAGTTGCGGGCCCCTTTGATGATGCTCACCGAGCCTATTTCATAACCGGTTCCCTCGCAAGGAGAGACAGCCTCAATCGGAAATCCGCTGACAGCTTGTTTTACCGCACCGTGTACAAAAACGATGCCTACCGTAATCTCGCCCCGTGCCGAAGCCTTGATCCCTGCTGATCCGGACTTGGTGTACTGGCTGATGTTTTTATGAAGTCCCTTCATGTAGTTGAAGCCACCTTCTTCACCGAAGAGTTGTACCATAGATGCAAGGGTCGTGTAGGCCGTTCCGGAAGTACTTGGGTAGGCCATCATAATTTCATCCTTATAGGCCGAGTGCAGCAAATCGTTCCAGCACTTAGGTACCGGCAACCCTTTCTTGGCGAGCAGTTCCCGGTTGTAACCAAAACCCAACGCGCCCAAGTAAATGCCCACGGTTTTACCGCCTGTGGCTTGGTGAGGAGTCTTGGCCCAGTCATGCAGTTCGCTCAACTTAGGGGAGTTGTAGGCTTGAGAAAGCCCTTCCTCTGCGGCCTGCAGGTGCGGGTCTCCTGTCCCCCCCCACCAGACATCACCCTTGGGATTCGATTTCTCCGCCCGAATCTTAGTCAGGGTTTCCCCGGAACTCGCGCGAGTCATGCTCACACGGATGCCGGTGCGCTTCTCAAACTCTTTTTTCATAAGCTCACACCACGGTATATCCGTACTGCAATAGTAAGTAAGTCGTCCTCCGGCGTACAAAGGCAATGCAATCATCAATAACAGCAAAGACAACAGTGTAATTCTAATTATTCTCATATTAACTCCTTTGAAAAGGGT
>LSNO01000123.1 GCA_002082305.1 SAR324 cluster bacterium SAR324-CTD7B
GGATGTCGGAGGTGATGCCGGTGGCGGTATCGTTGTGGACCACACACACAGACTTGATGGTATGGTCCTTGTCTTCCGCCAACGCCTGCTCGATTTCCTTGGGCTTAGCGCCCTCCCTCCAGCTTCCAGGTAGTAGTTGTGCATCAAGGCTCAGCTTCCCTGCCAGCTTGTGCCATGTGCTGGCAAAGTGCCCTGTGTCGTACATCAGCACCCGATCTCCGGGCGAGAGCGTGTTGACAAGTGCGGCTTCCCACGCTCCGGTTCCGGAAGCGGGGTAGATGATAACGGGCTCTTTCGTCTGGAAAATCTCCTTAATACCTTCCAGTACCTCAAGACCCAGGCCCTTGAACTCCGGACCCCGGTGGTCGATTGTCGGACGTTCGATGGCGCGTAGAATCCGGTCAGGCACATTGGTTGGTCCGGGAATCTGTAAAAAATGGCGGCCACTCTGGTGTAATTGTATCACGTTTTATTGGATGATATTTTTGGCTGGAAGAATTTTATTGGATTAACTTTTTGGATATTACCAATTATCGTTAGGTCAAGTCAAGCCACACAAGCCTATTTTTTGTAAAATTCTATAGTTCTTGTAAAACAAACTATTTGAAGTGAAAAAGAAGAAGATATTATAAAGCCACAGAATAGCTAGTTTTCTAAAAATTTCATAGTTTCAAGCACTATGCAATGCAACTGTACAACTTTCTTAAAAAAGCAAAGAAAACTGTATGAACACCAATTGAATATAGAGATTCGTGAAAGAATATTCATTTTCACAATCTTCCAAAGCAAACCACCACAGCAGACACCTCCGCACCAACCGTTTCCTCTACGTCCCTCTCAGATTCAGACACATCTGTCTCAGTCTCCTCGTCTATCTCTGTGACTTTTTCGGAGTCAATGGATACAAACTCTGTCACAACAAATTTATCTTTGACCTGTGATGGAGGAGCTATTCAAGTGTCCACTGACAGTTTCAGTACTTGTATCCTAATGAATTCATCACTGACTGTATCCAACTCAAATAAGACATTCGCGGTTACACCAATCAAACCAATTTTAATGAGAAATAATTTTCCATTAACATACTATGCGAAACAAACAATTTCCATCAGAAGAATCGAACCCATTTCAATAATAACATCTACAATCACCTCCATATACTTTCTCTTTACTATTCAAACTCTAATGAAAGTTCACCACTTCAATTATAGTTGTATCCACTCTTTATCAAATATTTTTTATCTTTTCCTCAATACCAAAAGTAAATTTTACTGGTTAGGTGAAATCAGGATATACCAGAATTCGTTAAGATTTACAAGAACGATGAATTTTACTTGGAGGGTGCCTTAATGCACATAAATATGAGTGAAGTCACACTAACCAACATACTCCAATCAATTCTCCACAACCATCAGTGCAGCCAAGTTTGCTGAGAACTCCTTTAGCACATTCTCCTGAATTGACACCCCCATTCCCAAGCCTGACATTAACTTCACAATATAGCTGAACAGGTATATAGGTAATAATAGAAAGTATCTTTTTTTTCTAAAAAATAAACTCTTCTTATTTTCGATTTGTTGGAACCCAAGGGTAGCCAAATTATAATGTTACAAACGTTCTAGTTGTGAAAAAAATTTGTACTTGATTTACATTAGTCCTATCTTGAACAACGTTTGAGTGCGTGTAGGGATGTGAAGAATTAGTTGGGGGAGATGATTGTAAATGCTGTTTGCCCTTTGATTGACTGAATAAAAGCTGTAGGTCTTCCTTCTATGGATCAGGTTTACTTTCTCAACTAAATTGACATTGTATAGGCATTCCTAGGGGAATAATTATTATTAGTGATTTTTTTTAATCCATTCTACAACTTTTGGTAAATTGGATATTTGACTCTGATGAACAGATAGAAGAGGGAACCCGTCCAACAAGTTTACAGGGAGGCCATCAATGATTCCTCCAGAAATCCAAGCACATAAACGCCATACAGCTAAATCAGCAACACTTATTGAATGGCCAACGAAAAAACCAGTATCTCCATTATCTTGTAGCAATTTTTCCAAAAATCCTAACCATCGAGGCAGTATAGTTTTAGATAGTTCCCGACGCATCTCTATCCTCAATTTTGGATCTTTTTCCCTCAATGCTGGTCTCATCTGATTGGTAATGTCAGTGGCAAGATCTATAACTTCATCGACTTTTGCTGCTGCAAATTCATCTTTAGAAGGATATAGTCCGCTAAGTTTTCCACAAAAACGTGCAATTGCTCCAGTTTGCGCAATGGTTTTCCCATCAACTTGGAGAACAGGAAACTGACCGAAAGGAAATGTCCCATCAGTTTTCATTTTCGCAATTTCTTCTCTAGAAGGACGAAGATCTTCAAACTCTATTCCACCAATAAATAATGCCAATCGGCTTGTTTCTGCTCTCCAGAAAGGAATATCTGGATATATAAGTCTTAATTCCATTTTTTAATTATAGAAAGAGTTATGCTTACTGTGAATGTTGACAAAACATTCTTTAGCCGATCTTTGATTTTTAATTCTCCGACTCGCTTTCTCCGGACGGCCTATTGAATCCGACTAAGGTCTATCCGTAAGTCACAACTACAGTGTGCGCAAGTTAGAGCCTCATGATAGAATTGTACCTGACTTAGGTCTATCCTCAAGTCAAAACTGCTCCAGTTCAGATCGTTTGACCCAAGTCATTGTAACCGACTAAGTTCGATCCGCAAGTCTCAGTTCAAGTATTGGGGTAGGTTGTGGATGATTTTCTGACTGTGAAGAATTAGTGGGAGTTACTCACAGGAGGTGATGGGGTTGGTTTTAGTAGGTTTTAAAGAAATGAGTATGTAAGGGATTATAGGTATGAGAAATCTCATTGTCAAGGGGCATAGAATTCCAAAAGTGTAGATTCCTTGACAAAGTTCTTCTCCATTTTTCCATTTCTAAATTCTCCTACAAACTTTACCACGTCATACCAAGTGACTGTACTTTGTTCGTGTTTTCCTTCATCACCAATCATCTCCCCGTCATAGATAAAAAATGTAAACAAGAAGAAAGTAGAAAGGAGTAGGGAAATGATGATGATTAGCAAACGTCTCATCGGTTTCCTAATTTGTTGGTTTCAGGAGAACCCAATATATAACATCAATCGGCGTGGTTGTCAAGACTGCGGTTGTCGGAGGGAGTGGGTGTCTGACTGTGAAGAATTAGTGTGGTACAGTAAAAAAAGAGAAGATGAGAATCATCCCCCCATTCTGGTGGTTCCATCCTTCTAATTATCCCTATCCTTTTCTGAAATCAAGTTAATCATAAATTCATCAAACGACTCTTCTTCTTCTACTTCTTTAGAGAGAACTTCTGCAAACTTCTCCCTTTTGTTTTTGTCTTCCAAGACTTCTTTCAATCTTTTCTTGGTCTCAGTAGAAACTTCACCTAATTCATAAAACTCTGTACGTAAAGATTTTGCAATCTCCAACATCTCTTCCTCCAACCACTTACCAATGATATTTTTTTGTTGAAGAGAATTTGATTCAATCTTTTCTTTACTATTCATAGTCCCCCATTTTCTTATATAGTTGACACTTATGTTTTATAATACAGTATTCTTCATTCTAAAGCTCGCCCTGTTTTCGAAAATTATTTCTGCAGTTAATGTCCAGTATTTTTCATTTTCAGATACTGCAAAAAGAGCCTTGAGCAAAGCTGTACCTATTCCTTGTCTTTGCCCTGCCTTACCTACGTGTACGCTGACCTCAGCGACTCCAACGTAACCTCAGGTGCTGGAGGCAGGACTCAAACTCACCCAGCCATAAATATATTTTCCATCCCGTGCGACAAAACGACAGGATGGTAAGCGACTGGAATCCCAGTCTTTCCAGTTTGGAGGTTTGGTGTCAAAGGTGGAAACTCCGGTACTGATACTTTCCGCATATATAGAGCGGACCTGCGGCCAGTCTTCAGTTTGCAATGGTTCAATTTGATAGTTCATATTTGATTCTTTTTTAGGTTTCTAACGCCTCACCCACTGAACTTGTGTAGTTAGCGACTGTTTTTAAATAAAAAAGTAACAGCCTTACCATGTCCGAATGCAGCACCTTGTTATAGGTAATTTCCCTTGTATTTGACTTGAACAAAGTCGTTCTGAAAGACCATTGCTTCAGCTTCTTCAAGCCTATGGCAATAATTCACACAGCAGGGACGGGCGCCCAGTTTACTTTGTACTTGAAGGAAATGTCAATCCACGGGATGCAGAGGAAAGAGGCCTTAGTTTAATGTACCCTAATCCCCAGCAATCAAATTTCTCGTACGCTAGGAAAGGCACGCCACACTGAGGGCACGCTCGGGCGTACTCTGACACTTAGTTTTGGCAATCTCTGCAGCACTTCATTATTCTCCTCATCTAACTTATTATTTCCAGGCAATTTGCCAGAATAACGCAAAGTTGAGACGCAGGCGGCACATAACGATAAACATAGGAAAAAGGAAAAAGTGACGAGTAATTAATTATATATTGCTAAAAGCCCTCACTCACTTTGACCATGTAAGTGCTTGAGCTGTAAGCTGAATTCTACCCAAGGGCGTTTAAACTTCTCCCATATAGATTCTTCAGGCATATCAAAATCATCAACGTCAAAAACACTGATAGCGATGCCAGTTATTTTAGGAAGGACATCCATATGCCAATAAAGTGTCATACCACATTCGGGACAAAAATAGTTTGTCAAAAACCTGTCTTCCTGTGCCGTTCGCGTATAGTTTTTTACTTCGCCAATAATTTCTACTTGCTCATGAAAAAAATAAACATTGTGAGAATAATCTGACCCGGTACGTTTTTGACAAGATTTACAATGGCATATGAGCCTGATTTCTGGCTCACCATTTGTCCTAATCTTTATGTTTCCGCACCCACATTCACCAGTTCGCATCTTGTAAATCTTACTTTCTAGGGTTTTTGAAAAATAACGCTAAGCTAACCGTCCACACGGCGTAGCCGCGGGGTACGTATTGAGTGATTTATTAGAAGTTTGTGGCAAACACTCGTTCCCCCTGATCCTCCAGCCATCGCAAAAGAAAATTCACGTGAGCAATGTCATTCTTGCAACGGTCAAGCTGTCTCTCAACCTCAGCAAGCACAACAAGGATCTCTACCTTCCAGATTTTTGCCAAGACCAAATGGTCCGAAAAGACCCCAAAATAAAATGCGGTATTTCGTGTTACGCGATGCAGATTATTTCTGGTCATACGATCCATCTGAAAACTACAACCCTTATTCGTTTTTACGTTTACTCGCTTGATGCTGGCCAAATACTCAAAAGTGTTGCCACTTGAGTCTCTTGCGTCCGTCGAATCCTTTTGGGTCACAAGCTCATGCCACAAGACTTCGGCCATAATCAGTTCCTTAATTACACCTGGTTGCGTGGATTAGAGATTCATCGCTCATGAGTAACTTCTAACTTATTATTATCAAGCAACTTACCCTGTAACCACTATATTATCCAGTAAATCGGTTAAGATACCTGATAATCCGGAAATAACCGGAAATTCAGGCATTATACCTGATAACCCTTGTATTATCCGGTAAATCTGGTAAAATTAGCCACGAATGGAATATTCCGACAAGTTAGCCTGATTAGTTGAGCTTGAACAGCTAATCAAGTGTATGTATAGGTTAATTCCGATTAGTCGCAAGTCTAAAACACCACAATATGTATTTCCTGTTCTGGGTCTCTCAAAAGACTCTCGTAGTTGAATAATACACCGTCACCATCTGGATCAGTCGGCTATCAACAGAGCAATAAAGCAGGCTGTCCGTCAAACAGAAATTACCAAAAAAGTGAGTGCGCATACATTCCGGCATAGTTTCACTAAACATTTGCTACAGCGGGGACACAGATATTCGCACCATTCAGGCCTTGCTGGGTCACAAAGATTTGGAAACAACCATGATATATACTCATGTGTTGAAGCAGGGCGTACAAGGTGTTGTTAGCCCTCTTGAAGATTTATGATTAGTTGCCATTTCAAGGAAAAATGTAGGGTGTTTTTCTTGGCTTTGCACTGGATCTATAAAAAATTTCTTTATTATTCTTTGGTTTTTAGATTAAATCAGAATTAAACTCTGTCGATATTTATTCCTGACAAAATATATTTAGCAAATATTCCTGATGTTTCAGTACCACCCAGAGAGAATTATTATTGATAAAGCAGTTGCCGCAGAGCCTCTGACTGAGCAAATTTGCGGGCGCTTTCCAGAGGTTCCAACACAGTTAGTGGAAAATTTCGCCTGGCATCAAGACGAGACTGGAACCGATCCTCTGCGCAATCCACTCACGCAGGGGAAAAAGACTCTTCATCTCAAATATTTTAAGGGAACATCGATCAAGGCTTGTCCTGGTTTTTCGAATGATCTTGTCTGCTGCAATTATTTTACGCTGGATTTAATAGAAAACTGTCCATTTGAGTGTACATATTGTATTCTACAAGCATTCCTGAACAAACCTGTTATTACAGTTCACGCAAATCTGGATGAAATGCTGGAGCAGGTTTGGCAGCGTACTGCGGAACAGCCGAATACTCTATTTCGTGTAGGAACAGGAGAGCATTCTGACAGTTTGGCACTCGACCACATTCTGGGTATCAAGGCGCATGTAATCCGTTTTTTTGCAAAACTACCGAACGCCCTGCTTGAACTGAAAACGAAATCAAGTAATGTTGATCATTTGCTCGATCTTCCGCACGGTGGAAAAACCGTTATTTCATGGTCGGTAAATCCGGAAGCCATTGTTGAACAGGAAGAACACAAAACAGCGCGGCTGAAAGAACGGCTTGAAGCAGCAGGAAAGGCTTCAGCGGCAGGGTACAAAGTCGCTTTTCATTTTGATCCCATGATCAACTATCCGGATTGGGAAAAAGGTTATCAGGAACTGGTTGAGCAAATACTTGATGCCGTGCCTTCTGATGGTATTGCATGGGTCAGTTTGGGTTCTCTACGCTACATTTCTTCGCTCAAATCAGTTGTGGATGAACGCTTTCCAAACAGCCGTGTTTTTCTTGGAGAGTTTGTCCCTGGAGAGGATGGAAAAATGCGTTATTTAAAAAAAATACGTCAGCGTTTGTTCCGCAATGTTCAACAAAAAGTAACTCAACTGGCACCTCAAATTCCAACATATCTTTGTATGGAAAATAGTTCAGTCTGGAAAAATACTATGCCGCATCAACCTCAAACTGCAGTAGATGTTGAAAGTCGGATTGCAGGCAATCTGCAGCAACGATTTCCAATTGAGGTCTAATGACTACTGTAAAACTGATCGATACTATTCCTTTGTTCCCTCTGCATAAAACGATTTTATTGCCGGGTTCAGTTCTGCCTCTGCATATATTCGAGTCGCGTTACCGACAGATGGTGGAACACGTCCTGGAGCATGAAGACTTGCTGATTGGCATAATTCAGCCTGCGACCCAGGATTCTGAAAAGCTGTGTGAAATCGGCTGTGCAGGAAAAATTGAACAGTCTCAACAATTGCCAAAAGGGAATTATCTAATACAACTCCACGGAGAATCTCGCTTTAAGATTGTGGAGGAACTGGAAACAGACACTCCATACAGACAGGCAAAAGTAGAGTATTCATCATTTCCAAATGACACAGAAGATTTGAGCCTTTCCAAGGATTCTGGTCTTTTATATCAAAACTTCAAAGAATATTCTGAAAGAAATAAGCTGAAAATAGAGTGGGAAAAAATAGAAGATATTCCTGCAAACTACCTCGTTAATTTACTCAGCATGAACCTGGATTTTTCCGGAATAGAAAAACAAACACTGTTGGAGTCTCCAGACCTGGACTCCCGTTTGGATGACTTGATCTGTCTGATGGGAATGTCGAACCCCAATGAAATTTTAACCGATTTTTCACCCAACTTTCTAAATTAAATAAGAGATAAATTACATGATAACTGCAAAATTATTCAAGTATCTAATCTCACTCATCCTCATTTTTACCGCTTATTTTACTGCAATTGCACAAACTTCCAGTGCTGCTCCTGCAGGTACAGTCTTTCATCCCAATCCGGTTATAGGCTTGGTTGATGGAAAGCCGGTGACTTTTGAAGATGTGCGCAACAAAAAAGCAAATGACCTTAGTCTGCAGCTGTATCAGCATCTGAGTGTACGGTTGATGGAATATGCTCTGGAAAAATTGGCTGCAAAACATCAGGAAATAATCTTGACTCCAGAAAGAAAAGTGACACTCAAAGATATTATTACTGTTTATGAACAAAATGATCTGCAGGAACGAGGAACCTTGGAACAGATCCGGCCGCAGATTAAAAAGTTTCTGGAGCAGCAGATTAGGAGTCAGCATATGTTGAACCAATACTCACTGGCACTTAAGAAGGGCTGGGTTATTTCAAATTTGGAGGCCCCTTCAGATTTTCTGCTGAAAGGTAATATAAAAACCGGTTATCTCAGGGGCAACAAAAAAGCCTCGGTCATTCTGCTTGAATATTCGGATTACCAGTGTCCTTTTTGCCGTCGTGTACAGAGTACAATCCGTAAACTCCTCGATAAATACCAGGACCGAGTGGCTTTTGGATACCGGCACTTCCCGCTTGCTTTTCACAAAGAAGCCGACGAAGCGGCTATTGCGTCGGAATGTGCCCGGGAACAGGGCAAATTTGAAGAAATTCACAGGATACTCTACTCACGTCAAAAGGCACAAGATAAGGAAGAACTGAAAAAATATGCCAGAGAAATAAAAGTAAAATACCCTGTTAAATTCGACGAGTGCCTCGATAACGAGAAATACCGTGGACTAGTTGATCAGGACATGAAAGATGGATCTAATCTTGGCATTACCGGAACTCCAGGTTTTTTTGTTGGCCTCTTCAATCCAAAGTCCGGAGAAATTCAGGGTGAAGTACTTTCCGGCGCACAACCCTATGATGCTTTCCAACAGGCATTAGAAAAATACTTAAGCCAAAACTAATCATTATGAGCGAAGGAGACCTCCGCCAATCCCTGGAGAAAATAAAATCTCCACGCATCCTCGTTGTAGGAGACCTGATGCTGGACTATTATTCGTGGGGTAAAGTGGATAGAATATCTCCGGAGGCGCCAATTCCTGTAATGCAGGTGCTCCGGGAAGACCGGCGCTTAGGCGGGGCAGGTAATGTAGTGATGAATCTGACCACTTTGGGTGCAGAAGTTCTCGTTTGCGGAGTCACCGGAAAAGATGAAACCGGCGAATGCATCCGTAAACTGCTTGCGGAAAACGGTGTTGATCATTCAGGTGTAATCATTTCTGAAAATTATAAAAGCTGCCTCAAGCACCGTATGATTGCCGGACAAACCCATTTGCTCCGGATGGATATTGATCCGGATCCGGAAAAGCTTGTACCGCAAAAACAGCTAACTGATTATTTGGAACAAACAATTCCAAAAAGCCACGCAGTCATTGTTTCTGACTACGGAAAGGGTTTACTCAGTACTGAAAGTCTAAAAACAATTGCGGCTTGTGGAAAAAAACACGGAGTTCCGATTGTGGGCGATCCTCGACGTACTACAAACTACTACATTTATCAGGATTTCACCCTCATTAAACCAAACCGCAAGGAAACTGAAGCAGCAGTCGGATTTGCTCTTAAAGACCAAAATGATGTCCTCAAGGCTGCAGAGCAGTTGAAAGCTGAAGTAAATGTGGAATATCTGGTTATCAGCCTTGATCGGGACGGTTTACTACTTTTCCACAATCCAGAGGATTATAACTTCCTTGAAGCAGAAACTCAGGAAGTTTTTGATGTTGTTGGAGCCGGAGACATGGTCAGCAGCATGCTCACGTTTATGCTTGCCGGACAGGCAAAGATTGAGCAGGCCGCTTATTGGGCTCAACTTGCTGCAAGTTTGGAAATACAACATGTAGGTGTCGTTTCATTTACAAAAAATGAATTGCTGCAGCGTTTTGATTACGGAGAAACTTCTGCGAAAATCGTGACTCAGGAAAAACTGTACCGCAACTTGCCCCAGGAAATTCCGGTTGTTTTCACAAATGGATATTTTGACGAAATTTCTGCAGGGCACCTGAAATTCCTGCATCAACTCAATACTCTTAAAGGCTTTAATGTCGTAGCTATCAATAGTGACAGGAGCATCACCAAACAAAAAGGACACCCACCTTTGCTAAATGAAAGGGAGCGCGCCCTGTTGCTCTCCGCTATTGAAGCTGTGGACCGGGTTATTATTTTTGATGATGCGGATGCAAGCAGCTTAATCCGCAATATCCGTCCGACAATTGTTGTAAAAGGTAAACATTTCGAAAAACAACTTCTTCCGGAACAGGAGGCCATTCGTGAGTCTGGTGCCAAACTGGAGTATTTTCCGGAATATTGAGGAATCAGTCTCCCCTTTTTTAATTAATCTTCAAGGAAAAAATGAGTGTAAATATTTCTGATGTCCTGGACATCGTCGACAGCCAGAATCAATGGCGCGGCAAAGAAGCCATCAACCTGATTGCCAGCGAAAATGTTCAGTCGGATGCAGTCAAACAAATAGAGTCCAACGATTTCATGGGACGTTATGCAGAAGGACACCCAAATACTGCACAGCAAGACAACCGATATTACGAAGGTACCCGCTACATCGATCAAATTGAAAGCATGACCACTCGTGAAATCATCCAGCTGGCAAAATGTCTGCAGGCTGATGTTCGCCCGCTCAGTGGAAATGCTGCTAATACCGCTGTGGCTCTTGGTATTTTGCGTGGTGGTGATACTGTGCTTGTAAATTCTATCGAAATCGGCGGACATATCAGCCATAACCCGATTGGCGTGGTGGGAAGAAGAATTCAGGTTCGAGGAAAAGTACTCACTCCGGGACGTGAAAACTCCATCTCATTGCATTTCTGGCCTGCAACTGAAGACGGATATCATCTTGATGTACCAAAATGCGTTGACCTGGTGGAGCAAACTTCTCCGAATATGGTTATTCTTGGCAAAAGCCTGTTCCTCTTTCCGGAACCTGTAAAACAAATTGCAGAAGTCTGCCGGGCAAAAAATATTCCTCTTCTTTATGACGGTGCTCACGTTCTTGGTCTGATTCTCGGTGGTCAATTCCAAAATCCATTTGAGGAAGGCGCGCATTTCATTAACGGAAGTACACATAAAACTTTCCCTGGGCCACAGCGTGGAGTAATTTTAGGCAACATGGCCACTGAACAGGAAATGAAATGGTGGACCAGTGTAGACAGGGGCGTAATGCCCGGTTCTTCCAGCAGTCACCATCTGCACACTCTGCCGGGAATGCTGATAGCAATCCGGGAAATGGCTGAGTTCGGCCGGGAATATGCTGCTCAAACAATAACTAATGCCAAAGCTTTAGGGCAGGCTCTGACTGATGAAGGGGTGAATGTGGAAGCCAAAGAATTCGGTTTTACTGAAAGTCACCAGTTGGCAATAAACGTAACCAATTTTGGAATTGCCAAAGAGCTTGCCCGCTCACTCTCTGATAAAAACAACATCATCACCAACTACAACATGCTGCCTGGCGACAAGGATGCAAAAAATCCAACCGGTTTGCGAATTGGTGTGCAGGAAATGACACGCTACGGCATGAAAGAAGATGAAATGGGTGAGCTGGCTGATTTGATGAAAGCCGGACTGCAAGGAAAAATAGTCAAAGATGAAGTTATCAAGCTGCGCAGCCGTTTTACCGACGTACACTTTGCCTGACAATCAGGTTATGAAAGAAAATTCAACCAGCACAATTTTACCAGGGTTTCAGTAAATTTGGAATGGCCATGGATTTAGCTGTCAGTTTTCAGCTGTCAGTCTGAAAATCAGGCAAAAATACTGATCTTGGATATCTTTTTCAGCTGCGTTTTCCGGGTTTTTTACTGTGAGTAGATTTTTTCTTGCGCCAGATAAAATTCAAAGGAGTACCTTCAAAACCAAAATGAAAGCGGAACTGGTTGGAAACATAGCGCTCGTAAGCAAAGTTTGTTTTTTCGGGATTATTGGTCATGAAGACAAAAGTCGGCGGGGCAACACTGACCTGATTACCATAAAAAACCTTGGTCGGCCGGCCCGATTTTGATGGAGGCGGATGTTGGTTGACAATCAGCTGAAGAATTGTATTCAAATCTGAAGTTTGAATCCGCCGGACGTACTGCTCATGAACCCGCAGAATGTTTTCAAAAATTTGAGTAACGCGCTGTCCAGTCACCGCACTGACAAAAATAACCGGTGCAAAGTTGATAAAACCCAAACTATCGTAAACTTCTTCTTTGACTTCCTTTTGGGTTATGCCGTCTTTTTTGACCAGATCCCATTTGTTCATCACAATCACCAGTGATTTTCTACGCTCATTGGCATAGCCGGCAATCTTGGTAACTTGCTCTGTTACCCCTTCTTCTGCATCAATAATCAAAAGAGTTACATCCGCACGTTCTATTGATTTGAGTGCAGAAACAATACTGAATGTTTCAATCTTCCGACTGACCTTGCCGCGTCGACGAATTCCTGCAGTATCAACCAGCAAAATATCCCGGCCTTCAAAACTGCACTGACTGTCAACCGGATCACGGGTTGTTCCTGAAACCGGATCCACAATCATCCGCTCCTTCCGGAGAAGTGCATTTACAATCGACGATTTTCCTGCATTTGGTTTACCAATAACCGCAACTGCAATAGGAGCATCAGAGCGGCTTAGATCTTCATTGTAGTCTTCTTTTTCTTTTATTTTCAGTGGAATCAGCTGATCTACTTCTTCCAAAAGTCCTTCTATTCCACGGTTGTGCTCAGCAGAAATTGGATAAATATTTTCTACTCCAAGCTGATGAAACTCAAAACTTTCTTCTTCCAGACGGGGGTTATCGGCTTTGTTGACAACAACAAACAAGGGAGTTTCTGCTTTCACCAATGTCCTGTATATTTCACTGTCTGCCGGAGTCCAGCCTTCCAGTGCATTTACAACAAACAAAACACAATCTGCCTCTTCAACAGCCAGACGTGCCTGTATTGCCATTTTCTGAACCAATGAGCTTTCTGCAACTGGTTCAAATCCACCTGTATCAACTGCAATAAACTGAAAACCGTGATATTTTGAAATTCCGGAATTGCGATCACGTGTTACACCCGGATTCTTTTCTACAATGGCAGAACGTCGCCCGACAAGGCGATTGAATAATGTTGATTTTCCTACATTTGGACGCCCGACTATGGCGACAACGGAATGGGGGCTGGACATGGAGTTGGTGCAATAATTTCAAACATCCAAATTCTTCACTCGAAGTGCGTTTTCCACAATGAAGTTTCGGCGTGGCTCAACTTGATCGCCCATCAGAATGGTGAAAATTCCGTCTGATTCAACAATATCTTCAACTTTCACTTTTTTAAGTGTTCTGATTGTCGGATCAAGTGTTGTCTCCCATAGCTGCTCCGGATTCATTTCACCCAATCCTTTGTAACGCTGAATGTACATGCCTTTCTTGCCAAAACTAACCATAAATTCCAACACCTGAGACCATGTCTGGATAGAGTGACTCTCACCTTCATTTTCTTCAGTCAGTACCACTCCATTTTCTCCAAGTGCCGTCTTGAGGTTCAAATGTTCCTGTAACAATTGGGAATAATCATATGCGCTAAGGTTTTCCAATAAATTCAGAGACAGCTCAATTTGTGTATCATTAACCTGGATTAGAACATTACTTCCTTGTTTTTCCGGATCAACAGTCAGTTTGTAGTCCGGATAGCTATTCTTCAAGTTGTCAATACAGTTGAGGATGTGCTCTGCACCTCCAAGATCAATCTCAATTTCATGCTTGAGCAGGAGATTGATCAAAAGAGTTAGATTGGGGTTAAAGCACAAGCGGCCATAATGGGTTCTGTAAAGCCTGATTTTAAGTGCAGTCTGAAAAAGATCTTCTCCACTGATTGTTGTTCCTTTTTCAGAAGTGAGACTTAGAGTTTCACTGGAAGCGCGCACCAGCCGTTCTGTCAATTCATTTTCATTCTTGGCATAAAAACTGGAACGACCTTTTTTTGCCCTGTACAAAGGCGGCTGTGCAATATAAAGATAGCCATTTTCAATAATTTCAGGCATTTGCCGGTAGAAAAAAGTTAGTATCAAAGTCAAAATGTGGAGGCCGTCAACATCTGCATCTGTCATGATAATGATTTTATGGTAACGTATTTTTTCAAGATCAAACTCTTCTTTCCCAATACCTGTTCCCATTGCAGTGATCATGGATTTTATTTCTTCATGGGAAAGCATCTTATCAAAACGGGCCTTTTCCACATTCAATATTTTACCTTTGAGAGGCAGAATAGCCTGGTTTTTGCGGTCACGCCCCTGCTTTGCCGAGCCTCCTGCAGAATCACCCTCAACCAGAAACAATTCACTCAATGCCGGATCAGATTCCTGACAGTCAGCCAGTTTTCCTGGAAGAGTACTGAACTCAAGTACATTTTTTCTGCGGGTAATTTCTCGTGCTTTTTTTGCAGCAAGCCTGGCTCGTTGTGCATCAATGGCTTTGGCAACAATCTTTTTTGCAACAGCAGGATTCTCCTCCAGATGTGCACCAAGATATTCTGAAACCAGGGTTTCAACTTTTCCCTTAATTTCAACATTGGTCAATTTTATTTTTTTCTGCGACTCAAACTGAGGATTGGTAACACGGGTACTTATCACTGCCGCCATTCCTTCCCTGACATCTTCGCCCGTTAAATTCTCTTCTAAATCATTAGTAATTTTATTGGCACTCATGTAGCTGTTCAAAGTGCGGGTAAGAGCTCCTTTAAATCCTGTCAGATGAGTTCCGCCATCCACTGTATTTATATTATTAACAAAAGAATATATTCGCTCGGTATAACTATCGTTGTACTGAAAAGCAACTTCGATCTCAACATCTTCAGATTTCCCGGAGAAATAAACCGGAGATTCATGCAGAACATTTTTATTTTCGTTGATGTGCTCTATGAATGCTGCAATTCCACCTTCATATTTAAATTCCTGAAACCGGTCAGAGCGGTTGTCCCTGATTGAAATTAAAATTCCCTTATTCAAAAAGGCCAATTCCCTGAGACGATGAGCTAATATTTCAAAATTAAAATCTACATTATCAAAAATAGTCTTATCCGGCCAGAACGTAATATGGGTCCCGGTTTTTTTGCTTTCCTCAATTTGTTCAAGGGAACTTGCAGTTATTCCCTGCTGATATTCCTGCTTCCACAGAAATCCTTCGCGGTGTATTTCAGCAATCATTTTACCAGAAAGCGCATTCACAACCGATGCACCAACTCCATTCAGTCCTCCGGAAACCTTGTAGTTGCTGTTATCGAACTTTCCTCCGGAATGAAGACGGGTCAAAATCAGTTCAACTGCCGGAATTCCTTCCTCTTCGTGTATTCCAACAGGAATTCCCCTGCCGTCATCTTCTACTGAAAGACTTCCGTCGGAATTGATTATAACGTGAATCTCAGAACAATAACCTGCTAAAGCTTCATCAACACTGTTATCTACAACTTCAAAAACCAGATGATGAAGTGCTGTACTATCCACTCCTCCAATATACATTCCCGGACGCAGGCGAACGGCTTCCAGGCCCTGCAGTACGGTTATATCAGATTCGTCGTAAGTCGATTTATCTACAGTTTCAATTTCTGGCATTTTGTTCTTTCGTGAAGCAGTCGAAGTCTCAAACTTCAACTGTGTTGTCAAACCAACTCTCCCTTGACAATATTAAATTTTTTTACTGTCAGGGATCCAGATGGTTCAGAGGTAGAGGTAATAAAAATTTGATTCTTAAGTGTTAAAAAATATTGAAAAACATTTTTTATCACCTCATCATCCAATTCTGAAAAAAGATCATCAAAAATCAAAACCGGATAAAATTGATATCCCTCATAGAATAAACGATTTATCGTCATTTTTAAAGACAAATTAGTAATCCTGAACTCTCCCTGCGAAAAAAAATCTCTGTCTTTTTTTCCGTCCATCATCAAATGGTACTCATCCCTGTGCGGACCAAGTACAGCAAAGCCGTACTGCAGGTCTCTTGACAGACTTTTTTCAAGTTGCTGAAGACAATTCTTCTCTTCATAATCAGCTGAATTCAAAGACGGTTTATAAATCAGCTTCAATGTTTCTGTGCGACCGGAAATATCTTTGAAAATATCATTCAAATGTTGATTAACCTGCTCTACATAACTGTTTCTATGCTTCATTAACTGAACTGCAGACTTTGCCAGCATTTCATTCCATAGTTGGATTTGTTCAATTTTTCCCTGTCTCAATAAAGCATTTTTTTGGGAAATAATTTTTGAATATTCCTGAATATTATTAAAATAGAGAGGATCATTGAAAGCCATAATCCTGTTAAAAAACTTGCGGCGCTCCTGTGGAACACTTCGGAAAAGATTAACATCTTCCGGAGTGAAAGACAGTGCCATGAAAGAAAAAATATATTCAGAAACCCGGCGGGAAGGTTTGTGATCTAAAAAAACCTGTCGACCTTTTTTTGTGATATTGACACGAACAAGATGCAGAACTTTTTTTCGTTCTACCTTAGCCTGAAGAACTGCCTCTGACTTTTTTTCCTGCAGCAGCAGAGACGGCTTTGTTGTGCGAAATGATTCTAAGTTACAAAGGTAAAATACTGCCTCAACCAGGTTCGTTTTACCCTGGCCGTTTGCACCGTAAATCCAGTTTATTTCCGGAGAAAGTTTTGTCGTACATCTACCGTAGTTGCGAAATTGAGATACCTCAATGTTGCGGATGATCATGTACAATCATTTGCGGTTGACGGTTGACTGTCGACAGTCAACAAGTGATCAGGAACAGTAAAACGAAAACCGTCCAGCTACCATTCGACTCTCAATGGCATAATTACTGACAAAAAGGATTCATCAACAGTGGATTTGATGATGGTGGGACTCATCGAATTTTTACACTCTAGCTTTATATCTTCACTTTCAATCACAATTAAAACATCCAACAGATATCTGGAGTTAAACCCAATTTGAAAAGGATCACCTTCGTAGCCGATTTCTATTTCATCTACCACTTCTCCATAATCTGCTTTCTCACTTTCCAGTTTCAAAACCCCCTGAGAGATAAGAAGTTTCACTGGTCTTAGTTTTTCTGAACTGATTGAAGAGACAATTCTCAGTGAATTGATAAAACTTTCACGGTTCACAATAATTTCCATTGTGTTGTCTTTGGGAATGATAGGATCGCAGTTTGGAAATTTTCCTTCAATCAACCTTGTCTTGAAACTGATCCTGCCGCCGGTAAACTGCATAACACGTTCATCGAAAGAAATTACCACTGTCTGACCAAAAAGATCTGCTGCCCGGCGTACTTCAGTCAAAGCTTTTCTGGGAACGATAACTTCCTTATCTTCACTAAAATTCAGATCATCGACTGATTTGAGAATTTGTGCTAATCGATGACCGTCAGTGGAAAGCCAGCGGGTTTGCTGGTCACTCGTAGAACTGAGACAAACACCCATCAGGTTTCGTCGAGACTCGTTGGTAATTGCAGCAAACAGTGTCATGTCAATACACTGCTTCAAATCATCCACAGATATCGTCACAGATTGAGGAAGGTCTTCCAGTACTGTTTGTGGGTATAAGCCGACTTCAACCGAAGGAAGACGCATCTCAGAAGAACCACAGGTAATATGAATCCACAGTTGTTCTGTAGAACGAATCTTTACATCCTCGCCCTGAAGTTCTTTGACTATATCGAATACTTTTTTTGCATTGACGCAGATACTGCCTGGTTCTGTGATTTCTGCTTCCACCTGCTCAACAAGAGAAAGCTCATAATCAGTCGACGAAAACTCAACCTTTGAGACTTCTCCCTCCATGGTCCTGATAACGAAATTAGACAGGATTGGTTTGTTTGAACTTGTACTTTTGTCAACAACAGAATTGATGTTTTGCAGAGTACTACTGAATGCTTCTCTTTTTAAATTAATTTCCATATTTAATTATTAGTAGTAGTAGGTTTGTTGACAACTTGTTGGCAAGTGAATAACTTTTTGAATTATAAGAATTTTTACCTGATTTTTATATGTTGACAACTTGTTGTCAGAATGTTGACAAACAATAATTTATCAAAATTAAAGAAAAAACCCAACACGAATTGTTGGTTAGTTGTTGATAACTAATCAGTAACAAACATCTGACCGCAATAAGTTGATTTTTTACAGGTAAAATATTTGATTAAATGTTGACAACATGTTGATAACTGTTAGCAGTCAGTTAGATGTAGATAAATTTATTAATCCACAATAGCCTGATAAAACAAGGTTTTAAATATAAATTGATGTCAGTAGCAGATCATCCTTTATTGAGAACCTGCCGGAATGTTGAAAACCTGCAGACGTAATACCGTTACATGCTTTTGAGAGTAAAAAAGAAAATTCGGAATTTTTGTCATCAATTATTATTTCTGCATCCTGAAAATAAAGGTAGGTTTGTGAGATCGGGAAAAAGCATTTGAAGATTGACTCTTTAGCCGAAAAAATAATTCGAAGATAACGGTTTGCCTGCTCAGTAGGCAGAGACTCCAGAAACTCCCGTTCTTTATCCACACAGACATGTCTCCTGATATTAAAATCAACTACTCTGGACAAACTTTCCAGATCTATTCCAATACCAGACACATCTTTTGCCAACCCTACAGCCGCAGCAGCAAAACCTTCAGAGTGAGTGATACTGCCCCTGACTGATTTCGGCCAGTAGGGCTCCCTGCTTTCAGTGTTTCTTAGAATTGGTACAGATTCCAGTTCGAATTTTGACAGTGCTCTTCGGGCACAGTAGCGGCCTAAAGAAAACTCGGCACGTCTTTTTGAAGAACCAAAAGAAGCTGAAATTACTTCTTCTTCCGGATGAAGGAGAAAATCGGGTGATGAGGACAGGTGTTCACAGAAAAAACTGATGAACTCAGGAAACGGTGAGGAAAACATCAAAATGCAACTTGAACTCCGATTGTGGTCATTCCACCAGAATAGTTCTTTTTAGTATTGTAATTCCCTTCGAAATCACCACGCTTTTTTTACTGGTTATGTCGATGCTAGTAAAAGACATGAGGTGGTAGCCAAGATGAAACTCAATTGTGTTCCAAAAAGGGAGTCCAATGTGAAAAAATGCTTCTGCCACAGAGGTTTCCAAGTCACTAGGACCTAGGTCCTTTGGAGTACCACTGGAGGTTTTTTCAACAATTGTTGTTTTTGTCCCCATCCCTATGTTTAGGTTATCTGCACCGTAACCAAAACCCACAGTAATTGTAACAACAGGAAATGGAACGTTGTAGAAAAAATTTATAGTCTCGATTGTAGTCGTTGTTACCAGGGAAACAGATGAAGTACTATTATCAGAGTCTATGGTTTCTTTATCTATAAAGCTGACAGATGAATATCCAATATTTGGGATAAAAGGTGCAGGATGTGAAATTCCGACAGAGCCCCCGGATACTTTACCGGGGGCTGCAGAATAACCGATGCCATAATCAACGTTTATGCCGATGAACTGTGCATTAGCAGAGCTTGACAGGCTGATCATACCTACAAGAAAAGAACCGGAAAGACACAGTTTGCGGAAATATTTTGTCCTGTTTAACATGAGGGGCAGATCATTTTGTTAGAAAACGAATGCCAGGCCTACCCCAGTTACGTTTCCACTCAAATCAAGTTTAGTACCAGAGTCTTTTGTGTTTTTTGCCGTAATTGAACGATAACTTATGTGTATGTCGAACAAGGGCAAGATTGGTATTCCAATGCTGGTATACCATTGTGTTGCACTGCCTTTTTCGTAATTTGAGCCACCTCCCACAATATTCACATTGCCGGCCCCAATACCTAAGGTTAAGTTAATAATTGGAACTGGAAGCAGATAAAAAATATCAAACATCATAGTTGCAATCTTCAGGGAAGCACTGTCTTTTACTTTAGTTTTATAACTTTCAATACCGAGTCCTACTGGGATTAAAGGCAATTTAGCATGAACGAAAGAACCGCTTACACCGTCCGATTCTGCCGTTTTTCCGGTAATTGTGTGTGACAGAGGTATTCCCACGCTTACAGAAAAAAGTTCTGCAAATACGGGAGTGCCGGAAATCAGCAGGCTAACTCCTGCAAACGCAGTTAAAATAATTTTCTTCATTCAGAATGTTAACGGTTTGATTTTAAAGGGTGCTGAACATTATGCTCTGCACCCTTTTTGTTTAACAGTTTTGCTGCATAGGAAGATTCTTTATTAGAAATTGAAACCGATGCCAAGGCCCATTACGTTTCCACTATAATCGTGTTCACCTCCTCCGGAACCTGATTTAATTTTTATTTTTGTATTTACCGAGCGATAACTGAGATGCAAGTCAAAGAGTGGTATAATTGGCATACCAAGGCTAGCATACCACTGGCTTGCCGTACCTTTATCGAAACTAGCAGCACAAATAGAGCACTCCAATGTTGTACTGCCAACTCCCACTCCCAAGGTCAGGTTGATGATCGGAATCGGAAGCAGATAGTAAAGATTATAAATTGTAGTTGATAAATCATGTGCAATATTAGTATTTCCTGCATTGGCTTTAATTTTGGTTTTATAATTATCCATTCCGATGCCAGGCAGAATTGGCACACCCACTTGAATGAAAATACCACTAACACCATCTGACTTAATTTCCTCTCCATCACTCCATTTACCAGTAATAGTGTGTGACAGCGGAACCC
>LSNO01000124.1 GCA_002082305.1 SAR324 cluster bacterium SAR324-CTD7B
GGCCATGCACAGACAGCGCTCCCGTAACTGGCGCCAGCTGTATCGTCTTTCACCGTATATTATTGCCTCCCGCTCACCATAAATGTCTGCAGTTCGGTGTAGAAATGAGAGTGGAGTCAGAGGAACGTGGTTAGCCGGATTCTTTCTGAGCGACTCATATGCTTCTTTCATAAATCAAACTCACTTTCTTTGAAATGACGAAACAAAGTTCGGTTCTATTTGTAAGAATTTCTCAAAAATGCAAATGTAAATCTATCGCAAAAGTTAAGGTCAAATACTCGTACCTTCTTCAATACCTGTCAATCCAAGAGTTTCAAAATCAAAGGGTAAGTCGGTGATCCAGGCTGACACTTCTCCAGAAGTGGTTTTAACATGTAAATTTTGAGCGTCTTCCAGGTGTTTGAGTTCACACCTCGCGAATGCCAGGAAGGCTGAATATCGGGGAGACCAGGTGTCGGAAGTAATTTTTCCAACCACATTACTGCCGATAAATACTCTTTTGTCTATCAGATTGACCTTACGATCAATCACTATTCCAATGAGCTTGGTTTTTGACTTTCGTGTTCTTAGTTCCTCAAGACTCAGGCTTTCAATGTCTGCGTCCAAACTGACATACTTATCAAGACCGCATTCAAACGGCGTTGTATCGTATCCCATATCTCCACCAAAAGACAGCAGCCCGCTCTCAATTCGCTCAATCAAGTTAGGACAGCCCGGACCAACATTCAGGTCTTCACCTTTTGCAAAAAGTTCATCCCAGAGTTGTCCTCCCAACTCCGCGTCATTAACATAAATTTCGAAACCACCCTGTTTGCTCCAACCGGATCTTGCCACCAACATCTTTGTTCCCTGGTAGTTAAATGTCCTGCTGCGGAAAAAAAGGATTCTGCTGATTTCTTTTCCAAAAACCCGGGAAAGTAGTTCTTCGGCTTTTGGTCCCTGAACTGCAAGCGGCCAAATATCAGGTTCTGTAACAAGGGCATCCAATCCAAAACCAGTTGCCAGCCCTTTGGCCCAGAGCATTACATCTGAATCAGCGATTGAAAGCCACCAGTGGTTGTTGCTGTGTTTGATGAGAATGGGATCATTGATCATTCCTCCGGTTTCGTCACAGAGCGGAGCATAAAAACACTGTCCAAGCTCTGCCTGTGACAGGTCACGGGGAGTCATTAACTGGACAAGTTTTTGTGTGTCCGGTCCGGTGATCTCAACCTGTCTCTGGCAGGAAACATCCCAGACCTGTACGGATTCACATAAGTGCCAGTAATCCTCTTCCAGGCTGCGGAAGATCAAAGGCAGGAGCATGTGGTTATAAACTGAATATGCTTTTACACCACAGGCCTCAACCCGGCTGCTGAAAGGAGTTGAACGGGTTCTGGAGGAAATTAACAGTTCAGGACGCACAGCTCAGGTTTTGGAGAGTGACTGTGCCAGTTCTTTTTCAGTAATGAATCCCATAGTGTTACCATCCTTATCGATGACTTCCACCACGGACCTCTTTTCAAGTACCAGTGGCAAAAATTCCTCAATGAAGCTGTTTTCCAGCACCTTGTGGGTTTCTCCCGATCCTTTGCCGTTAGAGGTATATTTTTCGGGACTCAGCATAATGGTTTTGGCGCGCAGTACCTTGGCCCTGTTGACATCCTTAACAAAGGCCGCAACGTAATCATGAGCCGGATTCATGATAATTTCTTCAGGCTTTCCGACCTGTACCAGTTTACCGCCGTTGAGAATACCTATGTGATCACCAAGTTTCAGTGATTCATCCAGGTCGTGGGTAATGAAGACGATGGTCTTGTGCAGTTTAGACTGTAGTTCCAGCAACTGATCCTGCATATCGTTGCGGATCAGTGGATCCAGTGCGCTGAAAGCTTCGTCCATCAGCAATATTCCGGGGTTGGTCGCCAGTGCCCGTGCTAATCCGACACGTTGCTGCATGCCTCCGGACAACTGGCTGGGGTATTGGTGTTCGAATCCGTTTAGTCCAACTGCCTTGATCTGCTCTCCCGCAATGTGGCTTCGGTCTTCCATCGGCTTGCCCTGAACTTCCAAACCGTAGGCGACATTTTCCATCACGGTCTTGTGGGGAAAAAGCCCAAAGCGCTGGAAGACCATGCTCATCTCGTGGCGCCGTAATTCGAGAAGTTCCTTTTCGTTGAACTCTAAAACGTTAACGCCATCAACCAGGACCTCTCCCTCTGTCGGATCAATCAAGCGGTTGATATGTCGGATCAGCGTTGATTTTCCCGAACCGGACAATCCCATACAGACGAAGGTTTCTCCTTCTTCGATACTGAGAGAAACATTATCAAGCCCCACGGTATGATAGGTATCTTCCAGTATTTCTTCTTTTGTAGCTCCTTTTTGCACCAAAGGCAAAACAGAGTTTGGGTCTTCTCCAAAGATTTTGTAGACGTTCTTAAGCTCAATCTTGGGCATTATACTTTCTTAAGTTTCTTGGGCATGGTCCTCTCCTGGATTTTATCACCATAGGACTGTGTTATACGATCAAAAATAATTGCCAACAGAACAATGGCTATTCCAGCTTCTGTAGCCATTCCCACGTTGAGCTGTTGTAAACCAAGCAGAACTTCGTCTCCAATTCCACGAGTACCAATCATCGAGGCAATTACAACCATTGCTAATGCCATCATCACAGACTGGTTGACTCCCTGCATGATGTTTGGAAGGGCAAGAGGTATTTGTACTCCCCAAAGTTTCTGTTTTTTGCTGGCCCCAAAAGCATCTGCTGCTTCAACAACTTCTTTGTCTACCAGCCGGATTCCGAGGTCAGTTAACCTGATCAGCGGAGGAGCGGCATAAACAAAAATTGCGATAATAGCAGGTACTGCTCCCAGCCCAAACAACAATATACCCGGAATCAAATAACAGAAACTTGGGATTGTTTGCATCAGGTCCAGTAACGGCAACAATGTTTTCCTGAATTTTGGTTTCCTCGCCATTGCTATTCCGATTGGAATTCCAATTACCAGGCAGAGAAAAATTCCGATGAGGACAATACAGGTCGTCATAATGGCCTTGTCCCAGTATCTTGGACTGAGGAAACCAATGAAAAATGTACAAAATCCAACCATGATGGTTGTACCCATTTTTTTGCCGCTCACAAAATAAGTCATTACGATGACCAGTACCACCACAAGCGGCCATGGTAGGCCTACCACTGCATCCTTCATTGTGGTATAAAGACCCAGCAGTAAGTTGTTAATACCATCAAAAAACATCCCGTACTCTGTTATCAGCCAGTCAAAACCTGCATTCAGAGGTTGCATCAAGGGAAAATCGAGCCATTTGGGCCAGTTTATCAGCCAGGAAAAATCGTCTAATAAATCCGAAATATTTTCCGGTTTATACCGGGGTTTTGCATAACGATAGCTGATAATTATCAGTCCCCAGAAAGCTACGAAACAAATAGGGACCCAGTATTTCCAGTTAGTTTTCATTAGTCCTGTATGCGAAGAACTAAGAGCCCGAACGGGCTCTTAGTTACAAAAAGAGAGATTGAGTAATTACAAAGCAGATTACAGTGCTGCTTTGACTTTACTTGCCACGTCTGAGGGTACCCAACTTTCCCAGATGTTGGAGTTAGAGAGGAAATTTTTGGCTGTTTCTTCCATATCTCCATCTGATTCATCCATGTAAAAAGCCAGCGAACTGTTCACCAGAGCCGTTGGAATAGAGTAGGCTTTGATAAAATCTAAAATCGGCTTGTTGGCAGGAATGTTGGCAAATTTAGTTGATGCAGCCTTAGTAAGAGCCATATCTACGTATGCGCAGGCGCAAGTTGGTTTGTAGACATCCGGGCCATTTTTCTTGATATCTTCAACAACTGTTGTCATCTTGTCCCAGCATCCCTGTTCGTAGGTCGGTTCTTTGAGCTTGACCAAGTCTACTTTACCCATAAGGCCGGTTGGTTCCCAGTAATAGGAAAAGACCGGTTTACCTTTCTTGAATCCACCGGCAATCGCCGCGTCAAGTGCACCTCCTGAGCCCGGATCAAAGTTTGTATAGTATTTATCCAAACCGTAAACCTTGTGCTTAACAAAGTTGATCGTGTAGCACGTCCAACCTGAAATGCAGCTCGTCATCCTGCCTTTCCCGGGTGCTTCGGGATCAGAAAATAGAGCGGCGATCTTAGCACTCTTCATATCATTGACGTGTTTCAGACCGTACTTATCTGATGTCGGCTTGTCCACATAGAATCCCTGACCGGATTCTGGTGTATTAATCCCGAGTTCAATGATATTGCCTTTGGCAAGATTATCTTCTATCAGTTGTACAAGATTATCCCTCCAGACTTCCGTGATTATATCTATCTGTTGATCAAACAATGCGGCCATGATCGGCGTGGTACTCCCCTTTGATACTCTTACTTTACAGCCATATCCTTTTTCAAGAATGAACTGAGATATTGCTGTGTGAACATTGGCGCTGTCCCAGTCAAAGTCACCCAGGTGGACTTTACATGCAGCATAGGCTGATGTACTGAAAACCAACACGGTTCCCAGCAGGCTCAACGACAAGAGCACTTTTTTAATTGTATACATCATGTTCCTTTCATTGGAAATTAAGGAATTGAACTAATTATCATCTAATACATGTTAAAAACAAATGTGCTTAGACGAAACCAAAAAAACGGAGCTTAATCTACACTGATTATACTCCCCGGTTAATTGCCGGATGAGGCAACAAACCTGAAACGAGCCTCACTTTATCACAAAAATAAGTGAAAGCAAGGTTATTTTTGATAATCCAAAAAAAAATGATGGGACTTTTCCCGGAACCAATGTTTTGAGATTCTCTTTGCTTTCTACAGGTAATCAGTAAATAATAAATTTTAGTACTGTGACAGATGAAGTGGTTTTTCAGTTTAAGTTTCAAATGAAGACATAGTCCAGTAAAAGTGTGGCTGTTCTCAACATCAGAGATACTCAAACTGTCTTAGTACAAATACGCTTCATAATACCGAAAAAAATTCTGACTAAATAACCAATTATTTTCACCGCCGCTTATGCCTTCAATCCATCCGCAGATGCAATCTGTCCTGCAAAAGAGTTCCACATTGGTAGCTCCTTATTCAATTACTGAAATCCCACTTCATCAGGCTCGGGAACTGTATGCGCAGGAAAGGATGTTCTGGAATACCGGAGGTCCGAATATTCCCAGCATCATGGAAACAGAAGTTAAAGGGCCAGTAGGGGGAATTCCAATCCGGATTTATCAACCGCATCCAGAGAAGTGTTTACCAGTGTTGGTTTATTTGCACGGAGGAGGATTTGTTGTGGGAAATCTCGACACGCACGACCGCATCATGCGCGAACTGGCTTTTCGTTCCGGTTGTGCTGTGATTGGTGTGGAGTACTCCTTGTCTCCGGAACAAAAGTTTCCGGTTGCACTTGATGAAATTAAATTAGTATTGCAATGGCTGAAAGAGGGTGATTACACGCAAAAAGAAGCAGCTTTTAATATTAATCCTGACAGGATAGTACTTGGTGGGGATTCTGCAGGAGCCAGTTTGAGTATGGGGGCTGCCTTAAGTTTTAAAGAACAACTGTCCGGATTATTATTGATATACGGCTGGTTTGGTCTGAGGGATTCCTGTTCTGTCCGTCTCTTTGGAAGTCAGGATGTGGGAATGAGCGAAGAAGACCTGGCTTTCTATCAGGATTCCTATTTGAATTCACAAGAGGATTTGAATGATGTACGTCTGGATGTTTTGAAGGCTGATCTAAATGGTCTGCCTCCATCCTGCTTGATTGCTTCTGATATGGATCCCCTGTTGGATGACAGCACGGCGCTTGCCACATTAATGGAACAAGCCGGAGTCCCCTGTGAACTACACCTGCATCAAGGTGTGCTGCATGGTTTTTTACACTACAGCCGCATGTTGGATGGTGCCGTTTCTGCGCTTGATCAATCGGCGGAATTTTTACGAAAAACGTTTTGTCTCGTTTGATATTATTGCGGTTAATGATGTCTGGAAGTTCAATTCTCAGGAAGTTCAAATTCTGCCAGTAACGCTCGGTGATCCGAAGGATATTCAGCAAAAGAAATCTCTGAATTGTCCGAAACATTACCTAGCCGTTGGACCTTTTTTACATGAACATTCGCTCCCGAAAAATAGACAAAATCAATGCGGTCTTCCGGGTCAGGAACAGACGAATCCGGAGCGTCGGGATAAATCCCCGCAGGCCAAGTGAATCCCGGAACTGCCACAGGGTCGGGATAGAATTCCCGGAAGGCGTCTTTCAATCCCGCTTTAAGTACTTGCCTTGAAGTTGGGTAATCTACTTTGAGGGGATAAAGTCCGGCTTGGGCCGCTTCTTCTGTCCAGTCGAGATGAGACGGTTCGTTAAAATCGCCGGTGAGAAAAACCGGTTCTCCGCTGGGAAGTATGCTTTTGATATCCCACAGAACTTTGTTGATTTCAGTCTCATGACCAATTCGTGCTGAAAGAATCGCCTGCGCCTCTGCATCATGAGCATTCGGATCTATCGCTTCCCCTTCGAAAAAGTCAACATTTAACAACTGATACGGTACATAAGGATAGTGCCAGAGGTGTGTGTTGAACATCCAGACTTTCTCTCCGGAAGGCAATTCCACCTGTATACCGGAACCTCCGGGAGATTGTGCCGTAATCGGGTGACGGCTCAAAGTTGATTGCCCGGCTTGCTGAGTCCAGCGTGCGCGAAGCTTGTTGCCTTTGGCACCAAATTCTTCAAGTGCATCCAAAACGGCGTGCCTCACATAGGAAAATCCCAGGGCCTTGGCTATCTCCGGAGTCTGGTCTTCGTATTCCCGGTTTACATTTTCCTGAATGCCCACCAAATCAGCCCCGGATTCCCCGATCACTTCGATGGTTCGTTCAAGCGGCTGCCGATGTCCGCCCCAGTAAATGTTATAACTCAAAACCCGCAACGTTGTGTTGGTCATAGTTCGTTATTTTTGGAGGAGAAAGAATTCGTTTTTGTTCAATTTTGGTTGTCTCGCAACCAGTCTGAAATCTTAATGATTAGTGTAGCAGCTCATGCAAGATTTCTTGCTTCACTCGAAATGACACGCTTTTGGGACTTTTTACGACAATATAAATATTGAAAAGAGAAACAGTTAGCTTGAAAAAGGTTAAAACAGAATTACCGAGCGAATGCTTTTACCTTCGTGCATCAAGTCAAATGCCCGATTGATTTCGTCCAGCGGCATAGTGTAGCTTACGAATTCATCAACTTTGACTTCTCCGTTCATGTACATTTCCACATATCCCGGCAACTGCGAGCGTCCCTTAACTCCTCCAAAAGCAGAACCGCGCCAGACTCGTCCGGTAACCAGTTGGAAAGGCCGTGTAGAAATTTCCTGTCCGGCTCCGGCAACTCCGATAATTATTGATTCGCCCCAACCTTTATGACAACATTCCAGAGCAGAACGCATCAAATTTACGTTGCCCACGCATTCAAAAGAATAATCCACACCGCCGTCTGTCAATTCTACTAGAACTTCTTGAATCGGTTTATCGTAATTTTTGGGATTTACGAAATCGGTTGCGCCAAGTTGCCTTGCAAATTCTTCTTTACTTTCATTGATGTCCACGGCAATGATGCGTTCGGCTTTGGCTAAAACAGCACCCTGAATTGCACCAAGCCCAACACCGCCCAACCCAAACACTGCCACCGTCGCTCCAGCTTCCACTTTTGCGGTATTTAAAACCGCCCCGATTCCGGTAGTAATCCCGCAGCCGAGCAAACACACTTTTTCCAAGGGAGCTTCCGTATTGATTTTGGCGACCGAAATTTGCGGCAAAACACTGTATTCGGAAAATGTAGAAGTTCCCATGTAGTGAAACAAGGTTTTTCCTCCGGACGAAAAACGCGAAGTCCCGTCAGGCATCAATCCTTTTCCTTGTGTCAAACGTATGGACTGGCATAAATTAGTTTTTCCGGATTTGCAAAATTGACACTCTCCGCATTCCGGAACATAAAGTGGAATGACATGGTCTCCGACTTTGACGCTACTGACTCCCTTGCCTATTTCTTCAACAACTGCTCCGCCTTCATGTCCAAGGATGGAGGGAAAAATGCCTTCCGGATCGTCTCCGGAAAGCGTGAATGCGTCTGTGTGACAGACTCCGGTGGCCACGTTTCTGATCAACACTTCTCCGGTTTTAGGTCCCTCGAGATCAACCATATCTACCTCCAGAGGCTTTCCAGCTTCCCAGGCAATTGCGGCTCGTGATTTCATACTTTACTCCTGTTAAAAATTTTCTGAAAAATAATAATTATTTGAGACTCTCACAATCCGGGTACAAATTCTAACTGAATTTAAATAATTTGTCTCTTTATTCTATTTTATGCAGAATGATCAAGCAGCATTTCCGGAGCGTGTTGACAGGCAAAAACGTGTCCGGATGCAGGGGTCTGAAGTGGTGGACGGTCACGTACGCAGATCTCTGGAATGGCAACTGGACAACGTTCTGCAAAAGGACAGCCGCGTTCAGTAATTTTAACCTCACGGGCAATTCCAGCTTTGGCTTCACGAGTGGATAGAGTTTCCTCCAGCCAGCCCTGACGCATTTCCGGCACAGATGAAAGCAGAAGCCGTGTGTAAGGATGGAAAGGTGGTTGGAAAACAGCAGCTTTGGGACCTTGCTCTGCAATCCTTCCGGCATAGAGAACCACTACCCGATCGGCAATACTAGCCACCGTATCAAGGTCGTGACTGATGAACAGATATGTTAAACTCAATTCGCGCTGAAGCCGCTGGAGCAAATCCAGAATTGCTTTAGCAACAATGGTATCCAGCGCAGAAGTCACTTCGTCGCAGATAATCAATTCCGGTTCTGCCGCCAGTGCCCTGGCAATGCAGATACGTTGTTTTTCGCCTCCGGAAAGTTCGTCGGGAAGGCGGTCGATGAAGTGTTCCGAAAGTTCAATATGCTCCAGCAGTTCAATGATCCGGTGTTCACGTTCCTTTCCGCTCAAACCGAGATAAAAACTCAAGGGACGGCCCACTACATCCCGCACGCGTTGGCGTGGATTTAGGGCTACATCCGGAATCTGATAAATCATCTGAACTTTCCGGAGTTGCTGTTTGCTGCGTTGGGCAAGTGCAGGTGGAAGCGATTCAGATTGAAAGTGTATCTCGCCGGAACGTGGAGGAAGGAGTCCTGTAATTACCCGGGCCAAGGTGCTTTTTCCGCTTCCGGACTCTCCGACCACAGCAACAGTTCGGCCTCTCTCCACCAAAACCGATACCTCCTGCAAAATATCCGGCCCATTGCCATAACCGGCTGTAACCGAATTGATGCTGAGCAGAGTTTCCGCATCCGAAATTTGTAGAGCAGTTTTTTCATGGCGGGTGCGGGCATCCAGCAATGCACGTGTATATTCCTGTTTTGGTGCCTCTAGAATCTGGCCGGTGCTGTTTACTTCAATCAGGTTCCCGTAGCGCAAAACCATCAAGTGGTCTGCCAACTGTGCGACTACCGCCAGGTCGTGAGTGATGTATATAGCCGATACGTTACGGGCCGTTACAATTTCCTTGATCGTTTTCAGAACCTCAATTTGAGTCGTTACATCCAATGCAGTGGTTGGTTCATCAAAGACAATCAGATCCGGTCCGCAGGACATCGCCATGGCTACCATCATGCGTTGGAGCTGGCCTCCGGAAACCTGATGCGGCCAACGCTCGCCGATATTGTCCGGATCGGGGAGGTCAAGACTCCGGTAAAGTTTGCGGCCTTTTTCTTTAGCTTCAGTCCGGGACATTACTTTGTGATCTACCGGGCCCTCTGCAAACTGGTTTAGCAGGCGGTGTGCAGGATTAAAAGCGGCAGCTGCGCTTTGGGCGACATAAGAAATACGGTTTCCACGCAGTTTCCTTTTTTGTTCTTCTGAGGCAGTACACAATTCGATTCCATCAAAAATTATTTCTCCTGAAGTAATTCTGCAACCGTCGCGGGCAAATCCCATTGCTGCCAAACCGATGGTTGATTTTCCTGCTCCAGACTCACCTATCAAACCCAGGATTTCTCCACGCTTCAGTTTTAAATCCACTCCGCAAACGATTTCCTGCCAACCTTTTTCTGAAAGCCCTTCAATTCTGAGCCCTTTCACTTCCAGCAAGGTTGCTGAAGGTTCGTTTCCGGAATTTTTATTTGCGTCAGCTAACATCCTTGAGTCCGCTTGATTTGTGAAGCATCCAGTCGACAATGAAATTGATCGCAATCGTTAACAGTGCAATTGCTCCTGCAGGCAGGAGGGGTGTCATGTCTTCAAAAGTAATCAGTGTTGCATTGTCCCGGACCATTGAACCCCAATCCGCTGCGGGCGGCTGAAGACCGAGTCCCAAAAAACTGAGTGCGGAAATGAAAAGAAAAACGAAGCAAAAACGCAGCCCGAATTCTGCGAGCAGTGGTGCTGTGATATTTGGTAATATTTCTTTGCGGATGACCCAGCCGAGTTTTTCTCCCCTGACACGAGCTACTTCAACATAATCCATTACTACCACATTCATGGCAGTGGCACGAGCGAGCCGGTAAACACGGGTGGCGTCTATAACAGTGATTGTAGCAATCAGATAAGGGACCGAAGTACCGAAGATTGAGAGTATCAAAAGAGCAAAAATTAATGAAGGAATGGACATAAGTACATCCACAATACGACTTAAAATCTGATCCACCCAACCACCAAGTGCGGCTGCAATCATGCCTGTTAGACTGCCAAGTAAAAAAGCTAAAATCGTAATGCTCAGTGCAAGGCCAATTGTATTACGGGCACCGAAAATCATCCGTGAAAGCATATCCCGACCCAGGTTGTCTGTGCCTAGGAGATACTTGTCTGACCATAATTCAAAAGCCCTTCCAAGTATTTCTCTTTCACCGTACGGGGCAATGAAGGGTGCAAAAATTGCCACTATGGAATAGATTAGAACAACCAGCATTCCAAATTTAGCGCTCAATGGCGCTGAGAAAATAATTTTGAGTATATTCGACATCAGCGTGGATGAAGCAGTCTGGGGTTTGTGACGATGGAGATGATGTCTGCTGAGAGATTGAGTAGAATGTAAACTGAAGCAAAGATCATTGAGCAGGCCTGTACAACCGGAATATCCCGTTTGGAAACACTGTCAACCATCAGCTGACCGAGTCCCGGATAGACAAAAACAACTTCGACAATAACCACTCCAACTACAAGATAAGCCAAATTTATTGCAACCACATTTACTATTGGAGCCAGTGCATTTGGTAGTGCGTGTCGCAGGATAATTTTCATGGGACTTATTCCTTTAAGCCGCACCATTTCAATGTAAGGACTGGCTAATAAATTTATGATAGCGG
>LSNO01000125.1 GCA_002082305.1 SAR324 cluster bacterium SAR324-CTD7B
ACGATCGCCATGTCGAGACCGGCGTGAATCGCATGATACAAAAAAGCGGAATGCATTGCTTCGCGTACCGGATTATTACCACGGAACGAGAACGAAATGTTGCTCACCCCACCACTTACCAGCGCCCCCGGACACCGTTCTTTGATTTGGCGTACGGCCTCAATGAAAGCCACCGCATAGTCGTTGTGTTCCTCCATTCCGGTAGCCACCGTCAAAATATTTGGATCAAAAATAATGTCGTGCGGAGCAAAACCAACGGTTTCGGTAAGCAATTTAAAGGCTCGGCTGCAAACTTCAACTTTGTGTTCAAGCAGTGTTGCCTGCCCTTCTTCATCAAATGCCATCACCACTGCCGCTGCGCCGTATTTGCGAATTTCACGTGCCTGCTTCAAGAAATTTTCCTCACCTTCCTTGAGGCTGATGGAGTTAACCACCCCCTTGCCCTGGATGCACTTCAATCCGGCTTCGATTACGGACCATTTGGAACTGTCAATCATAATTGGCACACGGGCAATGTCCGGCTCAACTGCAATCAAGTTGAGAAAATGTGTCATTGATTTTTCTCCGTCCAGTAATCCCTCATCGAAGTTAATATCAATAAAATTTGCACCGGATTCCACTTGTTGAAGGGCGATGGCTAGTCCGGATTCAAAATCATCATCCAAAATAAGTTTCCGGAACTTGGGAGAACCCATGATATTTGTTCGTTCACCGATCATCAAAAATCCGATATCAGGATTGATGTTCAGAGGTTCCAATCCGGAATAAAACGGAATTCCTTCCGTTGCTAAAGCAGGACCCGAATTATTTTCAGGAGTTTCCCCGAAACGATGTTTCAGCAGCGGGTTTAATTTTCTTGGAACAAAATGAGAAATTTTATCGGCCAGTGCTTTGATATGTGCCGGAGTTGTACCGCAGCAACCGCCCATGAGATTGGCCCATCCTTCGTGCGCAAATTCTGCCATGATGCCGGCAAACTCTTCAGGTGTTTGTTCGTATTCTCCCATGGCGTTCGGCAATCCGGCATTTGGGTAAACACCTACAGGAAATTCGGAAATATGCGCCAGTTCTTCAACAAACGGACGCATTTCCTTCGCACCGAGCGCACAGTTTATTCCTAAAAACAGAGGCCTGGCGTGATGGATGGAATTGTAAAAGGCATCCAGAGTTTGCCCTGAGAGTGTACGTCCGGAAGCGTCTGTAATCGTTACGGAAAGAAAAACTGGCAGACGTATTCCGGTTTCTTCAAAATAGCTTTCCAAGGCATAAATGCCGGCTTTCATATTCAGCGTGTCAAAACTCGTTTCCAGCAGTAGAATATCCACTCCGCCTTCAATCAATGCAATCGCTTGTTCACGATACGCCTCAGCGATCTGGTCGAATGTCACCGCGCGGTAGGCCGGATTGTTTACATCCGGAGACATGGAACAAGTACGGTTTGTAGGTCCTATCGATCCGGCGACAAAAATGGGGTGACCTGACTGAATTTCCTCTGCCGTTTGTCCGGATTGAAAACTTTCTACTGCTTTACGTGCGATTGCTACTGCAGCCCGGTTGATTTCAGCAACGCTTTTTTCCAGGTTGTAGTCAGCCTGCGAGATTCGATTTGCATTAAAAGTATTGGTTCCCAAAATGCCCGTGCCTGCCTTTAAAAATTCTAAATGAATTTTTTCAATTACGTCCGGACGTGTAATGGAAAGCAGGTCATTGTTGCCTTTAAGCGGTGAAGGATGTTCCAGAAAAGAAGTGCCGCGGAAATCTTCTTCCGTGAGACCTTGTTGCTGAATCATCGTGCCCATTGCGCCATCGAACACGATAATTTTTTGTTCCAACATGTTTAAAAGCCTGACGGCACTTGGTTTCGTATAATTCATTATATTATTATTTATTGTTCCGGGAGCGCTGGATTAACCCAGCCTTTGTTTTACTTACAAAAGTACTAATTGTCGCAAAAATTTTATCTTCTACTGAGAGTAATAGCGATTTAAGGTGAAGAATGCGACTAATCAATTTGTGGGATTTAGATTAAGTTTTCCTTCCTGCAGCAAGAATAATTTGAAACAATTCTTCTCGGCGAAAAGGTAAAATTTGTGAGTAAAGATTACTAAATCCTGCTGTCTGCATAAAATCCTGCAAAGTCTCTTTTTCAAATCCAAGCCATTTGTGACCAAGTTTTTCCAGTACCCATTCTTCACTGTGCGTAGCGAGTTCCATTACCAGTACCTTTCCTCCTGGACGTAAAATACGTGCGGCTTCCTGAAAACCTCTTTGCGGGTTATCAAGATGATGAAGTGACTGTGAAAAGAAAACTACATCTAAGGATTCAGCAGGCAAAGACAAATTACCTACGTCTTCAGCCAGCAATTTTACGTTTTGGAGTCCAAGGCGATCTATACGCTGTCGAGCTGAGGCAAGCATGTCAGGATTAAAATCAACACCTATTACTCGAGTAGCAAATTTAGCCATTTCCACTGTAAGCGTTCCGTCTCCGCAGCCAAGGTCTACAATTTCCAGTTCTGAGGTACCAGAGGAAAATCCGGACTTGTTTTCTCCATTCTGACCCAGAAGTATTCCGAGGAGGCACGACCAGGCAAACCAAGATTGTCCAGGTTCAAGAAGACGCTCATTTAAACCACCACCGCTTATTTCTCGTTGACGCAATACCTCATGTAATCGTACCCTATCGTTGTTGTGGTCTTTTATGTTTGAAAGTTGCTCCTGTAAATAATTCCAAAGCAGGTGGAGTTCACTATCGAGGGATTCTTTTTGTGCAAATTGATAATATGTCCAAATGCCCTCTTTTCGTTCCTGCAACAACTTCATTTTTCGCAAATGACTCAAATGCCTGGAAATACCCGATTGTGCCATTCCTAATATTGTTGTAAGTTCGCTGACATTCAACGGCGTCTGTGAGACCAATATCAAAATTCTGAGACGTGTTTCGTCTCCCAGTAATCTTAAAACTTGTGCAATGTTTGTCATGTATTTCTTGCTTTAAAAGGTCAGAATGTCTTGTTGTTTCTCTTAAATCATCATATATCAATACAATGATTTATATCTTAAAGCAAGCAATAAATTGCCCTTTTCTGCTTTGAAGGTCTATTATTTGGGAGGAATAGAAATTGAAGTTGATTCAAAATGATTTAAATTCCAGTGATGACAGTGGAATTTAGTAGAATGAAGGGGGAAGTTGTTAGACCTAATAAAGAGAGGTAATTTTTCTCCAACGAATTATGACTCAGCAGTCTCATGTTGTAAAAAAACAGGAGTCAAATTTTCAGCCTCTGCTGAAAACCCATTTATCTGCCCGACTTAGTTCAAGGTTGAAATGGTAACCATCATAATCAAAATTTTGTAATACTTCTGCTTTCTGTATATTGTGATCTATGGCATAGCGCACCATTAAACCTCGAGCTTTTTTTGCAAAAAAACTTATCATTTTATATTTGCCGTTTTTCCAGTCTTTAAACTCAGGTGTAATTAGACGACCGTCCAAGTTCTTCTTTTGTACTGATTTAAAGTATTCATTTGAAGCAAGGTTGATTAAAACCGGCTCATCTTGTTTTGCCAATAAAACATTTAATGCATCAGTAATCTTCTCACCCCAAAATTGATACAAATTTTCACCTTTTTTCGTTGTCAGCTTCAGCCCCATTTCCAGGCGATAGGGCTGCATCAGGTCAAGCGGCCGCAGCAAACCGTAAAGTCCTGACAAAATGCGCAGATGCGACTGGGTATAAGCCAAACGGTTTTCAGAAAGTGCAGGTGCGTCAAGACCCGTATAAACATCTCCTTTGAAAGCTAGAACGGCTTGTTTGGCATTTTCGGTGGAAAAAGGTAATTTCCATTGATTAAAACGTTCAACATTAAGCTCAGCAATTTTCTGACTGACCTGCATCAGTTCCATCAAATCCAGAAAAGACTTCTGCTTCAGAACTTTAACCAGTTCAGAAGATTTTTCCAGATAGTCCGGAATACTGAAGCTGTCAGTAGTCGCAGGAGTTTCATAATCCAGCGTTTTAGCCGGTGAAAGGAGCATTAGCATTGAATTGCCTTTATATGATTATTTCCTTTGATGATATAATTATATACGTGCATTGAAATTTAAACAATTGCAGTTTACTCAGTATAGCAAACGTGTTCAAATTCAAAACGATTATTTTTGGAGTGAGCTTCAGATTATCTGCTGTTTTTATGAGCAAATCAAATCAAATCACAAAATCCCCAAATATCGCAAACCTTTACGGTATGCCTTGCGCTTGAAAGGAACAACTTTCTTTAATCCCAGGCGGGGTGAGATCCATTGGAAGGCATCGAATTCAATGGGTTGATGGGAAAAATTAATTTTCTCAGTGTCACAATTCAACTGTAGAAGAAACCAGCGTTGCTGTTGGCCGCGGTAAGGTTTCCATTCAGGTTGTTTATGAAGAATATGCAGCATTTTGAGAGGATAGTAGTAACGGACTCTTTTTTCAGCAACCCGGATGATTGTAACATCATTGGTGCCAATTTCTTCTTCAAGTTCACGAAAAAGTGTCTCTTCTTCGGATTCCCCTGGGTCAATCCCTCCTTGGGGGAATTGCCAATTCCATCTTAACTGTCCTCCATCTGTCAATAGTTCTGATTTTTCATTTCTTTTGGCAATTCGCCTGAACATCAGAACTTTTTTATTTGATGGATGCATTATCACCGCCGCAACATTTGGTCTGAAACTTTTTGCTGTCATTACTTTATTTCAAGAAAATATTGATGTTCGCGGATTTTATTAACCACATCATGAACAGGAATATCCGGAAAGTTTTTCCATTCCATCAGTTTAAATAAATATTTTTTCAGGCGTCCACGGGACAATCCGCGATTTTCCCATTGTGAATATATTTCTTCGTATCCAACCGGTAATGGTCTACCGTCCAAATTTTTACGCATCAGGAACTTAAGAGTACTGTCAGGATAATGAGCTACAAAATTGCTCATTGATTTTTGATCAATGCGGCCATCTCCAAAGACGACATCGTTTTCCTCACTATTGTCTCCTTGCAATCCTTCTTCTTCAAGTTCATGCTCTTCATCATGTTCTTCATCATCAATACCTTCAAATAATGAAGCAGTAGAAACTGCCGATTCGCCGTTGGTAGATTCTTCTGATTCTTCAGAACTTTTCTCAGTTTCTATTATCAGACTATTTTCTTTCGAAATATCCTCAGACACACTGACCGAAACCTTATCTTCCACTTCAGCTGATTCAGTGTTTATTTCAGGCATCAGAGCATCTTCTTCTGTAACAGGACTTTCCGATGATTCCTGCTCTGTAGTTTCACTTTCCGGGGCCATCTGAGTGTGGTCGCTTACAAGTGGAAACGCTGGTGCAGGAATTTCAGGTACATAAGCAGGTACAACAAAACGGCCGGCACGACTCTGCTGCACATTATCTACAACAGGATCGTAAGAAGAAATGTCTTCGACCAGTCCCCTAATATCTTTGGGAGTAACCCAGTTCAGGGGACTGCGTTTCAGTGGGCGCAAGTATTGACGTGCGTCCTGAATCGCATCAGCAGAAAGACTTAGAGTTTCGCTGGCAGATTTGCCTGCTGGAGAGTCTGTCTGTTGAAAATCGGCTAACAGGGACTCAATTTGGTAAGCAGAAAAAAGCATTGTTCACTATGAATAATGTTGTGTTTAAGTTGTCATGTTTTTAATTTGAGGCCTTTGCCTAGTAGTATCTTTTCGATACTGCATTTGATTGCTTATTTGAGCAATTTGTAATGAGACAGCATTTTTTTCACGGCCTACTATTTTTTCAAAATCCTGTTCTGAGAGCAGTAGTTTTTCAAGTAAATCCTGAATATTATCATCAAGTTTTTGTTCTTCCTGCCCTAAGGGACGGTTGTATTTCTTGTGCCACTTTTCCCGCAAAGGATCTAACTTTTGCAGTTCATCAAAGTAGCTATCTTTTTGTTTCAAGAGCTCGTCCAGTGCGACCGCATCCGATTCTGCAAATTGGCGCTGTGATAATTCCAGAAGCTTCTTTAAAAGTAACTCTTGTTTTTCAAGCAGTAGTTTCAATTCGCTGTCTGTCATTTGTTTATTTTCCAATACAAAAATCCGAAAATATTTGCCCAAGCAAATCATCGGGCGTAGTTTCGCCAACTATTTCACCCAGGGCGTTTAAACAAGAGCGTAAATCAACTGCAAGAAACTCTTCTCCACTTGACTGATTCAAACTTTTTCGCGCTGAGAACAAAGCAGACAGAGCATTTTTTGCAGCCTGTTGCTGCCTGCGGTTTGTGATCCAGATTTCATCTTCCTGAGGCAAACCGCCGAGTGTAGCTTTTTTATATAAGCTGGATTCCAACTCATCACAACCTTCACCTGTTTTTGCTGAAATCAAAACAGATTCCAAACGGGATATTTTTTCATACCAACGCGGGGTAGTGTCGTCCATTAGATCTTTTTTATTGAGAACTACAATTGTCCGCTCTTTTTCAACTTCACTGATTAAACTCAAATCTTCGTCCATAAGTTTTTCACTGGCATCAAGAATCAACAAGACGAGGTCGGCTTTTTCGCGGACATTTTGTGTACGCCGAATACCTTCTGATTCGATCAGGTCTTCTGTTTTTCTAATGCCGGCTGTGTCCGTTAAGCGAAAAGCTAGACCCTGAATTTGTACAGATTCCTCAATTGAATCTCTGGTTGTACCGGGAATGGTGGTTACAATCGCTCTTTGCTCGCGAAGCAAGGTATTTAGAAGCGAAGATTTTCCTACATTCGGCCGGCCAATCAATACTACACTAAACCCATCACGTATTTGTCTTCCACGGTCAGCATGAGAAAGTAAGCTTTCCAGATCGGCACTAGCCTGATCCAGACGCTGCAGACAATCTTCCTGATGAGTGAATTCATGGTCCTCTTCCGGAAACTCGATGCTGGCCTCAACTAGTGAAGCAATGGAGACCACTTGTTTTTTTACAGCATCAATGGCGTGAAAAAGTTTTCCACGAAGTTGTTGTGCAGCCAGTCTTGCCCCAATTTCAGAACTGGCTTGAATCAAGTCTGAAATTGCTTCCACTTGTGTCAGGTCCAGGCGCCCATGCAAAAAAGCTCTTTGAGTGAACTCCCCTGCACCTGCCAAACGCACTCCTTGCCGTAAAACCAAATCCAGGATGATTCGCAACACAAAAGGGCTTCCGTGACACTGAATTTCAACCACATCCTCAGTGGTGTATGAATGAGGAGCACGCATGACGACTACTAAAACTTTGTCAATAAGTTTTCCGTCGTCTTTTATCCAGCCGTGTACCAGCTTGTGTGTTTCCGTCTTTTTCAGCGGTTTCCCATTTGTCTTGAACAGAGCCTCTACTGCAGAAACTGCCTGCTCTCCGCTTACTCTGATCACTCCAAGTCCGGATGGCTGCAAAGGTGTTGCTATCGCAGCAATTGTATCGTCAAGGCGCATTATTTGATCAACGATCAGTGGTCTCTAAAAAATGACCAGTGTCCATGTGGATTATTGTTGAACAACAGCCGCAAAACTCTGGTAGCAGTCTGATTTGACTGTGCGACTGCAGCTGCTGCGGCTTCCGTAATGATTTGGTTTTTCGTAAAATTAACCATTTCCAAAGCCATGTCTGTATCTCGGATGCTGGATTCTGCCGCAGTCAAATTTTCTACTGTGTTGCGGAGAACTGAAATATTTGTTTCCAGTGTATGTTTTTGTACAGAACCAAGCTGGCTGCGCATTGATAATAGTTGATCAAGAGCCTCATCTACAAGGCGAATTGCATCAATGGCTTCTTGAGTAGACTTGAGACTGATTTGGGACAAATTTTCAAATCCGCTTGTATTATCCACACCTCTTCCCAGGACAGTAGAATGGGTACTGTTCAGAGCAATTACAATTTTTTCATCTGCACTTGCTCCAGCTTGAAACTTAAGAGAATTTTGCGCAACAGTCACTGATCCGGCATTGCCGGTACCATCACCTAAAAAAGCTACACTCAAACCGCTGGTTTTCTCATTATTGTATTCGCCGGTAAGGATCAGTCCATCACCATCAGCAGGCTCATCATTAATTGTTCCTTTTATATCACGTCCTAAAAGCAATTCCGGCTCAAAAGCGTTGTCAACAATTACATCATCTTTTGTCCCGGTTACAGTGAATCCTTTGGTGAGTCCATATTCCCGATGTTCAATTGTAAGTTCTTCATCATCAGCATCAAAGCGTATGTTCAAATTCATGTTCGCTTCTAAGACAGCTTTTTGCAGACGTTTTGCAAATCCGACTGCAGTGGCTCCTTCCGGATTACTGACCCTAATTACAGCTCCATCTTCTTCTTCTAAAGTAATTTGCAGACCGGAAGCATCATCGTCATCAAGGTCTGCTGTCAAAGTTGCCCGTAGCGGTAATTCGGTAATATCCACATCATATCCGCTAACGGGTGAAGCGACTGTTTTGGAAGATGCTTTAAGAAAAACAAGTTCTTCATTTCCTCCCATTCCTGTTGCACCATGGCTTCCGTCTAGCAGAGTTTTATTCCCAAAGCTAGTAAAGCGGGAAACACGGTCAATTCCCTCAATTGCTTTACGAATCTGAAACTGCAATGCTAACAGCGCATTGTAATCGGTGGCACCCTCATTTGCTGCAGTTGTAGCCAACTGACGCATTTCAATCAACAAGTTGTTTACTTCAACCAAAGCACCTTCGGCAGTCTGGACAAGAGACAGAGAAAACTCCGAATTTTGCAGCGCCTGTTGCGCACTGGCAACCTGAGCGCGTAAACCTTCTGAAAGAATCAGACCCGAAGGATCATCTGCTCCACTGTTGACTCTTTGTCCTGAAGATAATCGTTTCAGCGAATCGGACAGTTCATTTTGCGCTTCGGCCAGATGATTTATTGCGTTGATAGATGCAATGTTGTGTTTCATCCCCAACGGCATAGTTCCTCGTTATATTTAAGTTTCAAGTTTTTTGATCCCGTTAACCGGAATATAAACTCCAGTCATCGACAAATCTTTGAATAATGATTATAGATAAACGTTCATTTAAATAATATAAACAGCCATTCCGGACTCCAATAAATGGAGCCGGAATAGTGTTATGTCTGGGGGATAAACTGCCCCTGAACCCTGCTAGCCGTTTAACAATCGCAAGACGTGTTGCGGCATTGCATTTGCCTGAGCCAACTGTGCTGTTGCTGATTGAGTCATGATCTGGTTACGTGTAAATGTAGCCAGTTCCTGAGCCATGTCAGTATCACGAATAGTAGACTCTGCAGCAGTCATATTTTCTGCTGCGACCTGCAAGCTGGTGAGATTAGATTCCAGGGTATGTTTCTGGAAAGCACCTAATTCTCCACGAACTGAAGCAACCTCTGTAAGAGCCTGATCAATTATAGCAAGTGCATCCTGAGCACCCTGCTCATTACGCACATCAATGTCAGCGAGTGACATGAAGTTGCTTTTGTTTGGCATTTCACCTTCTGGAACTGTAACCCGACCAAGCGCACTTGTGCTCATGTCTCTAATGGAGGTTGAAGCCATATGTTCAGCATTTGGTCCAACATGGAAACGCAGTCCTTCTTGAGTGGAAATGCTGCCGTCTTCATTTGTCTCTGTCTTCGCAGCATTTGTTCCGTCCAGAAGTTTGTAATGTCCGAACTGAGTGGTTGAAACAACACGGTCAATTGAAGCAAGCGCATTTTCAATCTCAGCCTGATTGGCGTCAATCATATCCTGGTCACTGGCACCAACGTTTGCAGCAGAAATTGCTCGCTGGCGAAGACTTACCAGAATGGACGAGATTTCATTCATGGAACCTTCAGCAGTTTGTACGAGCGAAATAGCAACTTCGTTATTCCTGATTGCCTGTTCCATCCCGCTGACCTGTGCCCTCATGTGTTCAGAAATAACCAAAGCTGCCGGATCATCGGCTGCCCGATTGATTTTCTGTCCTGAAGCCAGTCTTTCAAGAGACTTCGAAAGCGCACGGTCATTCATTAACAGGTTGCGATGAGCATTCATCGACTCAATATTATTATTGATTCTTAATGACATATTATCTCCTTAACCTTTTAAGTGAGAAAGTTAACTCCTAGCCATGGAATAAATGTATTCCCTTCCAATAGAATACTTTGGGCAAACAAGTCCGGATTCAATCCGCACTCATTCAAACAGGGTCAGCTTTCACCATGAAAGCAAAGCCCTACCCCCTCAGCCTTCAACATGCACGGCATGTGAAGGTTTTAAAACACCACTACACAAAAGTCCGGTGGTATTTCGAAACTCTGTGCCAGCTGAATTCATAGTCTTGAGCCTCGTATTCTGGGCCTCAAGCTTTGTTTCCAGACAGTCCTCTCCATACTACAATTGAAGAGACAAATGCAGCCGGAAAATCCAATCGATTTTCCGGTATTCTATTTCAATAAAATATTATTTTTATTAATAAAAATATCAAATATTATTCTTGATCTCAGGCCAAGAAATTAATAAAAATTAACGACGTATGTTTTCAGCAATCCTTTGTATCAAGTAATTTCCGCAATTTTTGTTCGGCACGTTTAAATTTTTCATATTCTTTCTTTTGCTGCTCTTTCGTCAGAGGACCCTCACTTGAAATGGCCTCCGGAATTCGTTTTTTAATCTCAGTCTTCAAGTAATCCAAATTTTTTTCAAGACGCAGATTTTTTAACAGAGCTGGAGTCTTGAATGACATTTTACGGAGTATCCCTAATCCGGAATCCCTTGCAGCTACATCAATCAAAACCAAGGCTCTATTTATATTAGCTTCATCAACCACTAAGGGGGATGATACTGCAGAAGAAAATGTTTGCGCATGTTTACGCATCTGACTTAAGAGATTTGATTTATCCACCATTTTCGATTTTTACCTTTCGCTAATTTGGAATTACACAATGAACATTCATCTAATTTTATAGACATCTGTCGATATTCTTTAAAATCGGCTTGATGTTAAACGTTAAAATTTTTTTATTTCATTTTTTCCTGCTATCAAACTCATATTCTCTTTCGACCTGTGCAATGCGGACATGATAATCACTGTACCAGCCAGACCGGCCTTTATGTCGTGCTACCAGGTGTTTTTCATGATTCTTCCAATTCCTGATAGACTCCTCGGTCTCCCAATAAGACACAGTTATCCCGATACCATTACTTCGAGCTGAGTCTACCCCGAAGAATCCATGCTGTTTTTTTGCTAATGAGATTATCAGTTCAGCCATTTCCTCATAATCCTTGTTCACTTCACTTTGTATTGAAGTAAAAATCACGGCATAATACGACTTGTCGTTCAGCAAAGCCTTTCTCTCCATTTCCACTTTTCTCCTGTCTATAATAAAAACATGGCACTTCCCGGCGAGACAGTAATACTCATCCGTGCTGTCTCACCGGAAAGTGACCAAGGAGGATCGGTTAACGCACCACCAAATCCAAAGGGTGACACGAAAGGCGTTCGCAACTGGAATCCGTTACCAGGACGGTATGTCCAAAACACATGGCAATCCCGGAGTCACTGTCCATCAAAATCATGTGAAGAAAAAACACCATATTCTTTTCAGCAATCACTTGATTGCCGTGATAAAACATAGGCCAGTCCATCCAGTTCGGCGAAAAAGTTGTCCCCATACTGTATCCGGTTGCATTCAGCCGGTGCGCTCTCATTCCCAAGTTATCGCAAGTTCTGGCGTAAGCATCAAAAACCTCACCGATGGCCTTTCCCGGCCTTAAAACAGATTCACAAGCCGCCATTGATTCAAGACAAACTTCGTGCATTTTTCGCTGCTGTTCTGTCACTCTTCCGACAGGAATTGTGCGCATCATCGCAGCGTGATAATGGCGAAACACTCCGGCCCATTCCAAAGTAATCTGGTCTTCCGGATCCAGTTTCCGTCTTCCGGAAAAATATCGGCAAAGCAAAGCGTTTTCACCGGAACCGATAATAAATTCGTTTCCCGGGTAATCTCCACCACCTCTGAAAACTGCACCCTGCATGGCCGCCAGTAGTTCTCCCTCATCACATCCATCCTTCACTAAGCGGTGTGCTTCATCCAGAGCATCATCTGCCAATTCTGCAGCCTTCCGGACATAGACCAATTCTTCCGGGCTTTTCACGACCCGCAGGCGATTCACCATTCCAGAGGCATCTATCAATTCACAAAATCCGTCCAGAGCGGAATCCAGCATTTTTCCATTTTTAGCAGTCAAGCCATAAGAGTCGTATTCCACTCCAAGTCTTTTTCCAGCACAACCATATTCCCGCAAAATTTCCTTGAGCTGCAAAGCCGGATTTACTTCGGGTCCATCCACCCAGATCCGGATATCTTCTACGATGGACGTGTTCTGTGCCTGCCGCAAATCCGGTACGCGGGTCAGCAAAATCAGTTTTCCGTCTCCTCCCAGAAATAGACATTGGAAAAAAACATAGCCGAATGAGTCATATCCAGTTAGATAAAACATGCTTTCCTGCCTGAAAATAAGCATCCCATCCAATTCACTACCGGCCATCAACTCCAGTAAGCGATTGCGCCGGTTTCCGAATTCTTTGCTGTCAAAATGTAGTGGCATATTTCCTCACTGTAATTGGATAAAATTTCGCAATATTCAGGTACATAGAAAAAATGACAGACCTTCATTCTGATTTTTTCAACTCACAAAAACAACGGACCTCTCCTAACATTAGGGATTACTACAGATCCAATTCACCATAAAAAATCTACGGACCACTCCAGTCCTCACGGATTACTGCAGATCCAATTCGCCATAAAAAATCTACGGACTACTCCAGTCCATACGGATTACTGCAGATCCAATTCGCCATAAAAAATCTACAGTAATCCGTATGGACTGGAGTAGTCCGTAGATTTTTTATCTTCC
>LSNO01000126.1 GCA_002082305.1 SAR324 cluster bacterium SAR324-CTD7B
AATGTTGTGGTAACCGGTACAGCGACAGAAGTTTCCTTCTATAGCATGCCTTATTTCATCTTCTGATGGATTTGGATTGCGTTCCAGCAATTGCCAAGAAGACATAACCATACCGGGAGTGCAGAATCCGCACTGCAACCCGTGCTTTTCCCGGAAACTCTCCTGAATAGGATGCAGTTCTCCGTTTGTTGCCATACCTTCTATAGTCTTTATTTCCGCACCATCGCTTTGTACTGCAAGCAAGGTACAGGATTTTACTGTATCACCGTTTACGATGATTGTGCAGGCTCCGCAACTGCTGGTATCACATCCAACATGTGTTCCGGTCAGCCCCATATTCTCACGCAAATGCTGCACAAGAAGTGTTCGTGGTTCCACATCATGCTCGTATGCGGTACCGTTTACTGTCATTGAAACTTTCATCGATCTGTTCCTCTAAAGAAAGTTAATTAATCAGCCATGAAAGGCCCGTGAAATCACTTTTTTTCGATTATTCGAGCTATAAATAACACAGATATTATTTTTTGTCAAATTATTTTTCAATTTTTTTCAAATTAACTAAAAATAATTAAGGACACACAATACTTAATTCAAAAAAGACATGTCATGTTTCTAAAATTCGTTGTAATTTACTGTTGAAAATGCCTTTTGAACTAGATCGTTGATTATATTCGTTGACGCAGTTCATGTTTTTGAATTTTTCCAGTCGCGGTTTTGGGCAGGGGGCCGAAAATTATTTTTTTTGGTCTTTTGAAACGGGCCATGTGTTGTGTACAGAATTCGATAAGTTCCTGATCCTTTGTACTTTCTCCGGCTTTTAACTCAACGAAGGCACAGGGTACTTCTCCCCATTTATCATCAGGCATTGCGACAACTGCTGCTTCTCCTACTGCAGGATGCTTATAAAGTACGTTTTCAATCTCAACAGAGGAAATATTCTCACCTCCGGAAATAATAATATCCTTTGCTCTGTCTTTGATTTGAATGTAGCCGTCTTCCTGTACAACAGCCAGGTCACCACTATGAAACCAACCGCCGTCAAATGCTTCAGCAGTTGCTTCTTTGTTGTTCAGATAGCCCTTCATTGTGGTATTACCGCGCATCACTATTTCGCCGATTGTTTTACCGTCGGATGGTACCACTTTTTTAGTTTTAGGGTCAATCACAGAGACTTCTTCCATTATTGGAAATCGAACACCCTGGCGAGAAATAAGCTCTGATCTGCGAGCGGCACTTTGATCCTGCCAATCTGACTGAGGTGCTGACTCCAGAATATGACCATACGTTTCAGTTAAACCATATACATGCAATACGTCAAAACCAAACTCTGTCATACTTTCCAGAACCTTTGCCGGCGGAGGAGCGCCGGCAGTCATGACTTTTATTGAGCGATCGAAATGCTTTTGTTCCTCAGCCGGGGCATTGGCCAGCATATTCAGAACGACAGGAGCGCCGCCAAAGTGCGTTATATCATGACGTTCCAGCAAATCAAAAAGCAGCTTTGGACTGAATGAGCGCATGCAAACCACTGTTGCAGCCACTAATGTCATGGTCCAGGCGTGGCCCCAACCATTGCAGTGAAACATAGGTACACTGTAAAGATAACGCGGGTGATGGGGTAATTCCCAAGCAGTTACTGTTCCCATACTCATCAGGTATGATCCACGGTGGTGATATACTACGCCCTTTGGACGGCCCGTGGTTCCGGAAGTGTAGTTCAATGAAAGTGCCTGCCATTCGTCCTGTAAAGGCGGGCATGTAAATTGAGGGTCTCCGGAATTAATTAACTCTTCATATTCCAAAACTTCTAATTCGACTGACGGCTTAACTTCTGCTGAATCGTCGTCAATCAGAATTATTTTTAGTTTGATCTGTTCATCTTGAAGAGCTTTTTGAGCCAGTGGCAGCAACTCACGATCCACAATCAGTGCCTTGACTTGTCCGAATTTCAGGATATATGCAACCGTTTCAGCATCTAGTCTGGTGTTGATAGTGTTGAGCACGGCACCGGTCATGGGTACGGAAAAGTGTGCTTCAAACAATTCCGGTGTATTGAAAGCCAGTACAGCTACTGTATCTCCCAAACCTACACCAAGTTCTGTCAGACTGGAGGCCATGCACAGACAGCGCTCCCGTAACTGGCGCCAGCTGTATCGTCTTTCACCGTATATTATTGCCTCCCGCTCAC
>LSNO01000127.1 GCA_002082305.1 SAR324 cluster bacterium SAR324-CTD7B
AGAAAAGCTGCTGAACAGGGTCATGCCAAGGCACAGTACAATCTTGGACTTATGTACGATTATGGCGGAGGTGTTATAGAAGACGATACTCGAGCTGTTTCCTGGTACAGAAAAGCTGCTGAACAGGGTGAGGCCAAGGCACAGTACAATCTTGGACTTATGTACGATTATGGCGGAGGTGTTATAGAAGATTACACACTAGCAGTTTACTGGTACAGACAAGCTGCTGAACAGGGTCATGCCAAGGCACAGTACAATCTTGGATATATGTACGAAAGTGGTAGAGGGATAGCAAAAGACGACACTCAAGCTGTTTACTGGTTCAGAAAAGCTGCTGAACAGGGTGAGGCAAAGAAGTAGCACAATCATTGCGGATGAAGCCAAAAATATACTTTTCTGATTGAGTGCTGGAAATAGTTTTGATGGATTAACTCACGATGATTTATTTACATGTGATATCAATAATTATTGCTTGAGGGGACTACCCTGATGCGATATCCTGGTCGCGGGAATTTCATGGTGTGGCGCTTTATTCCGACAGGCCCTCAAAAAACCTACGAGGAGTTTGATTTTTTCTTTGAGACTGCACATCCGACTAAAGAGGAAATGGAGGCTATTAGCTACATCGACACCGTGCTTCAGCCGGAAGATATTGGACTGGTTGAGAGTGTGCAGCGCGGAATGCAAACCCCTGCCTATGATCAGGTTCGGTACATGATTGATCAGGAAGGATCCGGCCACAGTGAACATGCGGTGCATCATTTTCACAGCTTGATTATTGATGCTTACAGAAAAGCATGTCCAACGTTATAAATTTTGTTAGCCCTTCAAAATAATAAGCTGATTTTAATATTTATTTAGTAAACCCACTTTACAATGACCGCTCAAACCGAAAGAAAACCTATAGACCATCACTTGGAAAAAGTTTATGGAGCTACAACCTCTGAGGCCTTAAGTGCTGCGTATTTAGGATGGGCAAAGGATTACGATACTGACGTAAGCAGCATGGGGTATCGCTTTCCAATATTGGGGGCCGCAATACTGGCACGTCACCTACTTAAAAATGATGCAACTATTCTTGATGCCGGAGCGGGAACCGGTTTGATTGGCGGTTGGCTACACGATTTGGGTTACACCCACCTTACGGCTCTCGATTTATCTCCGGAAATGCTGCATCAGGCCCGCTCACGTGGAGTTTATGGACAGCTTGAAGCGGGAGATATGCTGAAGCGTCTGCCCTTTCCAGATAACAGTTTCGAGGCGGTAATTGCGGTGGGGGTATTTACACAGGGGCATGTGCCACCTCAAGGATTAGAGGAGTTATTACGCGTGTCCAGGTCCGAGGCTATTGTGGTAATTCCACTTATGAAAAACTCTTGGGAACAATTGGGATTTAAGGAAAAAGCGATGGAATTGGAAAAATCGGGTATATGGCAACGAATCGACCAAACCCCCTGGTGCCCACCGATGCCAAATTCTTCCGACCATAAACATGACCTGGGAGCAGTCTTCGCCTGGTGTGTTCAATGATTTTGAGTTTATCCCACTAACATTAAATAGAAGAATATGTAAATTATGGGCCAGCAACGTAGTTGTTTATGAAGATCCGGAAAAAGGAGAAACTGTTTTAGGAGTCATTGATCCGGAAATGATGGTGCAGGCAACCGGAAGAACCGACTTAGATGTTTTTGCAAAAAGTGTACGAGAAAAATTACAAACTGCACTTGATTCAGTTTGAGCTTAAGTAGTACGTTTGGATGAGAAAAGTTTGCTTTTCACTGATCCTGTGTTACACTCGCTTTTGCAACGTGATTGATTTAAAAAACAGTAAAACTAAATCTTTTTCAGGTGAGCGGTTTCTACAATGGCAAAAGTAATTACATTCGCCAGCCAAAAAGGCGGAGTAGGTAAAACAACATCAGCCGTTCATTTGGCCACTGCCTTTGCACTGGGCGGTTATAAGACGCTCTTGGTCGACCTTGATCCACAAGGTTCCGTTCACCATTCTCTCGGATTAGACAAACCAGATGGATTAGGAATACGTGAAGTTTTTTGCACACCAAGTGTTTCGTCACAGGAAATTATCCAAACCGGCAAACACCAGAATCTTGACCTCCTGCTTTCGAATATTCAAGACCTCCTGACAGAACAAACTGTAAACAAAATAGCTGCTGATTATTATCATTTTTCACAATGGCTGGAACAAAATGCATCCAGTAGCTATGAATTTATAATTGTCGATCCACCCGCATCTACAAGCTCCCTCAGCATTAATGCAATGCTTGCTGCGAACCTCGTCATTGTGCCTCTGGAATGTGAAGCATTGGCCATTAAATCTCTCAAACGCTTTTTGCAGGCATTTAAGGAACTTCAGAGGACAATTGAACCAAGGTTGCGCCTGGCTGGAATTTTACTGACTATGTATAATGATGAAATTCTGACTCACCAGCAAATATGCAAACAGGTATACCAAACGCTGGGCGATTCTGTTTTTGAAACCATTATTCCAAATTGTCCACATATTCTGGAAGCAAGTTCTTTAGGAATAGATGTGATACAGCGTCACTTGAATTCAGCCGGTGCAACTGGTTACATACGTCTTGCCAATGAATTGCTGGATCGCTTCCTGTTGCCAAAATCTCTGGAAGTTAGCTAGTGAAAACTAACTCCTGATAAAAATTTATCTATACATCCTGATTTTTCTCATGTAGGTGAACTTAGACTTGATTTACTGACAAACATATTGCTCAAAATCAGTAATGTTTTACAAACCGTTATACTCCCAACTTCTTCTGATCTTAGTTTTTTTCACTTTTATTATTGGTGTTTTTCCTCTTGCTGCAGGAGATACCAATGATAAAGATCAAAATATTGATCCATTGCTGGCAAAGGTATACAAGCAGGAAAATGTATCAGAATGGTGGGTCAGTGAAAAACTGGATGGAGTACGCGCAATTTGGAATGGTGAAAAACTTCATTTTCGCAGCGGCAAACTAATTAGTGCTCCAGACTGGTTCACAGAAAATTTTCCTGAACAGTTAATGGATGGTGAGCTTTGGATGGGACGAGGAACTTTTGAAAAGCTTTCAGGAATTGTCCGCAAAATTCAGCCAAATCATAACGACTGGAGACAGGTTCGTTACATGTTATTTGAGCTTCCGGAGCATCCAGGAACTTTCACCCGGAGGGTCCGTAAAATGGTGAAATTGACAGAGACCCTAAAAATTTCCTGGCTCCAGCCTATACCTCAAATTCGCCTGAATTCAGAGGATGCTCTGCTGAATATGCTGGATGAAATTGTAACAAAGGGTGGTGAAGGGTTGATGCTGCATCGCGCTGATTCACTTTATCACAGTGGAAGAAGCGACGACTTGCTGAAACTCAAACCGTGGCAGGATGCAGAAGCCACAGTTGTAGAAATTTTACCCGGAAAAGGCAAATTCAGCGGAATGATGGGTTCATTACTGGTGACTGATGAAAGCGGCCGCAGATTTCGTATAGGTACAGGTTTCAGTAATAAAGAACGAAGAAATCCACCTGCTGTAGGAACTGTCATAACATACAAATTCACTGGAACCACAAAGAAAGGCCTGCCAAAATTTGCCAGTTTTTTACGTATATATCAGCAGTTTTGAAAAACCTGAAACCTCAACTAAAAACAGCCGGTACTGGAGCATGAGTGCAGTATTTTGAAATAGGATTTTGGACTGTACTGGGACTGATAATCGGCAGTTTTGTAAATGTTTGCCTTGATCGGCTTCCGCTGCAGTTTGCAGACAAAACAAGACGCTTGAGTTTGTTGAATGCACCTGAAATTTCCACTTTCCTGAAACAGCAACTCCAGGATCAATCCCTGAATTTATTCAAACCGGCATGTTCTTTTTGTTTTTCCTGCGGACATCAGCTCAAATGGTTTGAAAAAATCCCGGTATTGTCATTTATTTTAAGTAAGGGACGTTGCCGGAAATGTAAGTCCACAATCGGGTTTAGAACGATCTGGATAGAAACCATGCACGGACTGTGGTACGCCGGTACTGCCTGGTTATTACAGGGCTGGGTCTGGCCTCTATTTTACAGTATTAGCTTTTCATTATTGTTGATTCTGGGATACTGCTGGAGTTGTAACCAGGTTCGAAAGACACTGCTATCTGCAGGAGGAGTTTTGGTGATCCTGGTTTTTTGCGTTAATTATTTTTGATTTTAAAATGAAAAAGCTGCTGCTGATATTACTCAAAATTGTGGTCGTCGGAACCATTTTGATTTACCTAGTCCGAAGTGGCCGCTTAAATTTTGAAAAATTGATGCTCTTCCGGGATGCTCCGGAAATACTCGCGATGATGGTTGCTATACTCATTTTGGCAGTGGTGCCTATGGCGACATTTCGCTGGTGGTTATTATTGCGTGCGATTGGAATACAAGTAAATCCGAAGCAGACTTTTGTGCTGACCTGGATTGGTAATTTTTTCAACACCACACTTCCAGGAGCGGTGACTGGAGACGTGGTAAAGGGATATTATGTGATCAAGGCACAAGAGGAAGATGGACGTACCAGAGCGTTTATGACACTGCTGATTGACCGGTTTGTGGGTTTGTTCGGTTTGATTGTCATGGCATTTTTTGCACTAGTCTTTAATTTTGAATTAATACTTTCTCAAGAACGACTTCACAGTCTGGCATGGATAATTGTTGCTCTATTTGGAGGAACGGTCCTTTTTTATTCAATTGTGTTGTTTCCATTTAAGGAGGGTCGTGATCCTTTCCTTCGACTTTTTCAGCGCCTGCCTGCAAGCAAATTCAGCATCAAAGTCTATTCCGCATTCAAAAGTTATCAGCATCAAAAAACAACTTTATTCTTAACATTATTTTTGTCCATAGGCCTTCACACTTTAATTGCACTGATTTTTTTCCAGGTTGCACATTTGGTGGGCATTAAAGAAATGGAATTGGCAACCCAATTTTTTCTAATGCCGATTGGCTTAATCACCGTAGCCATTCCAATTGCCCCGGGTGGAATCGGAATCGGTCATGCGGCCTTTGAGACACTTTACCAACTGGCCGGACTTTCCGGAGGAGCAGACATTTTCAATCTCTTCATTATTGTCCAGCTGGGAGTTTTTATGTTGGGCGGAATTCCATATTTTCTTTACAGCAGCAATTATCAAATACCAAAGAATTCTGAAAAAATGTTTGAAGAAGAAGCTGAAAAATAACAAGACTTCGGTTCAATTAATCCTCTGCATGTAAAATCAACAGGTGTTCCTGAACGCATGACGAGAGGGCGTTTAAATCATAACCTCCTTCCAGCAGACTCATAATCCTGCCGCCTGCATATTGTTCCGCCAACTGCTTCAACTCCCTCGTCAACTCCCGAAAAGTTCGCTCTGTGAGATTAAGTGAAGCCAAAGGATCATCGCGGTGCGCATCAAATCCGGCAGAAACTAAGACAAAATCCGGCTTGTATTCCTCCAATTTTGGTTGAACCTGATCATAAAAGATCTGCAAATATTCTTCATCACCCATTCCTGGAGGAACGGGAACATTGAGAGTAAATCCGGCACCTCCGCCACTTCCGCGTTCATGGGCAAAACCTGTTCCCGGAAAACTTGTGCGTGGATCCTGATGAATACTGGCAAAAAATATATCGGCCCGTTCTTCAAAAAAATGCTGTGTTCCGTTTCCATGATGAACATCAAAATCAAAAATCAGAACCCGTTTGAAACCCATCTCTCTTGTCAAAAATTCTGCTGCAAGGGCAATGTTGTTGAAAAAACAAAAACCCATTGCAGAATCATTTTCTGCATGATGCCCCGGTGGACGAACGGCGCAAAATGCGTTATCAAGCCGACGTTCAGCCACCTCAATAACTCCGTCCAGCACTGAGCCGACAGCATGCGCAGCTGCATTAAAAGTTTGTGCAGAAATAATGCAGTCCGGCGTGTGGAGTGTTCTGGCTCCGCTTTCAGCCGCAGCTTCGACAGCTGAAATCAGTTTCTCTGAATGCAATAATTTTATTTCCTGTGATGTCGCAGAACGTCCCGACTGCAGTATTAATCTTTCAAGCAATCCCTCTGACTCAAGTTTTTCTTGTATCGCCCTCAAACGATTAGCGTTTTCCGGATGCGAGCCTGTATCGTGTTCAAGGTAAATAGGATTCGTATAAAATCCGGTGTTCATGTGGGTTCCATTTTTTACGGCAAGAGATTTTTGAGAAGTGAATGATGTAAAATTCTAGCTCAGTCTGACTTTCCTTCTCAAGACAAAGCATGTTCTGTGTCGTTTTTTATGCTTCACAGATTGTGTTTGAGATGCAGTTTGGTTAAAATCGAGGTAACAAATGCTATATTACCATAATTAACTGTGTATTTTCAGTTTGAAGACAGCAATGGCACTTTTAGAAATTCATACTTTTCCAGATTCAGTTTTGAGGCAAAAGGCTGAGCCGGTAACAGTTTTTGATCAAGAGCTTGATGAAACCGCACAATCAATGTTGGAAACAATGTACTTTTCCGGCGGAATAGGTTTGGCGGCCATTCAAGCAGGTATCCTGAAACAAATAATTGTTATTGATTTAAAAAGTGGTGAGGAAGACACCGAACTTCGGGAACCTCATGTTTTCATCAATCCTGAAATACTGGAAAAATCCGGAACCACTGTCTCTGAAGAAGGTTGCTTGAGTGTGATTGAGTTCCGGGCCGAAGTTGATCGTGCTGAAGAAATAATCATTGAATATCAGGATGTTGCCGGAAATTCTAAAAAACTGGAAGCCGAAGATATGATGTCTATTTGTCTGCAGCATGAAATCGACCATTTGAATGGTATTTTATTCATTGATCATTTACCTCTGCTTAAACAGAAAATGATTAAAAAACGGTTGACCAAACTCGCTAATGATGAGGCCTGATTTTGCGTCATTTTTTTTTCTGCACTATTTTTATTTATTTTTGGTTTGTTCCTTTTTTCGGTAGTAACTTTGCATTTGCTGAAGTTCAGGATTATGCACATGCGATTGTCACAACTTCCACAGGAAAGAAAATTTCTGTCGAAGTCGCAGACACAGTTGAAAAACGAAGCTTGGGACTGGGGAAACGTTCTGGTCTGGAAAATGGCTGGGGCATGTTGTTTGTCTTTGAAAAACGTAAACAGCATGGTTTTTGGATGAAAGATATGCAGTTCCCATTGGATATCATTTGGCTGGATAATCACAGAATTGCTCACATTCTCCGGAATGTTCAGCCGGCAAAGTCCGGAGTTATTCCTCCGGTAATGACACCTCCTGTGGCTGGAAATTTTGTGCTGGAAATTGACGCTGGACGTGCCGACGAACTAAAACTTCAAGTAGGTCAACGCTTGAAGTATCAATTTTGAACTGGTTAAACCAGAAAAAACATCGACATAATGTGCTAAATGGCTAAATCACAAATTATATGCGTAGTAGACGACGAGCCGGCGATTCGGGAGACACTTGAAAATGTTCTTTCTGATGAAGGCTATCCGGTGATGTCCTGCAGGGACTCTGAAGATTTTTATGCAAAACTGGAGAAACAAACTCCGGCTTTGGTACTGTTGGACATCTGGCTCCCTGGAACGGATGGAATGGCAATTCTCAGTCAGTTGCGTGAAACTCATCCGGACATTCCCGTAATCATGATGAGCGGACACGCGGGCATCGATGCAGCAGTAAATGCAATAAAACTGGGTGCTGTCGATTTTATGGAAAAACCACTGCGCCTTGAAATTTTGCTCGACAAAATTTCAATTGTTCTTTCCAATAAACCTCCAAAAAAAATCAAAGATCTGGCCTCAGATACTCTGCTGGAAGTAGCAAAGATTATCAATCCCATAATACCTTCTGGAGCAGTACAATTACAGGATTCAAAACGTCCCCAGCGAACCTTGAAAGGCAATGTTGTTTTGAATGGTAAAGGGCTTTTGACAGGTAGAAACACCGGTGTTATTTTAAGTCCACTTGATCCTAACTCCGGGATTGTTTTTCAAACATTGGATGATACATCTTTACCTGCACATATCACAAATATAGAAAATTTTTCTCAATCTGTGGCAAAGCAATCATTTAGTGCAAACTCGACTGTATTAGCTCGTGATAACCGTCTGGTACGGACAGTAGAACATTTGATGGCTGCTTTACATATGGCCGGAATAACCAATGTTTTAGCCAAAGTCGATGAAGAAATTCCCAACATTGACGGTTCAGCAAAGGATTTTAGTGAACTTATCAAAGAAGCCGGAATACTGGATCAGAATGAATCAGCAAAAGATGCTGTAGTTTTGGAGCCAATTCAGGTGGGGCGTAAAAAATTGGATGAAAAACACCTCTATGTGGAACCGTATGAAGGCTTTGAGGTTAAAATGCGTGTTGATTATGACGCTCCTATTGGAGAGCAAAAACTAACCTTTAATTCTGAAAAGGATTCTTTCAACAGTGATATTGCACCAGCAAGGTCTTTCAATACCTTCGAGAATATTGACATGGCGCAAAAAAAAGGAACTGTCGGCAGCGGCTATCTTGATTCTCATATAATCATGCATGAGGGAAAGGTCATCAATACAGACTTACGTTATCCGGATGAGTTTGTACGCCACAAAATACTTGATCTCATCGGGGACCTTTATCTGCTTGGATATCCACTGCGAGGAAGAGTTGTTGCCAATATGACATCACATGGTTACAATCAGGCTCTGGTTCAAAAATTACATGTTGCACTGACAACCTGAGAAATATGCGCCACCAAGCTAGATCATACGCACTACAGGCCCTTTATCAGGCGGAACTGCTTCAAAGTAAAGCCATGAAACATGCTGATCGTTTTTTGGATCAACTTGAAACCAGTCCGGAAATAAAAGAATTTGCACGGGAACTGGTAGCAGGGACGCTCCAGCATCGCAAACACCTTGATCGATATTTGCGGCGTAACCTGGAACACTGGAAACTGAACCGTCTTTCCACCACTGTCCGGAATATATTACGTCTGGCAACCTATGAACTTTATCACCATCCGGAACTATCCCATAGTGTTGTCATTGACGAAGCTGTAGAACTATGCAAAGATTTTGTAGATGACACTTCACATGGTCTGACAAATCGTGTTTTGCAAAGAGTTTATGACCAAATAACAGAAGAGAGAAAAACCAAAGCCATAGCAAAAAAAGAAGAATCTTCAAAAATAAAGCCGGACAAAAAAACGCAAGAGCCGGAATCAAAATAAAAGCGTTAACAGTTTAGAACTCTTTTACGTTTTGGAGATATTTGGTAAAATACATCACTTATTCAAAATCACTCTTCAGCCAACTCCTTCAATTTGTTTCCAGTCACCCGGAACATAGTCCATTCATCCAAAGGAGATGCTCCCATTTTCTGATAAAATTTAATTGCCGCTTCATTCCAGTTAAGAACTGACCATTCCAAACGTCCTCCGCCAATTTCCCGCGTCCGTTGAGCTAATCGGCGGAGCAATGCTTCTCCAACGCCTTTTCCTCTGGCGCTTTCCCGCACATACAGATCCTCCAGATAAATTCCTGGACGTCCCAAAAAAGTAGAAAACGTGCGAAAATACAATGCAAAGCCCAAGGTTTTATTTTTGTCGTAAGCAATTTGCACTTCTGCCGGAGAATTTATACCAAATAGCGTTATCTTCAGCAACTCCTCTGTTGCAACCACTTCATCAGAGAGATTCTCAAATTCAGCCAGAGCTTTGATCAATTCTAAAATTTCAGGCACATCCTCTTCTTCGGCTTGTCGTATTTCAAAATCTGTCTTAATTTCTGTCATGTTGTTCTCATTTAGTGAATTCAAAATTGGCTGATAATTTTTTCATAGTTCCGGACTTCTTTCATATTATCGCGTTTGTGGAAACCCTGAATCAAAATACGGCATTTTTTCTGGAGCATCCGGATAGCGGCTAATCGGTCATCCGGTTTAAGTATTTCAGTTTTCAGAATTTTATTAATTGACTGTACACGGTAACGGTCAATTCCCCATTCTCTTTGTGAAAGCTGGTCTGCATGTCCTCCGTGGCGTGTCATTAATTTTTCGTTCAGTAAGGCCGCCGGATGCTGAGCACAGAGCCGGAGCCAAAGATCATAATCCTCACAAACGGGCAGTCTTTCATCAAACATACCATGTACTTCAAGCAGTTCACGACGGAGGAGCACTGTTGAAGGAGCCATCAAACAAAGTGCCAGACTTGGCTGAAAAATCCAGCCCTCCCGTTTTTGATGCTTTTTTTTCGGGTTGACCCGGATTCCATTCCTGATCCATATTTCATCAGTAAAATGAATCGGAAATCCCTGTCGAATTTTGGTTTGTTCGATTTGCTTTTGTAATTTTTCCGGATGCCAATAATCATCTGAGTCCAAAAAGGCGATCCACTCGCTGTCGCTTTTTAAAACAGCAGCATTTCGTGCAGCACTGACTCCCCGGTTTTTTGTTAATATAATGCACCGGATTTTTCCGGAATAGCGTTCAAAAATTTCTGCTGTAGAATCAGTTGAAGCATCATCTACCACAATCAGCTCATAATCCCGGAAAGTCTGTGTTAAAACCGATTCAATTGCTGTTTCCAGCCATTCGGCCCGATTCCAGGTTGGCAGTATGACAGTTACACTCGGCATGACACAATCATATAATTGCTCAAGTTAATGAATACTGAATCCATGATTTTACTTGACAAATTTTTGATACCCCCATAAGGTATAATACAAGTTGCTAAATAGTTTTTCTTTTGTCATTCCGGACTTAATCCGGAATGACAATGCAGAAGAATCGAAAGCGGCGCCGCATCCCAATGAAAATAACTCGCAGGATGAGAAAATCAAACAACATATGAGTAAGGATTTTGTGCGGTTTAAGATGAATCCCTTGTACATGACATCCTGAATCTATAATTTTCTTATTGGTATTATTTAACAATTTCATCTTTCAGCAAGCCCAATTTAATATTCACTTTTTTTAGGAGTCAACAATGCATCCAAGTCACGAAAATCAACTTGTTCGCCTGAAAAAGGTTGAAGGACAGGTACGAGGAATTCAAACTATGATTGAGGAACGTAGATATTGCATGGATCTTCTGTCCCAAATCAGAGCAGTGACAGGAGCAATGCGTAAAATTGAGTCTGGAATTTTAGCAAGCCACCTGCAGCACTGTGTCAATGACGCAATTACCTCGAAAAGTCAAAAAGAAGCTACGGTAAAAATTAAAGAAATTACACGTCTCTTTGAAAAATTGAATTAGGTGCTAAATCATTTCGGGCTGCTTCTTGATGAGTTGTTGAGATAATAAATACCAGACCAAACCTGCTGCTTGCATTAAAACCAGTACACCAATTGCGACTTGATAACTTGCAGGATCATAGCCAATTTCTGTAGTTGGCCAGAGTTCAATGATGGCTCCTATACCCCACTGGATAATAAATGCCCCCATAAAAACCTGCACATTCAGGATTGTACTAACACGTCCGGAATATTTTTTTGGAAAAATTTGAGCTAAACCCGCAAAGGTTAAAATGCATGAAGAGCCCAAAAATCCAAAAAGAACAACCAGTAACAAAGGACTTGTTGCCCAGCCATAGGCCATGAAAAATTGCGCGGTTAAAAATAAAGTCATTCCAAAAACACCCACAGTAATCGGGCGAATATCAAAAAGCTGAGAAAGCCGTTCAGAGAAAATTCCAAGTGAAAAATAACCGGCAATTATAGCCAGTGTCATTGCGAATAATAGTTGTGTCGAATCCCCCTCACCAAGACTCACAACATCTCTCAGCCATGGTTTAATCCAGAGTCCGTGAATCGCCAAAAATGACCCATTGGAAAGTGCTGTTAAAGGGACAATGCTCCAAAAAACCGGGCTGCGGAATATTTGACCCATTTCTTTGAGCTGTGTTTTTATTGCAGGATGTTTGTCAGCAGAACTTTGATGTTCAGGTAAAATAAACCATAAAAAAAGTGAAGCAAAAACTGTAATGATGGCAAGACCCGTGAAAACACCACGCCAGTCTGTGATTGAAAGGACATTCTGCAAAGGAGTAGTCGCCACCAGGGCTCCCAACCCACCTGCAACCATTTGCAAGCCGTTGATCATCGGCAAACGTCCACTGGAAAACCAGATTACATAAGCTTTGAATGCTGCCATCAGACACGCGGAAACACCTAAGCCGATCAGCAATCTGCCCAAGATCAATCCTGAAAGTGAATCTGCCTTCGAAAAAATCCACGCCCCCAATGCGGCAAATAAAAGCAGAACCGCTTCCGTACGCCGCGGACCATAACGGTCGAGCAATATACCCAAAGGCAGCTGAAAAATCGCAAATGAAAAAAAATATGCGCCTGTTAAAAGCCCCAAATCAGCAGGTCCGAGTCCAAGTTCATCAACCAGATCACTCTCAATTATCGCATTGGTATTGCGATAAAAATAGGATATGGCATAGCCTAAGGCAAAAGGAAAATAAACACGCGCGAAAAGCATTTTCTTAAAATGTCAGGCTTGAAGATTTAAGTGGGTCTAAAGAATATTAGTGACGTTAAAGCAGGCCGATGAATCAAAATTCAATACCAATTCTGGCACGAATTCCTTTGTCAAAGTGGTGCTTGATTTTCTTCATTTCAGTTACCAGATCTGCCCGCCCAATAAGTTCTTCATGTGCATAGCGTCCCGTAAAGACCAGCTCCACATTTTTCGGACGATCCTCCACAATTTGAATTGCTTTTTCGACAGAAAGCAAACCCCTGTAAATACAATAATTAATCTCATCGGCAATAATGAGGTCGTACTTTCCAGACTTTACCTGTTCGTGCAGATCTTCCATTTCAGGTTCCATTTTTTCTTTCATCGTTTCCACATCTTCAGGAATTGTTTTGCTTACACAAAGGGCCCAATAATGCGGAACATTGCGGAAAGTCAGGTTTGGGTGAAAATTTTCCGGACAGAGTTTCAACTCGCCTGTTTTCCAGCGCGGTTTGAGCATCCGCACATAATAAACGTGCATTCCTGAACCCAGCGCACGCAGCATCAGTCCAAGCGAAGCTGTACTTTTGCCCTTGCCTTCTCCGGTATAAATTTGAAATGCACCCTGTTTTATTTTGGGTCGTTTTGGGATTTTAATTCCATTGACAGTTTTCTCTGTCGCTAAATCTTTAATAATTTCTGTCATTTTTATTTGCCG